>JAWVYO010000063.1:0-13677 GCA_033722675.1 Acidimicrobiia bacterium | reverse complement strand
TCGCCCAGCCCGCCGCCCCCCTCCCGTCGGTCCGCGGGGGGCGCCCGTGAGCCCCGCCAACACCCGGGTCGTGGCCGCCGCCACCCACCAGGGACGCGTCGCCGAGCTCGGAGCGGAGATCGCCGCGGACTACGCCGGCCGGGAACCGCTCCTCCTGGGCGTCCTCAAGGGGGCCGTCCCCTTCACGGCGGACCTCTCGCGCCATCTCCCGCCCGGCATCGACATCGACTTCCTCGGCCTGACGCGCTTCGGCGACCGGGGCCGGGTCGGTATCGCCGTCGACAGCGGCACGTCGCTGGCCGGGCGAGACGTGATCGTCGTGGAGGACATCGTGGACACCGGCCTCACGCTCTCGTACCTCCTCGGCCTGCTCGAGACCAGAGAGCCGGCGTCCCTGGAGACGGTGGCCCTCGTCGACAAGGTCCAGCGGCGCATCGTCGACGTGCCCCTGCGGTACCGCGGCTTCGAGGTGGGCGACGAGTTCCTCGTCGGGTACGGCCTCGACTGGGAGGGTCGGTTCCGGAACACGAACGAGCTGTGGGCCGTCCTCGACCTCGCTGCGATGCGTGACGACCCCCTCGGCGTGGCCGCCGGAGTCTTCGAAGACGCCGGTGATAGGCTGCTCCCATGAGCGAGGAAGGCATCCGCGTCGAGCTCGTCGGGGTGCGCATCGAGCTGCCGACCAACCAGCCGATCGTGCTCCTGCGGGAGATGGGCGGCCAGCGATTCCTCCCCATCTGGATCGGTGCGGGCGAGGCGACGGCCATCGCCTTCGCGCTGGAGGGGGTCGAGCCGCAGCGACCACTCACCCACGACCTGCTCCGCCTCAGTGTCGAGGCCCTGGAGGCCACGGTCGATCGGGTGGTCGTGACCGAGTTGCGCGACGGCATCTACTACGCCGACCTGGTCTTCGGCCGCAACGGCGACGAGATCGTGGTCTCCTCGCGTCCCTCGGACGCCATCGCCCTCGCCGCCCGCACGGAGGCTCCGCTCTTCGTCTTCCCGTCGGTGCTCGACGAGGCCGGCGTCGAGATCCGGGACGAGGACGAGGAGGACGAGGTCGAACGGTTCCGCGACTTCCTCGAGTCCGTGGATCCGGAGGACTTCCGTTCGACCTGACATGACGCAGGCCCGCCGCCTCTACGCAGCGGTCGCCCTGCTGGTCTTCGTGTCCGCCGTCGGCACCGTCGGATACATGATCGTCGAGGACTCGACCTTCCTCGAGGCCGCGTACATGGTGCTCATCACCGTGTCCACGGTGGGCTTCAGCGAGGTCGTCGATCTCTCGACCGGCGGACGCATCCTGACGATCTTCATCATCGTGTTCGGTGTGGGTGCCACTCTCTACACTGCCGGAACGGCGCTGGAGCTGGGTCTCGAGCGCTTCCTCGGCGGGAGATGGCGGGAGCGACGCATGCAGAACGAGGTCGACAAGGTCTCCGACCACGTCATCGTCTGCGGCTTCGGGCGCGTCGGATCCCAGGTCTGGCGGGCGCTCGTCGACGAGGGGACCCCCACCGTCGTCATCGAGGCCGACGAGGAACTCGTCCAGAAGGCCGCCGACGACGGCGTCCTCATGGTCACCGGCGACGCGACGAACGACGACGTGCTGGCCGCGGCAGGCATCGACCGGGCCCGCTCGCTCGTCGCCTGCGTCCGGTCCGACGCCGACAACCTCGTCATCGTCCTGTCGGCCAAGACGCGCCGGCCGGCCCTGTCGATCATCGCCCGGGCCTCCGAGCTGGCGTCGGAGCAGAAGCTGAAGCTCGCCGGCGCCGACCGGGTGGTGGCCCCACAGGTGGTCGGTGCGCAGCGTCTCGCCGCCCTCGCCAGCCAGCCCCAGCTCGAGGAGTTCGTCGACCTGATCCTCCACGGCAAGCTGGTGGAGCTCCGGATCGAGGAGATCGGGATCGGCGACGCGGCCGCCTTCACCGGCCAGAGCCTGCGCGACTCGGGCATCCGCGAACGGACGGGGGCCCTCGTCCTCGCCGTCGAGGACGAGCACGGCCACCTGATCTTCAACCCCGAGCCGACCCACGCGTTCACCACCGGCCAGACGCTCATCGGCATGGGGAATCCCGAACAGCTCGAGCACCTCCGCCAACTCGCCGGCGGGTGACGTCCGGCGCGCCGCTCGGGCGACGGGGGAGCGCGTTATCCACAGGGGTTGTTGACAACCCGCCGCGGGTGCGTTTAGTTTCACGGCAGTAGTTCGGGACGGGGAATTACCGCGGTGTAAGCTGCGGGGGAAGTGAGCGCGGTCGTGACGACACAGGAACAGGGTTACCGAGCCCCACAGGTCTGCTCCATCGTGGGGATCACCTACCGGCAGCTGGACTACTGGGCGCGGACCGACCTCCTGACGCCGTCCATCCAGACGGCCCACGGTTCGGGCTCCCAACGCCTCTACTCCTTCACCGACATCGTCCAGCTCCGGGTGGTCAAGCGCCTGCTCGACGCGGGCATGAGCCTGAAGAAGATCCGCCAGGCCATGGACATCCTCCGCGCCCAGCTGCAGAGCGAGCGGCCGCTCGCCGACGTGACGCTGCTGAGCGACGGTCACACGATCTACGCCGCCCACAGCCCCGACGAGGTCGTCGACGTCTTCCGGCGCGGCCAGGGCGTGTTCGGCATCGCCGTGGGCCCGGTCCAGGAGGAGCTGGAGGGTGAGATCCACCGGCTCTTCCCGGAGGAGGAACGGCCGGCGCTCGACGTCGTGCCCGACGTCGCCTCGACCGTGGAGGCCTGACCCCGGGCGTGACCACACACCTCCAGCACCCGGCCGACTCCGTCGACTTCGCGCACCCGAGCGAACGACAGTTCGCGCGGCTCCTCGACTTCTACGGGATCGACTGGGAGTACGAGCCCCGGTCGTTCCCCATCGAGTTCGACGACGAGACCGGCGAGCCGGTCAAGTTCTTCACGCCGGACTTCTACCTCCCCGACGAGGACGTCTTCATCGAGATCACGACGATGAACCAGAAGCTCGTCACGAAGAAGAATCGGAAGGTGCGGCGCCTCGGCGAGGTGCACCCAGAGATCGCGTGCAAGATCTTCTATCAGCGTGACTACCTCCACCTCCTGTTGAAGTACGGGCTCGAGACCCCCGAGGGCGACGAGACCGAGGCCCCCGCGCCGACACGCATCCCCGGCCCGCCCCAGATCGTCAACCTCGGCGAGGAGGCGGCCATCTCCTGACGGGCCGCCGGGAGGCCGCCGCTAGTCTCGGAGCCGTGACCGCCTCCGCCCCGACATCGTCACCGCTCCACGACGTCCACGATCGTCTCGGAGCGCGGTTCGTCGACTTCGGTGGCTGGTCCATGCCCGTCCAGTACGAGGGGACCCTGTCCGAGCACCGGGCCGTCCGCGAGACGTGCGGGATCTTCGACGTCAGCCATCTCGGCCGGTTCGACCTCGCAGGGAAGGGATCGGTGGAGCTCCTCCGCCGGCTCCTGTCCAACGACGTCACGCAGGTCGACCCCGGACGCTGCCAGTACACGATGCTCCTGAACGAGCGCGGCGGGGTCGTCGACGACATCATCGTGTGGCGGCTCGGCCCCGACGAGACCGTCGTGCTCCCCAACTGCGCCAACCACGACCGGGTACGGGACCGCTTCGCGGCAGATCTCCCCGCCGGGGCGTCGATCGCCGACACCCGGGCCACGACGGTGCTCCTCGCGGTGCAGGGCCCCGACGCGCCCGGGTTGCTCGAGGACGTGCTCGGCCGCCGGCCCCGCCGCTTCGCCTGCGAGCGCGCGGACTGGAGGGGCCACGAACTCGTCGTCGCCGGCACCGGGTACACGGGGGAGCCGGGTGGCGAGATCATCGCTCCCGCAGCGGCGGGGCCCGAGCTGTGGGCGGCGCTGACGGACGCCGGCGCCGTGCCGGCGGGCCTCGGCGCCCGCGACACCCTGCGGCTCGAGATGGGCTACCCCCTGTGGGGCAACGATCTCGACGAGTCCACGACCCCGCTCGAGGCGGATCTCGAATGGGTGGTCGACTGGGACCACGACTTCGTCGGGCGCGACGCGCTGGAGCGCCAGCGCGCCGAGGGGCTGCCGAAGCGGCTCGTGGGGTTCGCCTTCGACGACCGGACGATCCCGCGCCACGGTCATCCCGTCCGCACCGCCGACGCCGCCGGGGCCGTGACGTCGGGGAACTTCAGCCCCTCCCTCGGCGTGGGGATCGGCCTCGCGTACCTGGCCCCGCCGCCGGCCGACGGGGACACGATCGAGGTCGACATCCGGGGCCGCACGGTCGTCGCCCGCCGCACCGACCCACCCTTCCTGGAGCGCTGAATGGACTTCACCCCCCACACCGACGACGACGTCGCCCGCATGCTCGATCGGATCGGCCTCTCCGACCCGGCCGACCTCTTCGCCCACCTGCCGGCCGAGGTGCTGGTCGACGGCGACCTGGACCTGCCGGCGCCGCTCTCGGAGCCGGAGGTGATGGACGCCATCGCGACGCTGGCCGCTCGAAACCGCAGCGACCTCGTGTGCTTCGCCGGCGGCGGGATCTACGACCACCACCTCCCGCCGGTGGTGCGATCGCTCACCCTGCGGCCCGAGTTCGTCACGTCCTACACCCCGTACCAGGCAGAGGTCGCCCAGGGTGTGCTGCAAGCGCTGTTCGAGTACCAGTCGATGGTGTCGATCGTCACCGGCCTCCCCGTCGCCAACGCCTCGCTCTACGACGGGCCGACGGCGGGCCTCGAAGCGGTGAACCTGGCGGTCGCCGCCACCCGCCGCACCACGGTGTGGGTGTCACGGGCGCTCAACCCCCACACACGGGCGGTGATCGACACGTTCGCTGCGGCCCGCGACCTCACCGTGGTCGAGCACCCGGTGGTCGGCGGGCGGACCGCCTGGGCCGATCACGGCGGCGACCCGCCCGCCGCGGTGGTGTTCGGGCAGCCGAACTACCTCGGCGTCATCGAGGACTACGACGCGGCCGTCGCCGTCGCCCACGACGCCGGGGCCCTCGCGGTGGCGGACGTCGACCCGATGATGCTCGGCATCCTCCGACGCCCGGGCGACGCGGGCTGCGACATCGCGTTCGCCGAGGGACAGCCCCTGGGCAACCCGATGTCCTTCGGCGGCCCCGTGCTGGGGGTCTTCGCCACCACGACCGAACACATGCGCCGGATCCCCGGCCGGCTCAGCGGGCGCACGGTGGACCGCGAGGGGCGCACCGCCTACACCCTCACCCTCCGCACCCGCGAGCAGGACATCCGGAGGGAGAAGGCGTCCTCGAACATCTGCACGAACCAGACGCTCAACGCCATCGGCGCCGCCGTCCACCTCGCCTGGCTCGGTCCCGACGGCCTCGCCGAGGTGGGCCGGCAGTCCACGCAGAAAGCGCACTACCTCGCCAAGCGTCTGGAACAGATCAAAGGCGTCCGCCTCGGGGTGGAGGGGGGCTTCGGCCGTGAGTTCCCGATCCTGCTCCCCGTGGATCCCGCCACCGTCATCGACGGGATGGCCGATCGCGGCTATCTCGCCGGGCTGGTCCTCGGTGACCGGTACCCGGAGCTCCCGGGCGGGCTCCTCGTGGCCGCGACCGAGCGCCGGACGAAGGCCGACCTCGACGGCTACGCCGAAGCACTCGAGGAGGTGATCGCCGATGCCTGAACCGGCCGGACGCGCCTCCTCCACGCCGCTGACCGGCGGCGATCCCGAGCCCACCCTCGACGAGCTCTCGGCACCGGGTCGCAGGGCCTGGTCCCTCCCGGCGCTCGACGTACCCGAACGGGACCTCGACCTGCCCGAGTCCGCCGACGCACCGCCGGCCCTGCCGGAGTTGAGCGAACGCGACCTCGTGGCCCATTTCACGCGGCTGGCCCACCGCAACTTCGCCGTGGACCTGGGCTCCTACCCGCTCGGGTCGTGCACCATGAAGTACAACCCGAAGGTCTGTGACTGGGCCGCCGAGCATCCGGGGTTCCGCGACCTCCACCCCTCGATGCCGGCACGGCTCACCCAGGGCGTGCTGGCGGTCTACGCCGAGGCGGAGCGGATCCTCTGTGAGCTGACGGGCATGACGCGCGCGACGTTCCAGCCGCCCGCAGGCGCGGCGGGAGAGCTCACCGGCCTCCTCATCATGCGCGGCTACCACGGCGATCGCGGCCACGTCCGCCGCCGCGTCATCATCCCCGACGCCGCCCACGGCACGAACCCCGCCTCGGTCACGCTCGCCGGGTACGAAGCCGTCGAGGTCCCCTCCAACGACCGGGGCATGGTCGACATCGACGCGCTGCGCGACGTGGTCGACGAAGACGTGGCGGGGCTCATGCTGACGAACCCCAACACGCTGGGACTCTTCGAGGACGACATCGTCGAGATCGCCGAGATCGTCCACGACGTCGACGGCCTCCTCTACTACGACGGTGCGAACCTCAACGCCATCCTCGGGGTGGCCCGCCCCGGCGACATGGGCTTCGACATCGTGCACTCGAACCTGCACAAGACCTTCGCCACCCCCCACGGCGGGGGCGGTCCCGGCGCCGGACCGGTCGCCGTCGTGGACCGCCTGGTCGAGTACCTGCCCGGTCCGCTGCCCACCGCCGGCGCCGACGGCGTCCTCCAGTGGGAGGAGCCGGCCCGGTCGGTGGGGCGCATGCACGGGAACCACGGGAACTTCCTCGTCGTGCTGCGGGCCCTCACCTACATGCTGGCGCTCGGTGGCCCGGGCCTCCGGCGCGTCGCCGAGCGCTCGGTCCTGAACGCCCGGTACCTCGAGACGCTCGTCGCCGACGCCTACGAGATCCCGTACGACGCGCCCTGCATGCACGAGTTCGTGGCGAGCGCGGAACGCCTCAAGCAGGAGACCGGGGTCCGGGCGATGGACGTCGGCAAGGCCCTGCTCGATCGCGGGTTCCACGCCCCGACCGTCTACTTCCCCCTCGTGGTCGACGAGGCCCTCATGTTCGAGCCCACCGAGACCGAGTCCCCCGAGACCGTCGAGGCGCTCGCGGACGCGTTGCTCGACATCGCCGAGCAGGCCCACCGGGACCCCGAACGGGTCCAGGACGCGCCGCACCGCACGCCGGTCAGCCGGCCCGACGACGCCCAGGCGGCGCGCAAGCCGGTCCTCCGGTGGGAGGAGGGCGCCCGATGACCCTGCAGATGGGTGTCGACGTGGGCGGCACGGGGATCAAGGGCGGCGTCGTGGACCTCGAGACGGGCGCGCTCGTCACGGACCGGTTCAAGATCGCGACGCCGCAACCCGCCACACCCGAAGCCGTGTCGGAGACCGTCGCCGAGATCGTCGACATGGCCGACTGGGAGGGTCCCGTCGGGTGCGCGCTGCCGTCGGTGATCAAGTCCGGCATCGTGAAGACGGCGGCCAACATCGACCGGGGCTGGATCGACGTCGACGGCGAGGCCATGATCGGCCGGGCCGTCGGTGCCACGGTCCACCTCATCAACGACGCCGACGCCGCCGGCGTGGCGGAGATGCGATGGGGGAGCGGCGAGGGACGCGACGGCACGGTCCTGCTCCTCACGTTCGGCACGGGGATCGGCTCGGCCCTGTTCGCCAACGGGAATCTCGTCCGCAACACCGAGCTCGGCCACCTCCAGATGTGGGGCGGGTCCGCGGAGGCGCGGGCGGCCGCCAAGGTCCGAGAACGCGAGGACCTGTCCTGGGAGGAATGGGCCGAGCCCGTCAACGAGTACCTCGCGTACGTCGAGTGGATGCTGGCGCCGGACACGATCGTGTTCGGCGGTGGCATCAGCAAGAAGTACGACGAGTTCCTCCACCTGCTGCGAACCGACGCTGCCCTCGTGCCGGCGGAGCTCCAGAACAACGCCGGGATCGCCGGGGCCGCACTCCTCGCCGCCGGGGAGGTCACCTGAGGTGTCGACGACGAGCACCGTCGTCGCCACCGACGGGACCGAGCTCTTCGAACGCCGGTGGCCGGCCCGGGGCGACCGCCGCGGCACCGTCGTGCTCCTGCACGGCCTCGGCGAACACACCGGCCGGTACGAGCACGTCGGAGACGCCCTCGCCGGCGCCGGCTTCGAGGTGATCGGCCGCGACCTGCGCGGCCACGGGAACACCGGATCCGGCACCGTCTACGTCGAGTCCTTCGATCGCCTCCTCGCCGACGTCGACCAGGCGATCTCCGATGCCCGCTCCGAGGCCGACGTCCCCGTCGTGCTCCTCGGCCACAGCCTCGGGGGCCTGCTGGCCGTCGCCTCCGTCCAGAGCGACCGGTCGCCGCCCGACCTGCTCGTCCTGTCTGCGCCCGCGATCCGCGCCGAGATCCCTCTGGTCAAGCGGCTCGCCGCCCGGGTCCTGACGCGGCTCGCGCCCCGTCTGACCGTCCCGAACGACCTGACCGGCGACCAGCTGTCGCGCGACCCGGCCGTGGGCGAGGCCTACTTCGCCGATCCCCTCGTCGTCACGTCGACCACCACCCGCTTCGCAGCGGAGGCCCTGGCAGCCCAGCGTCGCCTGGGGGAGGGGCTGCAGCCCTTCGGGATCCCGGTGCTGGTGATCCACGGCGGCGCCGATCCGATCGTCCCGCCCCAGGTGTCGGCTCCCCTCGCCGAGCTGGAGGGGGTCGAGCGGCACCTGTTCCCGGCGTTCCGGCACGAGTCCTTCAACGAGGAGGGCGGCGTCCCGGCGCTCGCCGTCGTCACCGATTGGCTGGAGCGTCAGACGAGCCCGGCGTAGCCCTCGGCCACCCGCCGGCGTACCCGCTCACGGGTGGCGTCGTCACAGAAGGCGGCGTCGACGGCCCGATCGGTGACACGCCGGATCGTGGCCGCGTCCCACCCGTGGTCCTCCACGAGCAGCGCGAGCTCGCGGGTCATGGTCGTGCGACTCATGAGCCGATTGTCCGTGTTCACCGTGACGGGGAATCCGGCCCGCCGCAGCATCTCGATCGGGTGGTCGGCGACGGAGGCGACCGCCCCGGTCCCCACGTTCGAGCTCGGGCACAGCTCGAGTGTGATCTCCCCGAGCACGACCCGCGTGGCGATCGCGCCGACCTCGACGATCTCACCGCCCTCCACCCGGCAGTCGTCGATGATCCGCAGCCCGTGACCGAGCCGCTCCGCCCCCGCCTCGAGGGCACCGGCGATCGACTCGACACCGGCCGCCTCGCCGGCGTGGATGGTGAGACGCAGCCCGCCCGCCGCTGCGTGCTCCAGGGCGTCCCGGTGGCGCCCAGGTGGATGCCCCTCCTCCGGTCCCGCCAGGTCGAATCCCACCACCCCCCGGTCACGTGCCCCCACGGCGGCGGCGGCGACGGCGCCTGAGTCGTCCTCGTGCCGCATGGCGTCGACGATCACCCCGATGTCGATCCCGGTCCGCTGCCGTCCCTCCTCCAGGCCGGTGAGCACCGCGTCGAGCACGGCGGCGCGGTCGAGGCCCTCGGCCGTGTGCAGGCTGGGAGCGAAGCGGATCTCGGCGTACACGACACCGTCGTCGGCCAGATCCTCGACCGCTTCACGGGCCACGCGCTGCAGCGCGGGTGCGGTCTGCATGACGGCCACGGTGTGTGCGAACGACGAGAGGTACCGCTCCAGCGAACCCGATGCGCCCTGATCGAACCAGTCCGCCAGGGCGTCGACCGCGGTCTCGGGGAGGGCGTCGTAGCCGGACGCCTCGGCGAGCTCGAGGATCGTCGCCGGCCTGAGTCCGCCGTCGAGGTGCTCGTGGAGGACGGCCTTCGGCAGCCGTTGCAGGGTGGATCGATCCATCCGTCCGAGGCTAACCGGCGGGTACCCAGGCCGGGGACAGCCACCACCGGCGCTCCACGAGCGGTTCGCCGATCAGCGTCGCGTGGAGGATCTCCCCGGGGACGAACCCGGCCGCCTCGTAGAACCGCTCTCCGATGTCGTTGCCCAGCAGGACGTCGGCACACACGGGCAGCGACGGGTCCAGGTCGCGGACGGCCTGGAGGAGCGCCGTGGCGACGCCCCGTCGACGGTGCGTCGGGTCGGTGACGAGGGCGTCCAGGTGGACGGCGCCCTCCGCGACGTAGCCGTGGGCCGCTCCGGCGACGATCCCGTCGACCTCCGCGACGAGCAGCCCACCGCTGAGCAGCCTGCGTCGAAGGGTTCCCGGGGAGAAGTCCCGTCGGATCATCGCTTCGACCGTCGGTGGCGACAGCAGGGAACCGTAGGTGCTCCACTGGGCCGCCTCCGCCACCCGCCCCACGGCGAGGAGATCGTCTCGTTCGGCCCGCCGGACGTGCATGGGCCGACCCTACACCCGGCGGCCGAGCGATGGCGGGGGCGGCTGGGAGGGCCGGCCAGTACACTCCGTGGTCACGACCACCACTCTGGAGTGCACTCGTGGGCTGGCTCTGGCTGGTCGTCGGGCTGACGATCGGACTCCTCATCGGGACCCTCCTCGGGCGCCTCCGGCGGCGCCGGAAGGCCGACGCGCCCGCACCCGAGCCCACACATCACGCGGCGTCCGAGGACGCCACCCGACGCGAGGCGGTCTGGGCGCTCCGGCAGGCGGAGCGCCGTCGCACCAGGCTGGAGGGCTCCCTGGCGATGCTCCAGGCCCGGATCACCGAGGCCGGGACCCACGCCGACCGCCGGGAAGCGGAGATCGACGACCTCCGTGACCGTCTCGGCGGCATCGTCGACGACGTCGACCGCACCACGCGCGAACGCGACGAGGCCGAGGAGCGCGTGGCCGCGCTGGAGACCGAGCTCGCCGCCGAACGGCGGAGGATCGACGCGGAGACGGAGGCACACGACGCCGAGCTCGTGCGGCTGCGAGCGCACGCCGAGCGACTGCAGGCGGCGGAGGAGACCCTCCGGCGCCGGACCCGGGAGGCCGAGCACCGCAGCGCCGACCTTCGACGCGAACGCGACATGGCGCTCGCCTCGATCCGGCGCCTCACCGACGAACGCGCCCGCCTCCGGCGCGAGCTGGCCGAGGCCGCCGGCGATGCGGCGGCCGCCCACGAGCGCGCCATCGACGCCCGTGCCCGCTCCCTCGAGACCGAGCGGGCGCGCGACGAGGCGGTGGCCCGCGCCGAGGAGGCCGCTGCCACCGTGACCCGCCTCGAGCGGCGGATCGGCGACCTCCAGGACGGCCGGACGGCCGACGAACTCCGATTGGCCGAGATGCGGGAACGGGTCGCAGAGGCCGCAGACGAGCGGGACCGGCTGCGTCGCCTGACCACGACGTTGGCCCGCCGCCAGGAGGACGACACGCGTGAACTTCGCGCAGCGGACGCCGAGCGGGTGCGCATCGCCGATCTCCAGCAGCGCGTTCGCACGCTCGCCGCGGCGCGCAGGGGCGACGTCGACCGCCTGTCGGGGGAGCTGGAGCGAGCCCGCCGCGCCGCCGTCGTGTCGGACGACCGGGCCGAACGCATCGCCGAACTCCAACGCGACCTCGCCGCCGAGGGGGAGCGGCGCATCGCCGCCGAGGATGCTGCGGGCCGGTTGATGGAGCGGGCGGCCACCCTCGAGGACCGGGTGCGGGCGGCGGCCGACGAGCTCCGCGATCTGGACGATCTCCGCGAACGACTCGCACGCACGGCCGAAGCCCTGGCGGAGTCGCGGGAGACGATCGAGGCGCTGTCCCACCGCAGCGCCGCGGATGAGATCGAACGGCTGCGGGGGGCCCTCCGGGTCGAGCGCCGTCGGTCGGTCCGGCTCGGACGACGGCTCCGCGACGGCGACGAGGGTTCGGCGGAGGCCGAGGAGTTGCGGCTGCGGATCGCCGAGCTGGAGGACCTCGTAGCCCGCCTCGAGCGTTCGGGCCCCGACGACCTGACCCTGGTGCGAGGGATCGGCCCGGCGATCGCGGAGCTGCTCATGGCCGAGGGCATCACGACCTTCGAGGACCTCGCAACGATCGACGCCGCGACCCTCGATCGCCTCCGGGAGATCGTGCCCGTCTATCCAGGCCGTATCGAGCGCGATCGCTGGATCGAACAGGCGCAGACCCTGGCAACCCGACGCGGACGCCGATCACACGGCTGACCAATGGGTAAAGGCCGGCGCCCGCCCGGCCGAAGGAGTGTCAGGATCTGACGTCGCCCGGAGGTGCGTGCTGGTGATGATCTGGATCGCCGCCGGTGCGGCGACCGCAGCAGGAGTGACCATCGGCTGGATGGTCCGCGGCGCGCGGAACAACACCGGCGAGACCCGTACCGATTGGAAGACCCGGCTCGCCGCGCGCGATCACGATCTGCTGGAGGCCCGCGAACAGCTCGCCGCCGCCGTCGAGGAGACCCAGCAGGCGACCGCCCGCGCCCATGCCGCCGAGGCAGAGACCGCCGAGCTCCGCGGTGAGGTGGACTCGCTCCGCGGCCACGCCGAGGAACGGGACCGTGAACTCGAGCGTCTCGAAGACCTCGTCATCGAACTCCGCGCCCATGCCGCCGAGACGGGTACGGAGACCGCCGACCAGGTCGAGCTCGAGCAGGCGCGCACCACGATCGCGGACCTCGAGCGGCGGCTCGAGGCCGCCGAGTCCGCGCCGGCGCCCGCACCGACGAGCGACGCCGAGGCGCCGACGGTCGCCATCCTGCAGGAACAGCTCGACGAAGCCAGGGCCACGATCGTCGAGCTCGAGAGCAGGATCGCCGAGGACGCCGCGCCCCGCCCCGCGAGCGGCGATGCCGGGCTCCTGCGACAGCTCGAGGAACTCGAGTCCGAGCTCGCCAGCCTGCAGTCCCAGCAGTGTCCCGACCCCGGCGCCCATCGAAGCGAGTCCCGGGCGACCTTCCTCCAGACGGCCGTGCCCGATCCCGACTGGGAGTGGGACGACGACGAAGACGCGCCGCTGGCCCCGGTCCTGTCCCTCCGGCCCCTGGACGACGCCGGCGCGGACACCCCCGACCCCGCACCGGCGGAGGCGGTCGAACAGCCGGCGGAATCCTCCCTCGACCAGGCCGACGACCACGGGGACGACGCCACCGTGCTGGCGGACGCCGCACTGATCTTCCCCGACGACGAGTGGGGGGCCGAGGACTGGACCCGCGACGACGACTGGGAGCCGCTGCCCGGAGAGGCCGGTGAGGTCGCCGAGACGGTCGGCGACGCCGGTGACGGTCCGGCGGCCCCGACCGTGCCCGACGACCTCACCGAGATCAAGGGGATCGGTCCCAAGATCTCCACCATGCTCGAACGGATGGGGATCGTGACGTTCCAGGATCTCGCCAGGTTCGACGGGTACGACCGCGAGGAGCTGTCGGAACTGTTCAACGGCCTGGCCGGACGCATGGAGCGAGGCAACTGGATCGAAGCCGCACGCAAGCTCCACATGGCCAAGTACGGCGAAGAGGCCTGACCCGGGCCGGACCGGGGGACGGCAGCGAGGGAGAACTCGGTAGGCTCCGCCCGCATCGCCATCAAGGAGCTTGATCGTGGACCGGTCCACCCACCGCCTGCGGGCGGCCTCGGCCATCGTCGCCGGCATCGTCGCCCTCGTCGCCGTCGCCGTCGTCGCCCTGCTGTTCGCCGACACCGTCGTCGACGGAGACCCGGAGCCGGCGGAACTCGTCGTCCTCGTCGCGCCGGTCGTACTGGCGGCCGGCATCGTGGGGTTCGTGGTCGGGTGGCTCGTCCGCCTATGGCTCCCGGGGGAGCGCCGCATCGGTGAGATCGAACGGGCCACGTCGGCCCTCGAGACCGCCGAGGTTCGCATCGCAGAGCTCGAGGAGCGGGTCGCCGAGGCCGAGGCGCGACC
>JAWVYO010000062.1:0-13995 GCA_033722675.1 Acidimicrobiia bacterium | reverse complement strand
GAGCCCGACGACGCGGTCCGGATCACCGACCGCGCTCCGCCCCGGCGCCGGGAACGGGACGTGTACGTGTACTTCGACAACGACGTCGGGGGTCACGCGCCGCGTGACGCCCGACGGCTTCGCGAGGTGCTCGGGTAGCGGGGGTCCCGCGGAGCGGAACCCCCGATCCCGGTGGCCAGTCAGCCGACGGCGACGACCTTCGCCCCCCAGGGGCAGAACCGGTCGCCGTGCTCGGCGACGAAGGCGTCGTACCCGAGGTCGTCGATGTACGACACGGTGCCGTCGCAGAGCTCCATCGTCATGTCGGCGAGCTCCACGTCGATCACGTGCCAGTCGTGGCCCGTGTTGATCCCGCCGTCACCCGGCTGGATCAGGCCGTTGGGGATGCCGGCATGGCCGTCGGCGGCGAGGGCCTCACGGGCTCGCTGTGCATCCGCGTCGGACAGCTCGACGACGTAGCGCTCCCCGTCGGCGGTCTCGAAGGTCACGAGGTTCCGCTCGGGTTGCGTGGTGGTCGTGGTCGACGGCTCCGTGGTGGTGGTCGTCGACGTGGCGTCGTCACCGCAGGCGGTGACGAGGATCAGGACGGCCGCTCCTGCGGCCATGAGACGGTGCACGGTCCTCCTTGTTCGGTGTGCACGCGCTTGGACGTCGAATCGTGTGCGCCGGTTCCCGACCGTGGCTCGATCGGCGCCGGACTCAGCCCTCGTCGGGCCGTCACGCCCTGTCAGAGCCTGCCGTCGGCGCGAAGCTCGGCGAGCTTCCGGCGGATCATTCCGGTCGGCTTCGCGAGCCATGCGGCGAGTGCGGTCACGCCCGCGGGATCGGGACCCTGCTGGTTGGCGACGAGCCGGTCGACCTCCGTGGGGGACCAGGTGCTCGTCATGAAGTCCCGCTTGAGCAGCTCGATCTCGTAGGTACAACCGGCTGGGCACTCCCGGGCGTCGTTCACCCATGCTGCGAATCGCTCGAAGTGTCGGCCACGGAACTCGCAGCCGTGGTTCATCACCGAGGACGTGTCCTCCTCGTGTCCGTAGAGGTGCCACACGAAGCCAGGCAGATAGTTCTCGAAGAAGCCCGACACCCCGTCCGCGTGGTACTCGTCGTAGCACCCGAGCACGTGGCCGAACTCGTGGGTGAGCGTCTTCTCGTCGAGGTCCTGATCGACGTTCATGTCCTCCATGACGTTGGGTCGGCGCCGCTCCGCCTCGACGTCGATCGTGTGGTGTTCGCCCGAAGCGACCTCGACGATCCGAACCCGAATGGGGATGCGTGGACAGCAGGGCGCGGAAGGGTCCTTCCGACACACGAGGGCGGCGGCCTCGTCCCAGTGGCCGGCCGCCTTCATGAAGCGATCCCTGAACGCCCTGCGTGACTCGGCCGAAACGTCCTCGTCGAACTCGAACCGGACCTTCACGGTGACGACGAATGAACACCGTTCCTCGTCGAACACCGCGTCGAAGTCGCCCGTGAACATCCCATCGAGGTCGGTGTCCGTCTCCTCGAGTCGGAGCCACGTGTAGCAGTCCCAGAAACCGTCGAAGGCGTCCTGTTCGGCTCCGTCGAGCACATCGTCGAAGACGTCCTTCCCTCCGAGCGCCCTCGTGGCGACGTTGAACAGCCACACGGCGTCGGCCCGGGAATGGGACGCGAACACGGCTCGGATCGCCGCGACGATCGCCTCCTGGTTCGCCTCGGAGTCGTCGGAGAGGAGCGTCGACAGCCGGTTGCGAAGGGTGCGGAGCGGCTCGCCGAGACGTTCCGTGATGGGCACCGGCGCGGTCGGGACCGGTTCGGCGTTCGCCTCCGCCTCGGTCTCGCCGAGCTCCCGACGGGTGACGGCGTACCGGGTCGCCCGGAACTCGTCGTCGGGTTCGCGCCGCTTCGTCCGTGCGTAGGCGAGGCCGCCGGCGCCGAGGGCCACCCCGCCGACGAGGCCGAGCAGCCACGCCGGAATGGCGCCACCATCGTCGGGGGCGAGTGCCTCGTCGGCAGGGTCCGCCGCGGTCGGCACGGTCGTGGGCACCGCCTCGGTCTCGGTCACTGTCGGGGCTGGCGTCGGGGAGTTCCGGAACTCGCACGTGCTCGTTCGGCCGGCCTCCACCGGCACGAGCACCGACGCTCCCGTGGTCTCGACGTCGGGCTCGGAGCCGACGGCGCACGTCACCGAGGGCTCCTCCCATCCTGGGGGAATCCGCTCGGTCAGGGTGTAGTCGCCAGGCGGGAGCTCGACGCGTTCGGACGAGCCGCCGGCGACGACGACGTCGCCGCCCGGCAGTCCGGTGAACGTGAAGGGCTCATCGCTGTCGGCCACCTTCTCGATCACGAGGAGCCCGCTGGCGGGGGGAAACACCGGCTCCGACGTCCCGGAGAGGATCGGGACGTCGTCGATCGGTGTGAGGATCGACAGGTCGGGCGGCCACGCGGATGCGACGACCGTCTCGGGTGTGAAGAACGGCTCGACGGTGGTGAAGTCGAAGAGACGGAAGGCGTCGACGCCTGCCGGGAGCTCCGAGAGCGGGATCACGTGGATCGTCCCATGGGGTCCGACGAGGCGGGTCGCCCGGATCGGCGCCTCGACGAAGCCGTCCGGCCCCAACACCCGCTGGACGACGGGGCCATACGGGCCACCACTGCAGTTGGACACGATCGCCGTGTTGCCGCCGAGGAAGAAGTCGTCGAAGAGGTCCGGGCTGGCGCCCGTCGAAGCATCCCACACGGGGGAGGCGGGGTCTCGGAAGAGGACGCCTTCGTCGACGAGGATGCCCTCGCAGGTCCGCGGCCTCGGCACCGGGTTGCCGTGACCGATGACGAGGACCAGCTCGCCCTCGGGTGCAGCCGTGCTCGTCCCCCCGGTGTCCCCGAGGTCCTCCGGGTCGCAGCCCACCCGGGACTCGTCGCAGGCCGCGGCCCCGACGAGTGCGTCCAGGGCGGCTTCGGTGAGCAGGTCGGCCACGGGTCCGGAGCCGTCTGGCCCCACCCCCAGCGGAGCGACGACGTCGCCGGAGGTCTCGACGAAGCCGTCCGGCCCGACGAGGAGCGATCCGCTGCACGGCAGGTCGAGCAGGGGCTCGTGGCACCCCGCGCTCACCGGTGGCGGTGTGGTGGGAGCCGGCATCGGAGCCGCCCCCTCGTTGACGAGTACGGCGAGCACCGCGCCGATCTGGGTCCGTCCGGTGGCGTCGGAGACGTCGACGGGGCCGCGGAAGGGGTTGTACGCGGGGGCGACGACGGGGACGGTCAGGTTCGGGCAGCCCGGATTGGGTTCCGGAAGCTGGTCGGGGGGCAGCATCAGGAGATCGACGACCTGCGACGTGAGGCAGTCGATGGCAGGGCTGCCGTCCTCTTGAGCCGTCGCCGAGGACCCGAGGGCGACACCGACGAGCACGATCACGAGCGCCGTGCTGCCGAGCCAAGTCGTCCAACGTCCCACCATCGGGGCCCTCCCCGGCCGATCCTACGATCCCGGCGCGCCCGAGGGGCCCGCGACCCCCGGCGTCCCAGGTCGGGTCGACCGACGGCGACGACCTTCGCGCCCCAGGGGCAGAACCGGTCGCCGTGGTCGGCGACGAAGGCGTCGTACCCGAGATCGTCGATGTACGACACGGTGGCGTCGCAGAGGTCCCCGTCGGCGGTCGAGAACGTCGCCAGGTTCCGGGCGGTTGCATGGTGGTCGTCGTCGACGTGGCGGCGGCGTCACCGCAGGCGGTCGTTCGGGCCGCTACTCGCCCTTGATGCCGTCGATCTTGACGAACACGTCGTTCAGGGTGGTCTCGATCTTGAAGAACGTGCCCTTGTCGACCGATGCCTGGACGGCCGGCAGTGCGACGTCCTCGACGAACTCGGAGCCGGGGATGAACTCGTCGCCCGGAATGAACTCGTCGCCCGGGATGGCGACGTCGCCGGTCTGCGCCGATGCGACGCCAGGCGTGAGCATGGTGAGCGCCGTGGCGATCGAGCTGGCGGCGATGCCGATCTTCTTCGTGCGGTTCATGGGGAACCTCAATCCGTATGGCGGACACCGTCCACCGTAACGACTGGCCCTCGGAGTCCAAGGAGCGCCCCGGAGTCGCACGCGATCGAGGGGCCCCGAAGGGCCCCTCGACGAGTTTGAGTCCGCCTGTAAGCCGGATTCTGTGCCGGCCGGAGCCGGCGACGGCCATCTGTCTGGGGCCGGCGTCACCGCCGGCCTCGTGCGGCCTACCCGGGACGTTCGAACGGGCCGTTCCGTCCCTGCTTGGCCTTGCTCCCGGTGGGGTTTGCCGAGCCGCCGCGGTCGCCCGCGACGCTGGTGGTCTCTTACACCACCCTTTCACCCTTGCCTGTGCCCGGAGGCCATCGGCGGTCTGCTCTCTGTTGCACTGTCCGTCGGGTCGCCCCGCCTGGGCGTTACCCAGCACCGTGCCCTGTGGAGTCCGGACTTTCCTCGGCTCTCGCCGCGGCCGTCCGGCGGACTCGCAGGGAGAACGCTAGTCCCCGGCCCTGTGTTCCCGGGCCTCGGCGACCTCGCGCCCCAGGACCCCGCCGGCGGTTCCCAGCACGAGGGCGACGACGCCCGAGAAGGCGAGGGTGCCGATCGAGGGGTCCTGGCCGGCGGCGATGGAGATCCCGGCCACCACGGCGAACAGTCCGAGCGCCGAGAGGCTGCCGTGCTGGGCGTCGGCGAACCCGGCGATCCGGGCGGCGACGTAGCCCGCCAGGAACTGCGCCACGAAGCCGAGGAGGATGAGGGCGGCCTGTCCGCCGAAGTCGTCGGTCCCCGCGACCCCGAGCGCCAGGAGGGGGATGGCGAGGACGATGCCCGCTGCCAGGCCGGCGACGGCGCCGACGGCCACGGCCCCCCAGTTCAGGGAGGACACGGGAGTCCTAGAACCCCTCGAGGTGCTCTTCGAGGCTCATCACCCAGCCGGCGGGCAGCTTCCAGTGCCGGCCGCCGTCGACCATCTTCTTGATGTAGGCGGGCTCGGGGTCGTACTCGCCGTTCGGGCTCCCGCCCATGACGTGGGTGACGACGGGGTGACGCTTGCCCTCGCGGTCCATGGCCTGGACCTCGGCGGGGATCCTGCCCTCCGTCTCCTCGGCCTCGTTGAGGGCTTCGAGGTCGGACCCGTCGATGGTGAAGACCGCGCCCCAGACGGTGTTCCCGGGCTCGGGGTGCACGGACGGGAGGCCGCCGTCGCCGTTGCGGATCGGGAAGGTCATCTTCCACTCGGGGAGGTGGGCGATGAACTCGAAGGCCGCTCCCGGTGCCACGCGCTTCAGCTGCCGGGGCTCGATGTTCGCGTCGTAGGCGAAGTAGAGCAGGGGTTCCTCCTCGAAACGATGCGGCCTGGATTGTATCTGCTCGGAACGGACCCGAAGGCGCCGCCGGGGGGTCGCGCGGGAACCGAACGGGGGCTTCACATCGTCCTTACAGCGTATGGATATCCATGGAGGCGCGATGGCGACGCCGTTCACCAGAATGCTCGCAGAGGCCGACGATCGGCCGTGGGCGGCCCATGCCGCCTGCCGATCGGCCGACCCGGACCTGTTCTTCGGCGGCGAGGACGACCAGGTGCGCAGCGCCGTCACGATCTGCCGGGGCTGCCCGGTGCTCGACGACTGCCGCGACTGGGCCCTCGACCTGCGGATCCCCTACGGCGTCTGGGGCGGGATGACCGAGCGAGAACGCCGGCGGGCCCTCCGACGGTCGGCCTGAGAGGTCGGGTGGGCGCCGGGCCGCGCGAGAATGGGCGGACCGAACCGGAGGAACACCGCCATGGCCGATCCCGTCCGTCCCAAGGGCACCGACCCCCTGGACTTCCTCGAGGTGGACGACCTCCTCGACGCCGAGGAGCGGCTCCTCCGCGACACGGTGCGCCAGTTCGTCGCCGACCGGATCCTGCCCGAGGTCGGCGCGTGGTTCGAGGCCGGTGAGCTCCCCACCAGGGAGCTCGCCAAGGAGATGGGCGCCATCGGGCTCCTCGGCATGCACCTCGAGGGCTACGGCTGCGCGGGGACGTCGGCGGTCGCGTACGGGCTGGCCGGGATGGAGCTCGAGGCCGGCGACAGCGGCATCCGCAGCCTCGCCTCCGTGCAGGGGTCGCTCGCCATGTTCCCCATCCGGGCCTTCGGCAGCGAGGAGCAGAAGCAGCGCTGGCTCCCGGGCATGGCCGCCGGCGACCTCATCGGGTGTTTCGGGCTGACCGAGCCGGACTCGGGGAGCGACCCGGGTTCGATGCGGACCGTGGCGCGGCGCGACGGCGACGACTGGGTGCTCGACGGATCGAAGATGTGGATCACGAACGGTTCGGTGGCCGACGTGGCGATCGTGTGGGCCCAGACCGACGACGGCATCCGGGGATTCGTCGTCCCGACGGACACCCCTGGTTTCTCGGCTCCGGTGATCCACCACAAGCTCTCCCTGCGTGCCTCGGTGACGTCGGAGCTGGTCCTCGACGGCGTGCGGCTGCCCGCCGACGCGGTCCTCCCCGACGTGCGCGGCCTCAAGGGTCCGTTGTCGTGCCTGAACGAGGCCCGCTTCGGTATCGCCTTCGGTGCCGTTGGTGCGGCGAGGGCCTGCTACGAGGCCGCCCTGCGATATGCGGGGGAGCGGGAGCAGTTCGGCAAGCCCATCGCCTCCTTCCAGCTCACCCAGCGCAAGCTCGTGGAGATGATGGTGGCCGTCAACCGGGGCTACCTGCTCGCCATGCACCTGGGGCGCAAGAAGGACGCCGGGACGATCGACCCCGCCCACATCTCCTTCGGGAAGCTCGACAACGTGCGGATGGCCCTCGACGTGGCGCGCAGCGCCCGCTCCGTGCTCGGCGCCAACGGGATCACCCTCGAGTACCCGGTCATCCGGCACATGAACAACCTGGAGTCGGTCTACACCTACGAGGGGACGAACGAGATCCACACGCTGGTCCTCGGCCAGGCGATCACCGGCCTGCCGGCCTTCGGCGCCGACCACTAGCCTCCCGGGCCATGCCCACCTTTCCGTGGTCGGACGTCCTCAATCGGGTGATGGCCGGCGACGAGCTCAGCGAGATCGAGGCCCGCAGCGCCATGGGCGAGATCATGGGCGGCCGGGCCGACCCGGCGCAGATCGGTGCGTTCATCGTCGCCCTCCGGATGAAGGGCGAGACGGTGGAGGAGATGACGGGGCTCGTTCGGGGCGTCCTCGACGCGGCCGTGACCGTGGACGTCGGCGAGCAGGTCGTCGACACCGCGGGGACGGGTGGGGATCGGTCGGGCACCTTCAACATCTCGACCACGGCCGCGCTCATCGCGGCGGGCGCGGGGGCGAAGGTCGCCAAGCACGGCAACCGTGCGGCGTCGTCGCGCAGCGGGTCCGCCGATCTCCTCGAGGAACTCGGCGTGGTCATCGACCTCCCGGCGGACGCCACCGTCCGGCTGGTGCGGGAGGCCGGATTCGGATTCTTCTTCGCCCCGCACTACCACCCGGCCTTCCGTTTCGCCGTGCCGGTACGGCGAGCACTCGGCGTCCCGACCGTCTTCAACTTCGTCGGCCCCCTCGCCAACCCGGCTCGGGCGACCCGACAGGCGCTGGGGGTGTCGGACGCCGCCATGGCGGCGAAGATGATCGGGGTGCTCGATCGCCTCGGCAGTGAGGTCGCCTTCGTCTACTTCGGGGAGGACGGGCTCGACGAGATCACGACGACGGCGCCGACGTTCATCTACCGCCTCGTCGACGGCGAGGTGACCCATGCCGAGTTCACCCCCGAGGACTTCGGGGTCGCCCGCGCGTCGATGGACGACCTGCTCGGCGGGACCGTCGAAGAGAATGCCGCCATCACCCGGTCGATCCTGGAGGGGGAGCCGGGGCCCAAGCGCGACATCGCCCTCGTCAACGCCTCGGCGGCCATCGTCGCTGCCGGGCTCGCCGGCGGGTTCGTGGAGGGCGTCGAGGTGGCGGCGGAGGCGGTGGACTCGGGCGCCGCCGCCCGGGTGCTCGAGCACGTCGTGGACCTCGGCAACGAACTGCGGACGGACGGCGGCTGAGGGGTGGCGCGTCCCACCGCCGGTGACCTGGTCGGCGGGTTGCGCACCGCCGGCCTCCGCATCACCGACGCCCGTCGTCGTGTCTGCGGCGTCCTCGCCGGGGCCGCCGACGCCGAGCACCTGACGGCGGCGGACGTCGCCGAACGCGCCGGACGCATCGACCTGTCCACGGTCTACCGGACGCTCGACGCCCTCGAGGGCGAGGGCCTCGTGACCCACGTGCACCTGGGCCACGGTGCGGGGGCGTACCACGTGGCTCCGTCGGAGGATCATCACCATCTCGTCTGCACGGTGTGCGGGGCCACCGTCGACGTGCCGATCGGCGAGATGGGGGACGCCGTCGCCGCGCTCACCGAACCCCACGGCTTCGTGGCCGACACCGCGCATTTCGCGATCGTCGGCCGCTGCGCGGGCTGCGCCGCATGACGATCGCCATGGCGCCCGCGGCGCGGAGCCTCGTGCGGCGCTACTACGTCTACGCCGGCGTGTACACGCTGGCGGCGTCGGTGATCTGGGGGATCAACACGCTGTTCCTCCTCGACGCGGGACTCTCGATCACCGGCGTCTTCGTCGCCAACGCGGCGTTCTCCGTGGGCACGGTGCTCTTCGAGATCCCCACCGGTGTCACCGCCGACACGGTGGGGCGGCGGGCGTCCTTCCTGCTCTCGCTGGCGGTCCTCGGGGCGTCGACCCTCCTCTACGTCGGTCTGGCCGAGCTCTCCGCAGGCGTCGTCGCCTTCGCCGGCGCGTCGGTGCTCATGGGCCTGGGGTTCACCTTCTACTCGGGGGCGATGGAGGCCTGGCTCGTCGACGGGCTCCGCGGGCTCGGGTACGAGGGGTCCGTCGACGGAGTGTTCGCCACGGGTCAGATCGTCGGGGGCTCGGCCATGCTCGTGGGCACCGTCGGGGGAGGCGTGCTCGGCCAGATCGACCTCGCCCTGCCGTTCCTGGTTCGGTCGGGGCTCCTGATCGTCCTCTTCGTGCTGGCCTTCGCCGGGATGCACGACATCGGGTTCGAGCCCCGCCACGTGGGCATCCGTGCCCTGCCCCGGGAGATGGTCGCCTCCGCCCGCCTGGGTGTGCGTGCAGGCTGGCGGCGCCGGTCGATGCGGCTCCTCATCCTCGGCGGCGCGGTGCAGGGCGGCTTCTTCTTCTGGGCCTGGTACGCCTGGCAGCCCTACTTCCTCGAACTCCTCGCCGACGACGCCGTGTGGGTGGCCGGTGTGGTGGCGGCCCTCCTCGCCATCGCGATGATGGTGGGCAACGGGATCGTGAAGTACGTGACGCGATGGTGCGGCCGGCGGACGACGCTGCTGCTGTGGACGGCCGGGGTCATGACGGCGGCATCGGTGGCGATCGGCCTCGCCGGGACATTCGTCGCCGCGCTGGCCGCCCTGCTCGTCCTGGCGGTGGCGATGGGGGTCCAGAACCCCGTCCGGCAGGGCTTCATCCACGAGATGACCGGGTCGCGGGAGCGGGCGACGGTGGTCTCGTTCGACTCGATGATCGGGGGCATCGCCTCGGTCGGGGGCCAGGCCGGGCTCGGCGTGTACGCCGACCAGACCTCCTACTCGGCGGGCTACGTCGTCGGTGGCGCCGTCACCGTGCTCGCACTGCCGATCGTCTGGGCGGTCCGCCGGGGCGAGGACCCCGACGACTACTTCGTCGGCACGCAGGCCGCCGAGCCCACCGGATGCACCCCGCAGGGGATCCCGGCCATCGCCAGCGTGGAGGCCAAGCAGCCGGCCGGCGTGTGAGCCGGGTAGGGACCGGGGCGTCGTAGGGTCCGTCCATGCGTCACCTGATCGCCGTCCTCGGGCTCGTCCTCGTCGCCGCGGCGTGCGCCGAGGGGACCGACCCCTCGAGTGGGAGCGGATCCGCGACGGTCGCCTCGATGCCCACCCCGTCGGCGCCCGACTTCACGCTCGCCCTCGACGACGGCGGCGTGTTCCGCCTCGCCGACGAGCAGAAGCCCGTCTACCTCGTGTTCTGGGCCGAGTGGTGACCGACGTGCCGGCGGGAGCTTCCCGTCGTCGATGCGGTCGCATCGGAGTACCGGGATCGGGTGACCTTCGTGGCGGTGGCCGGTCGCAGCTCGCCCGCCGCGAGCCGGGCCGTCGCCCCGTCGCTGTTCGACCCGGATCGGATCTTCTGGGGCTACGACGACGGGCTGTGGCAGCGCTACGGCGTCCGCGGCCAGCCGGTCACGTTCGTGATCGACGACGGCGCGATCGTCGAGCAGTGGTTCGGCGGTCGCCCCGAGGCCGACATTCGCGCCCTGCTCGAGGGGATCGTCACGTCCTGACCACGGCGGGGCGCAGCCATCGCCACCCGGCCAGCCCGACGCCCGCGACGAGGCCGGCGGCGTAGAGCCACACCGGACCGCTCCCCAGCGAGGGCCGCATCGGCTCGGTGGCGAGACGGCTCCCCGCCGCGACGGCGATGGCCAGTGAGCCCAGGACGCCGGCCGGGGGACGGGCGAACCGCTTCCAGAGGACGAACCCGACCGCCGCGAGGGCGAGCAGGAGCGCCGCATACAACTCCACGGGGTGGCGGCCGACGGGTGATCCCGCCTGGGTGAGGGCCCACGGGAGGTCGGTGGGCGTGCCGAGGCAGGCGGACTCGCGCACCAGGCACCCGGCGTGCCAGCCGGCGAGCCCCGCCAGCGCGGCGGCGGCCGCGGCGTCGGCCATCCACCAGAGGGCCCGGCGCATCGTCCAGCCGAAGGTGAGGAGGGCGGCCGCCGACGCCCCCGCCGTGTCGACACCGCTGCGGACGATGAGCAGGTCGCCGGGGGTGGTGATCGGATTGGTGCCGTCGCGCAGCATCGCGACGACCCGCCCGACGGCCAGGCCGACGATCCCGGCGAGGAGCAGGGCGTCCCAGAGATCGCGGCTGCAGTCCGCGGCATTCGTGCGGCCCGCCTCGAAGCGGAGTACCGCCCAGACCGCGACGACGGCGACGAGCACGGCGCCGAGCAGGGAGAACTCCATCAGCCGGTCCGGAGCAGTTCGTCGATCTGCAGCGCGAGCGTGCGTTCGTCGATCACGCCGTTGTGGTGGAAGACGAGGTCGCCGCCGGGGGCGTAGAAGAGGGTCTGGGGGACCCCGATGCCGCCGAGCTCCCGCTGCACCTCGCCAGGCCGGTCGAAGTAGTGCTCGAAGTCGAGGTCGAACTCGGCGAGGAACGCCCGGGCCTCGTCCTGGGCGTCGCGGACGTCGACACCCACGAAGCGGATCTCGTCGCCGTGCCGGCGATGGGCCCGGCGGAGCAGGGGCGCCTCGGACCGGCAGGGACCGCACCACGACGCCCAGATGTTGAGCACCACGGGCCGCTCGGAGGTGGCGAGGAGCGTCCGGACCTCCTCGGCGGTGGTCTCGGGGAGGGGCGGGATGTCGGTGACATCGACGGCCCCCGACGGCCCGCACGCCGTGGCGGCGACGGCCAGTGCGACGACGAGCACGGCGATCCGGCGCATGGCCGGAGGGTATCGCCGGTCCGGCGCTGGGCTACCGGTCCTCGAAGCGATCGGTGAGGACGTCGATGACCCGGGCGGCGGGGATGCCCCGTTCGCCGAGCAGCACCACGAGGTGGTAGAGCAGGTCCGCAGCCTCCTCGGCGACCCGGGCGTCGTCGGCGAGTCCGGCGTCGTGGTCCTTGGCGGCGAAGGCGACCTCGGCGGCCTCCTCGATCACCTTGCGGGCCGGCCCGTCGGGACCCATCGCGGCGAGGGCGACGGTGTACGACTCGTCGGGTCGGTGGCGCAGCCGGTCGACGACGAGGGCATCGAGGTGCTCCAACCAGGCGAACCCCTGGCGGTCCGGAGCACCGAAGCAGGTGCGCTCGCCGGTGTGGCAGGCGGGGCCCGCCGGGTCGACGACGTAGAGCAGGGTGTCGCGGTCGCAGTCGGCGCGGATCTCTCGGACCGCCAGCGTGTTGCCGCTGGTCGCCCCCTTGTGCCACGGTTCGCCGCGGGAACGGCTCCAGAAGTGGGCCTCTCCGGTCTCCGCGGTCGCGTCGACGGCGTCGCCGTCGGCCCAGGCGACCATGAGCACGTCGGCCGTCCGGCGGTCCTGTACGACGACCGGGACGAGTCCGTCGTCGCCGAAGACGATGTCGGCCGGGCGCTCAGGCACGACGCACCGCCACGCCCGCCGCGGCCATGGCGTCCTTCACCTCGTCGATCTCCACCTGGCGGCGATGGAAGATCGACGCGGCGAGGACGGCGTCGGCGCCGCCCTCGGTGACGGCGGCCGCACAGTGGGCCGCGGTCCCCGCTCCACCCGAGGCGATGACGGGCACCGTGACGGCGTCGCCGACGGCGCGCAGCAGGTCGTGGTCGAACCCATCCTGTGTCCCGTCGCGGTCCATCGACGTGAGGAGGATCTCCCCGGCGCCCCGGGCGACGCCCTCCACCGCCCACGCCACGGCGTCGAGCCCCGTCGGGGTGCGTCCGCCGGCGACGTACACCTCCCAACCGTCGACGGTGCGCCGGGCGTCGATGGCGAGAACGACGCACTGGCTGCCGAAGGCCGAAGCGCACCGGGTGATGAGGGAGGGGTCGGCGACCGCCGCCGAATTCACCGACACCTTGTCGGCGCCGGCACGGAGGGCGGCACGCATGTCGTCGACGGAACGGATGCCCCCGCCCACCGTGAGCGGGACGAACACCGTCGAGGCGGTCCGACGGACGACGTCGAGCATCGTGTCCCGGCCCTCGTGGGTGGCGGTGATGTCGAGGAACACGATCTCGTCGGCTCCCTCGGCGGCGTACCGCGAGGCGAGCTCCACCGGATCGCCCTCGTCGACGAGGTCGACGAAATTCACGCCCTTGACCACCCGGCCGGCGTCCACGTCGAGACAGGGGATCACCCGGCTACGCAGCATCGGCGGCCTCCCTGCAGCCGTCGACGAAGGCGGCGAGGACACCGAGGCCCGCCGGGCCGCTGCGTTCGGGGTGGAACTGCACGCCGACCGCCGAGCCGCGTCGGGCGACGGCCACGAACTCCGGCCCGTAGGCGGACGTGGCGACGACGTCGGCGGGGTCGTCGGGCACGGGGGCATAGGAGTGCACGAAGTAGAAGACGTCGCTGTCGTCGACCCCCCTCAGCACGGGGTCGGGGCGGCGGATCGAAAGGTCGTTCCAGCCGATGTGGGGGAGGCGCGGGGTCCCCTGCAGCCGCCGCACCCGTCCCGGGATGCGGCCGAGGCCGCCGGCCCCGTCCTCCTCGCTGCCGTCGAAGAGGAGTTGGAGGCCCACGCAGATGCCGAGCAGCGGCAGCGACGTCGCCCGCAGCGGCTCGACGAAGCCGGCCGCTTCGAGCCGGTCGAAGGCGGCGGCGGCCGACCCGACGCCGGGCAGCACGATCCCGTCGACCCCGGCGAGCCCCTCCGGCCGTTCCACGACGTCGACGGCGGCACCGGCGGCGGCGAGCCCCTGCCCGATGGACACCAGGTTCCCGGCGCCATGATCGATGACAGCGATCCGCGTCATCTGCTCGCCTCGACGTCCGGTGACAGGGGGCGGCCGGTGTGGAGGTCGATGACAGCGACGCGTGTCACGTCGTCCCCTTCGTGGAGGGAATGCCGTCGCGGCGCGGGTCGACGGCCACGGCGGCGCGCACTGCGCGGGCGAGCGCCTTGATCGCGGCCTCGGCGACGTGATGGTCGTTCGAGCCGGTGGCCGACAGGTGCAGGGTGAAGCCGGCGGTGCGAGCGAACGCCTCCAAGGCGTGGGGGATGTTCTGCGTGGTGAGGGTCCCGATCCGGTCGGTGCGGAGGGGGAGGTCGATGACCGCATACGGCCGCCCCCCGGCGTCGACCACCGCGCGGGCGAGGGTCTCGTCCATCGGTACGGAGGCGTCGCCGAAGCGGACGATGCCGGCCCGGTCGCCGAGCGCCTCGGCGAGAGCGGTTCCGAGGACGAGGGCCGTGTCCTCCACGGTGTGGTGGTCGTCGATCTCGAGGTCGCCCTCGGTGGCGACGGTGAGG
>JAWVYO010000061.1:0-14329 GCA_033722675.1 Acidimicrobiia bacterium | reverse complement strand
CACGGAGGCCGAGTCACGTCGGGGTGATGCGGGAGATTCCCGTCGGTCGCTGCGCTCCCTCGGGAGCGGTGTCGGGTGCTGCCGCCGCGGGGTGAGGCAGAGCTCAGGTCTCAACCCGGGCCGACTTAGGTCGGCCTTAGGCCCCCCGAACAGACGCCGGTCGGCCCTCCTCCGGAGGCGGGGCCCGTGCCCCGCCCCGGCCGTCCTGCCACGGAGGCTCTGCTGCCCGCTCCGCTCGGGCCGTTCCGGGCCACGGAGGCCGAGTCACGTCGGGGTGATGCGGGAGATTCCCGTCGGTCGCTGCGCTCCCTCGGGAACGCGTTCGGGTGCTGCCGCCGCGTGGTGAACCCGCGCACCAGCGTGATGCGCAGTGCGAGGTTCGCCCTTCGAGGGCGGTGTCGGGTGCTGCCGCCGCGCGGTGAGGCCGCGGCGCCCTACCCCCCGACCACCTCGTTGCCCGAGGTCTGGCCCTGCTCGAACAGCGTGACGTTCTCGAGGGTGGTGCGGGCGATCGCCTCGAGGGCGTCGGTGGTGAAGAAGGCCTGGTGGCCGGTGACGATGATGGTGGGGAAGGTCAGGAGGCGGCTGAACACGTCGTCGACGATCACCCGGTTCGAGAGGTCCTCGAAGAAGAGATCCCCCTCCTCCTCGTAGACGTCGAGGCCCACCGCTCCGATCTTTCCCGACTTCATGCCGTCGATGACCGCCTGGGTCTCGACGAGGGCGCCGCGGCTGGTGTTGATGATCATGACCCCGTCGCGCATCCTCGCCACCGACTCGGCGTCGACGAGGTGATGGGTCTCCGGCGTGAGGGGGCAGTGGAGGGTGATGATGTCGGACTCGGCGAAGAGCGTGTCGAGGTCGACGTACCGCGCCCCGAGCGAGACCACGTCGGCATTGGTGAAGCGGTCGTTGGCGAGCACCTGGCAGCCGAACCCGGCCATGATGCGGGCCACGACGGCCCCGATCCGGCCCGTCCCGACCACGCCGACCGTCTTGCCGTTGAGGTCCCGGCCGAGGAGCCCCTCGAGGGCGAAGTTGCCCTCCCGGACCCGGTTGAAGGCCCGGTGGATCTTCCGCTCGAGGGCGAGGATCAGCCCCACGGTGTGCTCGGCCACCGCGTGGGGCGAGTAGGCCGGCACCCGGGCGACGGTCATCCCGTGCCGGGCGGCGGCATCGAGGTCGACGTGGTTGTACCCGGCGCTCCGGAGGGCGATCAGGTCGGTACCGCCGGCGGCGAGCAGGTCGATCGTCGCGGCGTCGACGGTGTCGTTGACGAACGGGCAGACGGCGGGGAATCCCTCGGCCAGCGGAGCGGTCTCCGCCGCGAGGTGTGCCTCGAAGTAGGCGATCTCGTGGCCGTGCGACTCGTTGAGCGCGTCGAAGAACCGGCGGTCGTAGGGCTTGGTGGAGAAGAAGGCGATCCGCATCGTCCGGAGCGTATTGGCAACCCGGCGCCCATCCGTCGCACCCGCCCCGTACCTTCGACGGGTGCCGTGTCATGCGTGCCGCCGCCGGTCGGGGACGACGATGGGCCTCTGCGCGCCCTGCCGGAGGGGCCTCTCGGCGCAGCAGGACCGGCGGACCGCCGGCGGCGTCCTCGTGTCGGCGGCGTTCCTGCACGCCGGTGCGGCCCGCCGTCTCGTCCACCGACTCAAGTACGACGGGCTCCGCTCCGTCGTCCGTCACGTCGCCCCCGCCCTGGCGAGACTCCTCCCCGACGGAGCCGCGGCGCTCGTCCCCGTCCCCCGGGCCGTGTCCCGCCGCTGGCGCCACGGCGTCGATCCGGCGCTGGAGCTGGCCGCCGGGGTGGGCGACCTCGCCCGGCTCCCGGTCCGACGGATCCTCCGTCCGGCCTTCTGGCATCCCCATCGCTCGGGCGGACCGCGGCGACGGCGAGGTGTCCCGGTGTACACGCTCCGGGCCGCCGCCGTGCCCTCCGGCATCGTCCTCGTGGACGACGTGATGACCACCGGCACGACCCTGGACGCCGCGGCCGCCGCGATCGGTGACGTGCGCCATGCGATCACGCTCACGGTCGCACCCCGTCGAACGGCCCTGCGGGCGCCCTCCGCGGGGCGGTAGCATCGGATCGGCCCGTCCGGCGGGCCCCCGCGAGCACGGAGCGTTCGTGCCGATCGAACGGCAGACGAATCGAACTCCCGTCCTCTCCCACCGCGCCGACCGGCGCTTCGCCGCGCCCGAAAGGAGACCTCCGTGGAGGTTCGTGTCCACAGCACCCGTATGAACGTGTCCGACGATCTGCGAACCCTCGCGGAGGAGAAGGTCGAGCACGCCTCCCGGGTCTTCGACGGAGCGACCTTCGCCGACGTGGAGTTCACCGAGGAGCAGAATCCCCGCCTGTCCGACGAGCGGTACCGCGTCGAGATCACGGCCTCTGCCGCCTCCCACACGGTCCGGGTGGAATCGGCGGCGTTCGACGACCGCGCCGCCCTCGACACGGCGGTCGACAAACTCGAGCGGCAGCTTCGCAAGCTCAAGGGACGCCTCATCGCACGCAACCGTCAGCCGGTCGAGAAACATCTCAATACGCCGCTGGAGACCTCCGAAGAAGAAGACGAGCTGCGGATCGAACGCGTGAAGCAGTTCATTGTGAAGCCGATGTCGCCTGAGGAGGCCGCCTTGCAGATGGACTTGCTCGGCCACAACTTCTACTTCTTCCTCAACGCGGAGACGGACCGGTATGGCGTCATCTACCGCCGGCGCGGCGGGACGCTCGGACTGATCGAACCGCAATGAGCACGAGTGTCCTGGTCGTCGACGACGTCGACCTCTTCCGCACCGGACTCTCCGCAGCCCTCAAGAGCGAGGGGTACGAGGTCTGCGGCGAGGCCTCCGACGCCGAAACGGCGGTCAGCGAGGCGGAGCGCCTCCAGCCCGACGTCGTCGTGCTCGACATCCTCATGCCCGGCCTCTCGGGCCTCGACGTCGTCGGCAAGATCGTCGCCGCCGCACCGGACGTCCGGGTCGTGCTCCTGACCGCCTCGGAGTCGGCCGAGGACCTCCTCGTCGGCATCAAGGCCGGAGCCCGCGGCTACCTCGTGAAGGATGCCGGGTTCGGGGAGCTGGCCCGTGCCATCGAGGACGTCGTCGCCGGGGGAGCGGCCATCTCCCCACTCATGACCGGGAAGCTGCTCGACGTGCTCGTGCAGCTGCTCCGTCATCAGGAGTTCACGGCGCCGCACCGTCCCGTCCTCACCGGTCGCGAGATCGAGGTGCTGGAGCACGTCGCCAAGGGCATGACGTCCAAGGAGATCGGACGGGAGCTCTTCATCTCCGAGAACACCGTCAAGAACCACGTGCGCAACATCCTCGACAAGCTCGGGCTCCACAGCCGCAACGAAGCGGTCCTGTACGCGATCCGAGAGAATCTGATCGAGCTCTGACATGGCCCGAGCCGCAGCGGGACCCCAGGGCGGCGGGCGACTGACCGACTCGGTCGACGAGTTCACCCGCGAGCTCGCCGCCACCGCCGACGGCGACCGCATCGCGGTCCGCGTGATGTCCGACGTGCTGGCCGGTGAGCGCCGGCCGTCGCGCGTCGGTCCCCTGCTCGACGCCTGGGGCGATCGGTTCGCCGGGGCCGTACGGCGCGGCGACCACGACGACGCCGCCTCGTGGATGCAGATCCTCGTCGACGACGTCGAGTGGAGCGAGGACCTCGCCCCCCTCGTCGAAGGGGTGCTGGACCGGGTCACGACCCCCGACCTCGTCGAGATCCTCGTGCTCGACCTGCAGCGCGACGCGGTCGGCGGACTCGACCTCCTCGCCCGCTGGGGGCGGCGCCTCGTTCCGTGCTTCCTCGACTGGATCGTCGTGGACGACCCGCCGGTGAGCCGCAAGCACGTCGTCGACCACCTGGGCGTGATCGCCCGTTCCGACGTCGGGGCGCTGCTCCCACACCTCCAGGACGACCGGTGGTTCGTGGTGCGCAACTTCGCCACCGCCGTCGGCCGCTCGGGGTCGCAGGAGGCGGTGGAGCCCCTGACCGCCTGTCTCGCCCACGCCGACGACCGCGTCCGCGTGGAGGCAGTGCGCGGGATCGCCGCCCTGCGGGGCGACGCCGCCCTCACCGCCCTCGTGGACGCCCTGGCCGACGACTCCGAGCGGGTGCGCGGGGCGGCCATCTCCCTCCTCCGGGCGATCCGGTCCGACGACGTGTCGACGGCCATCGAGGCCGTCATCGACGAGCGGGGCGTGGATGCCGGCGACGTCCGTCGCCTCGTGTCGGTCATCGAGGACCGGGGGGGTCCCGATGCGGACCGGGTGCTCGAGCGGCTCGCGGCGCGACGCCCGGTCTTCGGCGCCCGGAAGGTGGCGCGTGACGCCGCCCGTGAGGCACTGGAACGGAGAGCATGAGCCGTCCCCGCGACTTCCTCCGGCACCTCCACACGGCCGTCCAGCGGCTCGGCTACCGGCCGGCGGGCGACCCACTCGTCGAGGACGCCATCGACGACCTGTTCGCCGTGGGCCGCGACCTCACGGCGGCCACCGGCTCGGCCGAGTTGGCGGTGAGCGACCCCGTCGCCCTCGACGGCGTGGTCATCGAAGGCGCGGCCATCGAGTACGGGGGGCTCCTGCAGACGCTGCGCGATCGCGGCGTCGAAGTGGTGACGCTCGTCGCTCCCGTCGAACGCGCGGACGTCGCCGCGTTCGCACTGGTCGTCGCGGGTCATGGTGGCGCACCAGGTGACACGGTGCGCCTCGACGAACGGGGCACCGAACGGCCAGTGCGCGCGTCGTCGCTGAACCGCCTCGTCCCCGAGGCGCTCGGTGTGCTCCGCCGGATCGCCGAGGACGGCGTGCGTCTCGACGTCGTGGCCGACGTCGCCGAGCCCCTCGCCCGCGAAGCGATCGCCGATCCCGACGACGCCTTCGTGCGGGCGGCGGCGCTGGCGTCGGGCGACGACGTCGCCGAGCACTCGACGGCCGTCGCCGTCCTCTCGGCGGTGGCGGGTGCCCGGATCGGTGTCGGCCGCGATCGGATCGGCGTCCTGACCACGGCGGCCCTGCTGCACGACGTGGCCCTCCTCGTCGAGCCGGACCTGCTGCATCGCGATCATCCGGTGGCGGGCGCGGGCAGAATCCTCCTCGCCGCCGGTCCCGGCCACGAGATCGCCGCGGCCGTGGCGCTCGAGCACCACGTCCGCCCCGACGGGACCGGCTATCCGGGTATCGGGAGGACCCCCCATCCGTTCAGCCGGATCGTCGCGGCCGCGGACGGTTTCGGTCACCTGGTGGCCGGGTCGGACACGCGCCCGCCGCGTGCGCCGGGCGACGCCCTCCGGGTGCTCGGCGCCGCCGGTGAGATCGACCCCGCGGTGCTCGTGGCGTTCCGGGCTGCCTTCGGTGATCGGCCCGCCGGCTCGCTCCTGCGGCTCGACGGGGGCGAGGTGGCGCTCGTCGCCTCGTCCTCGGGGACGGCGCTCGTGGTGAGCGACGCCGAGGGGCACCGGCTGTCGGTGCCCGAGCCCGTAGACCTCCGAGCCCGCACCGTGGTCGCCGAGCTGCTGCCCGACGAGGCCGGCATCGACGCCGCGGAGCTCCCCGACCTCCTCGGCTGAGGGGGTGCTTCCCCAGTCGGGGCGCGTCGATATCATGGCCACACGATGTCCCTCCTGAGCAAGTTCTTGCGCGCCGGCGAGGGCAAGCGGAAGAAGCAATTCGACGAGCTCGTGGACGCCGTCAACGCGCTCGAGCCCGAGGTCGAGGCCCTCTCCGACGACCAGCTGCGCGCCAAGACCGACGAGTTCCGTTCCCGTCTCGCCGACGGCGAGACCCTCGACGACCTCCAGGTCGAGGCCTTCGCCGTCGTGCGCGAGGCCGCCCGCCGCGTGCTCGGGCAGCGTCCCTACGACGTCCAGATCTTCGGTGCGGGCGTCCTCCACGCCGGTGCCATCGCCGAGATGAAGACCGGTGAGGGCAAGACGCTCGTCTCCACGATGCCGGTCTACCTCAACGCGCTCACCGGGAACGGGGTGCACGTGGTCACCGTCAACGACTACCTCGCCAGCCGCGACGCCGAGTGGATGGGCGGCGTGCACCGGTTCCTCGGCCTCACGGTCGGCCTCATCCAGGCGGACATGCTCCCCGACGAGCGGCGTCCCGCGTACGCCGCCGACATCACGTACGGCACCAACAACGAGTTCGGGTTCGACTACCTCCGGGACAACATGGCGATGCGTCCCGAGAACATGGTCCAGCGGGGCCATGCCTACTCGATCGTGGACGAGGTCGACTCGATCCTCATCGACGAGGCCCGGACACCGCTCATCATCTCGGGCCGGGTGAAGGACACCGCGAAGTGGTACCGCGACTTCGCCCGCATCGCCGACCGGTTGAAGGACGACGTCCACTACGAGGTGGACGAGGCGAAGCGGCAGGTCGTCACCACCGAGGAGGGGGTGTCCCAGGTCGAACGCATCCTCGGCGTCGAGAACATGTACGACCACACGAACGTCGACCTCATCCACCACCTCGACGTGGCGCTGAAGGCGAAGGCGCTCTACCACCGCGACGTCGACTACGTGGTCGCCCAGGGCGAGGTGAAGATCGTCGACGAGCACACGGGCCGGATCCTCGACGGACGCCGCTACTCCGAGGGCCTCCATCAGGCGATCGAGGCCAAGGAGGGGGTGCGGATCAAGGAGGAGAACCAGACCCTCGCCACGATCACCCTCCAGAACTACTTCCGCATGTACGACAAGCTCGCCGGCATGACGGGCACGGCGAAGACCGAGGAGGGCGAGTTCAACGAGATCTACGACCTCGAGGTCTTCGAGATCCCGACGAACCGTCCGGTCATCCGCGCCGACGAGCCGGACCTCGTCTATCAGTCCGAGCAGGCGAAGTTCGACGCCGTCGTCACCGACATCGCCGAGCGGCGCGAGATCGGTCAGCCCGTCCTCGTCGGCACCGTCTCGGTCGAGAAGTCGGAGCGTCTCGCCGACCAACTGAAGAAGAGCGGCATCCCCCACGAGGTGCTCAACGCCAAGAACCACGAGCGGGAGGCGACGATCGTCGCCCAGGCCGGCCGGCTCGGCGCCGTCACCGTGGCCACGAACATGGCCGGTCGCGGCGTCGACATCCGTCTCGGCGGCAACCCCGAGGAGATGGCGAAGCTCGAGCTCCGCAAGCAGGGCGTCGACACCGACGACGACAAGTACGAGCGTCTCCTCCACGAGGAGATCGAGCGTCTCACCCCCGAGATGGAGGCCGAGAAGGAGCAGGTCCTCGAGGCGGGGGGCCTCTACGTGCTCGCCACCGAGCGGCACGAGTCCCGCCGGATCGACAACCAGCTCCGGGGCCGGTCGGGCCGTCAGGGCGATCCCGGCGAGTCGCGGTTCTACCTGTCGCTCGAGGACGACCTCATGCGCCGCTTCGCCAGCGAGCGGGTGGAGTCGATCATGCGGGTGCTGAAGATCCCGCCGGACGTCCCCATCGAGCACAAGATGGTGACGAAGGCCGTCGAACGCGCCCAGCGCCAGGTCGAGTCGCAGAACTTCGAGATCCGCAAGAACGTCCTGAAGTACGACGAGGTCATGAACCGCCAGCGGGAGGTCGTGTACCGGTGGCGGAGCGAGACGCTCCAGGGCGGAGACACCGAGGAGCTCGTCCGCGAGTGGATCGACGACGTCGTGGAAGAGCAGGTGTCGCTGGCCGTCTCCGACGAGATCGCGCCCGCCGAGTGGGAGCTCGGCGAGCTGCTGACCCGCCTCAAGGTGATCTACGACACCGAGATGACCGCCGAGCGCATCCGGTCGGTGTCGTCCACCGAGGAGGCCATCGACCTCGTCGCCCGCGAGGCCCAGGACGCCTACACGGCCCGGGCCGAGGAGATCGGCGAGAAGGTCGTGCGCAGCCTGGAGCGGACCGTCGTGCTGTCCATCGTCGACAACAAGTGGCGGGAGCAGCTGGCCGAGATGGACTACCTGCGCTCGGGCATCGGGTTGCGGGCCATGGGCCAGCGCGATCCGCTGACGGAGTATCAGCGCGAGGCGTACGACATGTTCAGCGACATGATCGCCTCCATCAAGTACGACACGGTGCGCTACCTGTTCCACGCCCAGGTGGTCGAGCAACCGACCCAGCGGCCCGACCCCGTGGTGCAGCTCGGCGGAACCGGCGGCGCCGCCGTGAAGCGCCAGGCCGTCTCCGACAAGGTCGGTCGCAACGATCCGTGCCCGTGCGGCAGTGGCGACAAGTACAAGAAGTGCCACGGCGCCGTCGCATGACGCGCCGCTAGCCTCCCGCCCGATGGACACCGACCCCCGCGCCCTCATCTCCGAGCTGCGTTCGCGCCTCGACGACGCCCGGAGGTTCCTTTGACGTCGACGGCAAACGCGAGCAGCTGAGCGGCCTCCGCACCCAGGCCTCCGACCCCGGCCTCTGGGACGATCCCGACACCGCCCGTGACGTGACGCGCACCCTGGCGCGTCTCGAGAAGATCGTGGGACAGGTCGACCGGATCGCCGAATCCCTCGACGACGCGGAGACCCTCCTCGAGATGGCCGAGGAGGAGGACGACGAGGGAGCCGTGCGCGACATCGTCGGCGACCTGCGGTCCCTCGACCACGAGCTCGCCGACCTCGAGCACGAGAGCCTGTTCTTCGGCGAGTACGACGACCGGGACGCCATCTTCTCGGTCCATGCCGGGGCCGGTGGCGTCGACGCCGCCGACTGGGCCGACATCCTCCTGCGCATGTACCTCCGCTACTTCGAGCAGAAGGGCTTCGCCGTGGAGGTCGACGAGTACCTCGAGGCCGAGGAGGCCGGGATCCGCTCGGCGACGCTCACGGTCAAGGGGGACAACGCCTACGGCACGCTCGAGTCGGAGCGCGGCACCCACCGGCTCGTGCGGATCAGCCCCTTCGACTCCCAGAGCCGCCGCCACACCGCCTTCGCCGGCGTCGACGTGATCCCCGAGGTCGAGGTCGCCGAGGTCGAGATCGACCCCGAGGACCTGCGGGTCGACACGTACCGCTCGTCGGGGGCGGGCGGCCAGCACGTCAACAAGACCGACTCGGCCGTGCGGATCACCCACATCCCCACGGGGATCGTGGTGGCGTGCCAGGCGGAGCGCTCCCAGCTCCAGAACCGCAACCGCGCCATGACCCTGCTGGCGGCCCGGCTCGCCGAGCGCGCCCGCCAGGAGCAGATGGCCGAGATCGACGAGATCCGCGGCGAGCAGACCGAGGCCGGCTGGGGCCGCCAGATCCGCTCGTACGTCATGCAGCCGTACCAGATGGTGAAGGACCTCCGCACCGACCTCGAGGTCGGCAACATCGACGGGGTCCTCGACGGGGACCTCGATCCCTTCGTCGACTCCTACCTCCAGTGGCGGAGGGCCGAGACGGCGGGCTGAGGCGGGGAAAGGCGGGTACCCGACACACCCTTCCGCCGCGCCGAGCGGAGCGGGGTGGGACGGACGGCCGGGGCGGGGCAGGGGCCCCGCCTCCGGAGGAGGGCCGACCGGCGTCTGTTCGGGCGGCCGCAGGCCGACCGAAGTCGGCCCGGGAGAAGGCAGGGAACGCGCCGAGCGGAGCGGGGCGAGCTGATTGATCCGTGAAAACCGGGGCCCCTACTACCCTCCCCGGCAGCGCCGTGGATCGCGAAAACGCGACGTGCATCCGGGCGCCGAACGCTCCGATAGGGACCTCATGATTCGATTGGAAGGCGTGACCAAGGTCTACGACGGTTCGACCGTCGCCGTCCAGGACGTCACCCTGGAGATCCAGAAGGGCGAGTTCGTCTTCCTCGTCGGGCCCTCGGGGTCCGGCAAGTCGACGCTCATCCGCCTCATGCTCCGCCAGGAGCTGCCGAGCGAGGGCGACATCTGGGTCTCGGGCAAGCACATCACGAAGCTGCCCTCGTGGAAGGTGCCGCTCCTGCGGCGTTCCGTCGGCACCGTGTTCCAGGACTTCAAGCTGCTGCCGAACAAGACCGTGTACGAGAACGTCGCCTTCGCCCTCGAGGTCATCGGCCGGCCCCGCCACGTCGTGCGGACCCAGGTGCCCCAGGTCCTCCGCCTCGTCGGCCTCGCCGCCAAGGCCGACCGGCTGCCACAGCAGCTGTCCGGCGGCGAGCAGCAGCGGGTGTCGGTGGCGCGCGCCTTCGTGAACCGCCCCCTCATCCTCCTCGCCGACGAGCCGACCGGGAACCTGGACCCCGCGACCTCGGTGGGGATCATGAAGCTCCTCGACCGCATCAACCGGACCGGCACCACCGTGGTGATGGCGACCCACGACCACGCCATCGTGGACGCCATGAAGCGACGGGTGGTGGCGCTGGAACGGGGCCGGGTCGTTCGCGACCAGCACCGCGGCGCCTACCAGACCGCCGGGCTCCCCACGGCCGAGCAGGCCCCGGCGATGGTCCCGACCACACCGGGACCCGTCCCCGCCGGGCCGGCGCCCGCCGAACCGCCGCCCACCGACGGCGAGGGCTGATGCGGTTCCAGTACCTCTTCGGGCAGGCGATCACGAACCTCCGGCGCAACGGCCTCGTGGTCATCAGCGCCGTGCTCGCGGTGTTCGTGACGCTCTCGCTCGTCTTCCTCGCCATCGTCCTGCGGCGCGTCGTCGACGAGAACACCGGGCGCTGGGACGACGACATCCGGGTCATCGCCTTCCTCACCGACGATCTCACGCTCGAGGACATCGACGGCATGCAGCGCGAGATCATCGCCTGGGACGGCGTCGACGAGGTCGTGTACTTCACGAAGTCCCAGGCCCTCGAGGAGTTCCGCGAGCTGTTCGCGGACCAGCCCTCCCTCATCGAGGTCGTCGAGGAGGATCCGTCGACGCTCCCGGCGTCGCTCCGGATCCGGCCGACCGAGGCGGCCGACTACGACGCGATCTCGAACCGGCTCGCCGTCTTACCGGGGGTGCGGCAGGTGTCGTCGGCCGACGCCGCCATCGACAACATGGTCACGCTGTCGAACATCCTGCGGGTCGGGGCGGTGGCGATCTCGATCTTCCTCGGCGGCGCCGCCGTGGTCCTCATCGGCAACACCATCCGGATGGCGATCTACGCCCGCCGCGACGAGATCTCGATCATGAAGCTGGTCGGCGCCGGCAACTGGTTCGTCCGGGTGCCCTTCCTGCTCGAGGGCGCGATCGAGGGGCTCCTGGGGGCGATCCTCGCGGTCGCCGCCGTCATCGGCATGTACCGGTGGTTCGTGCCGTTCTTCGACGCCTTCCCGGATTGGATCGCGGTCGACATCCCCGTCGAGTTCCTCATCCAGAGCTCGATCCTGGTCGTGCTGTTCGGGGTGGCCGCCGGCCTGCTCGGGAGCGCGATCGGGATGTGGGGATTCCTCAAGGACTGATCCGGTGGTCTCCACGACCGCCCATGGGCGCCTCACGCGTCTCGTTGCGCCGCTCCTCGCCCTGATGGTCGTGGTGGGCGTGGCGCCGGCCGCCGCGGCGAGCCTCTCGTCGGACCTGTCCGAGGTGAAGGATCGCATCGATGACCTGAAGGACCGGGTGGGGGACTCGGAGGACGAACGGACCGAGCTGGCCAACGAGGTCCTGTCGATCGCCGAGGAGCTCGACGCGGCCGCCTCGCGTCTGGAGGGGGCCGAGCAGCGCCTCGAGGCGACCGAGACGGAGCTCCGGTCCACCCGGTCCCAGGTCGAGGATCTCGTGGACCGCATCGGCGAGCGGCAGGAGGCCATCGCCTCGATGCGTTCGCAGATGGACGCCCTGCGTGAGCGAGCCAGGACGCGGGCCGTCGAGCTCTACATGCAGGGCGACACGTCCGACACCCTCGACTTCTTCGGGATCGGGGACGTCGGTCTCGTGTCCGTCGGCCTGATCTACGCCGAGCGCGTCCAGGAGGTCGTCGATCGCGACATCGCTCTCTTCGCCGCCTTGAGCGCACGCGAAGGCGAACAGGTCGCCCGGTTGGAGACCGAGTCCCGGGCCCTCGAGGCGCGGGCCGCCGAGCTCGAGGCGCAGCGGATGGAGCGGGCGCGGGCCGCCGATGCCGTGGCGGCGGAGACGGAGGCCGTCCAGGCCCGTCTCGACGCGCAGCAGGAGGCCCTGGACGAGATGGATCACGCGATCAGCCACATCGAGGGCGAGATCGCCGCCCTGGCACGCGAGCAGCGGCGCATCGAGCAGCAGATCGAGTACGAGCAGGCGCTCGCCGGGCGGCCCCCCGACGGGCTGCTCCGGCCGGTGCCCGGCGGGGTGTCGTCGGGGTTCGGCTACCGCATCCACCCCATCCTCGGCGATCGGCGGCTCCACACGGGCTGGGACATGAACGGCGGCTGCGGGCAGCCCATCCGGGCGGCGGAGGCGGGACGGGTCTTCGTGAACGCGTGGCAGGGTGGTTACGGCCTGACGGTGATGATCGACCACGGCGGGGGCATGTCCACGCTGTATGCTCACCAGACCCGAACGGCCGTGTCCTACGGCCAGCGCGTGCAGCTCGGCGACGTGATCGGCTACGTCGGCACGACCGGCCTCTCGACGGGCTGCCACCTGCACTTCGAGGTCCGGCTGGCCGGACGGCCGGTCGATCCCGCCGACTACCTCTGAGGACGCCATGGCGAAGCCCGCGACGGACGGCACGAAGACGATCGCCACGAACCGTCGCGCCCGCTTCGACTACGCCATCGAGGACACCTACGAAGCCGGGCTCGTGCTCCGGGGCTCGGAGGTGAAGAGCCTGCGGGCCGGTCGGGCGCATCTGTCCGACGCCTACGCCATGATGCGCGACGGCGAAGCGTTCCTCGTCGGCTCCTACATCGCCCCCTACGAGTTCGCCCGCGATGGCGGCCACGATCCGACCCGGACCCGCAAGCTCCTCCTCCACAAGCGCGAGATCGAGCGGCTGGCCGTCGCCGTGGCCGAACGCGGCCAGACGGTCGTCCCGATGCGCCTCTACTTCCGTGACGGCCGGGCGAAGGTGGAGCTCGGGGTCGGCAAGGGGAAGACCCGTTTCGACAAGCGGGAGACCATCAAGCGCCGGCAGGCCGACCGTGAGATGGAGCGCGCGATCCGCCACCGGAGCCTCGATTGACCACCCAGGGCCGGATCTGGCTCGCCGTCGCCCTGGCGAGCCTGGGGTGGGGCACCTCCGGCGTGATGACGAGGGTGGCCCTCGGCGAGGACATCGAGCCCTTCGCGATCGCCGCCGGCCGCTCGGTGGTGGCGGCGGCCGGGATCGCGATCTGGCTCCTGATCCGACGGCGGTCCGTAGACGCGGACCGCACCACGCTGCTCGTCGGGATCGTCATGGCGACCACGAACATGGCGGCGCCCCTCGTGCTGGGCAATCTGGCGCTGCAGTACGCCGGCGCGGGCTTCGTCGGCGTGCTGGCATCCCTCATCCCGCTGTTCACGGCGGTGATCGCCCATTTCGCCCTGCCGGACGAGCCGATGCGCCTCGTGAAGGTGGCGGGGCTCGTCGTGGCGCTGTCGGGCGTGGTGGTGCTGTTCCTGTCGGGAGACTCGGGCCTCGGGGAGGGGGGTCGGCCGCTCCTGGCCGGGGGGCTGGCGCTCTGCGGCTATCTCGCGATCGCGGTGGGGAGCGTGTACGCGAAGAAGCACGCCGGGGCGTACCGGCCGCTCGACGTGTCGGTGATCCAGTTCGTGGTCGGCGGCGTGCTGGCCGTGACGGCGATGCTCCTGGTCGAGGGCGTCCCCGACCTCCCGGCGGCGGGCGGCCTGGGCAGCCTCCTGTACCTCGGGACCGTGACGACCGTCCTCCCGTTCCTCGTCTACTACTGGCTGCTCCAGCACGTGACGGTCACGTACTCGGCCATCATCGGCTACCTCGTGCCCCTCGTCGCGGTGATCGTCGGGGTGGTGGCCCTCGACGAGCGGCTGCAGCCCGGGATCGTGATCGGCGGGGCGTTGATCCTCGCAGGGGTGATCGTCACCGACCGGGTGGAGATGCGGACGCGGGTCCAGGCGGCGGTCCGGCCCTGAGGTCGGCGGCGGTGAACCGGCCCGCCGGTGTTGCCACATACGGTGGCCGTCTGACCACTTTCTGTTGACAGCCCCGCCCACGGCTCCTTGAATGGCGCCACCGTGCGCATCCTCGAATCTCCGTCGAGGGGCGTCCGTCCGGGACGGTCGGCGCTCCTGCTCGCCCTCGCCGTGGTCGCCGCCGTGCTGCCGCTCGGTCCCCTCGATCCCGCCGTCGCCGCCCCCGTCTCGGTGGTGGAGGCGGTGGTGGTGTCGGGGGCGGACGACGTGGAGGAGTTGGCGTCGGGGGCGTTGTACGTGGGGTCGTCGGATCTGGAGTTGGGGGAGAACGATGGTCCGCAGGCGGTGGGTCTGCGGTTTGCGTCGGT
>JAWVYO010000060.1:0-14562 GCA_033722675.1 Acidimicrobiia bacterium | reverse complement strand
GCCTGGTCACCTTCGGCACGGGCGTTCGTGTAGTCCACGAAGAACCCGATGTGGGTGCGCCAGAGCTCGAGGAACGCGTCGCCGGCGTCGTCGCCGTAGACGGACGCGATGCTCTCGGACAGGTCGACGGAGTTGGCGTCGAGGGTGGCTGCTGCCGGCTCGAAGAAGTCCGGTGCATTGACCGCGGCGTACACCGCGATGCCGGCGAGGTACACGTGCTCCTGCAGTTGCCAGGTGAGCGTCGAGCGGAGCGAAGCCGCATCGGACTGGACGTCGCCGTCGAACTGCTCGGGGAACTGCGCGGCGATGGCGCCGGCGAGTGTCGCGGCAGTGTTGGGCATGACGTTGGCTGCGGTCTTCAGGTCGTCGAAGGCGTCGGCGTCACCGTCGACGACGGCGTCGATGGCGGCGAAGACGGTCTCCACGTGGGGCTGGAGCTCTTCGACCACGGCCTCCTTGGTGAGGTTCGGGTTCGCCGACTCGAGGAAGGCGCCGAAGTCCTCGCGGTAGTTCCGGAGGCCCTCCATGGCGGCGTCCATGCCTGCCTGGTCACCTTCGGCCCGGGCGTTCGTGTAGTCCACGAAGAACCCGATGTGGGTGCGCCAGAGCTCGAGGAACGCGTCGCCGGCGTCGTCGCCGTAGACGGACGCGATGCTCTCGGACAGGTCGACCGAGTTGGCGTCCAGCGTGGCTGCGGAGGCCTCGAAGGCCGGCGGGTTGTTCACGGCGTTGAACACCGCGATGCCGGCGAGGTAGACGTGCTCCTGGAGCTGCCAGGTGAGCAGCGCGCGGAGCGAGGCTGCGCCGCTCTGGGCAGCCTCTGCGCCGACGAGACCCATGTCACCCATGTCCTCGTCCATGTCCTCGGACGCCGTCGTGGTAGTGGTCGTGGTCGGCGCCTCGGTGGTGGTCGTGGTCGCCTGCGTGGTGGTGGGCGCGTCGGTGGTCGCCGTCGAATCGTCGTCGCCACACGCGGCCGCGATGAGCGACAGCGCGAGGACGATGACAGCGATCCCCCTTCCGCGCTTCAGTCGGTTCAACATGATGGTTCCTTTCCTGCACGGCGCTCGTTCGCCGCGCACCCCTGGTTCGGAGGCATCGGGGGATCGGATTGGTGCGAATCCGCACCGTGCGGTCGGCTAGGTTCCGGCCCATGCGACGAGCCTTCACGAACGCCACCATCTGGACCGCCGCCGGCCCCCCGATCGAGGGCGGCACGCTGCTCGTCGAGGACGGGAAGATCGCCGCGGTGGGCACCGACGAGTCCGTCGGCGACGCCGAGGTCGTGGACTGCAGCGGGAAGTTCCTGCTCCCCGGCTTCGTCGACGCCCACGTCCACACCGGGATCGCCGGCGAAGGGGCCAAGGACGACTGGGACACGAACGAGACGTCGGAGTCGATCACGCCCTACGTGCGAACCCTCGACTCGATCTACCCCGAGGATCCGGGGTTCGACGACGCCCGCCGAGGCGGTGTGACGACGCTGGGGATCATGCACGGCTCCGCGAATCCCATCGGGGGCCAGCTGACGGTCGTGAAGGCGCGGGGGAAGGTCGCCGACGAGATGGTGCTGCGGGCACCAGGCGGCGTGAAGATGGCGCTCGGCGAGAACCCCAAGCGGGTCGGCGAGCGCATGAATCGAGCCCCCAACACCCGGATGGGTGCCGCCTATCTGGCCCGCAAGGCCTTCATCGAGGCCCTCGAGTACCGCGCCGACTGGGAGCACCACCGCGCCCTCGTCGCCGCCCAGGAGCGCAAGCCCGCCGACGAGCGGACGCCCCAGCGGGAGCCGAAGCGCGACCTCGGCAAGGAGATCCTGCTCCAGGTGCTCGACGGGGAGATCCCGGTCCGCAACCACTGCCACCGCATCGACGACATCCGCACGGCGATCCGGCTGTCGGAGGAGTTCGGCTACCGCCTCGTCATCGACCACGCCACCGAGGCGTGGAGGATTCCCGACGAGATCGCGTCCCGGGGCATCCCCGTCGCCGTCGGTCCGCTGTACTCGAGCAAGTACAAGCGGGAGGTGAACCGGCGGACGCCCGCCACCGCCGGCGTGATGATGGCCGCCGGTGCGGCGGTGTCGATCATCACCGACTCGCCGGTCAACGAGGTCCACGTGCTGCGGGACCTCGTGATCACGGCCATCCGGGAGGGACTCCCCGAGGACCGCGCGCTCGAGACGGTGACCATCAACCCGGCCCGGATCCTCGAGGTGGACGACCGGGTGGGCAGCCTCGAGCCGGGCAAGGACGCCGACGTCCTCGTCTTCGACGGCGATCCCTGGGACGGCCGGACCAAGGTCGCCGCCACCTATATCGACGGCGAGCTGGTGTTCGAGGCCGACGGTCCGTACCTCCCGGACTGAGTTCGTACAGGGGCCCGCCCCGACCACCGATACGATCCCTGTCGGGAGGGTCCCGTGACGTATCCGTCCATCCGGAGGCGGCGGCAGCGCCGGCGCCGCACCATCGTCGTCCTCGCCTTCGTGGCCGTGGGCGTCTTCGCCGCCTATGCGATCACCCGCGTGCAGTCCGAGGAGGTGCAGCGGCGGGAGTACCTCGACGTCGCCGCCGACGTCGTGTCGGCCGAGGACTCGGCCGCCACCCGCTTCACCTCGCTCATCGTCGGGCTCGAGGATCTCCGGCGGACGACGATGGTGACGACCCTCGAAGATCTCGAGACCGAGGTGTCCGACCTCGCCGAGCAGCTCACCACGGTCGACGAGCCCGACGGCGAACTCCTCAAGGCCCACTTCTTCCTCGAGATCGCCGCCACCCGATGGCGCTCCGGCATGGCGAACACCCGTCAGGGCATGCTGCGGCTGTCGGAGTCGTCCCTCGACGACGTGGGGATCGCCCTCGTCACGCAGGGGCTCACGGATCTGCGGGTCGGCGACTCGGCGTATGCCGGCTTCCTGGGGGAGATCACGGGCGTCGACACGTCGCTCCAGGGCGGCCCCTTCCCCCGGGTGCGGTTCATCCCCGAGGAGGACGCCGAGCTGTTCCAGGCCGAGGAGGTCGCCCGTCGGCTCTTCCTGACGCCGGGACTCGGGACCACGACGAACGTCGCCGTCAACGACATCAGCCTCACCCCGGCACCGCTCGGGGAGGAGGACGGTCTTCCGGTCGTGCCCACGGGCATGGGTCTCGACGTCGCGATCGCGATCTCCAACGAGGGCAACACCGACGTCGACGGGGTCCCGGTACGGCTGGTCCTCGTGTCGTCGGGCGGCGACCGCTTCGAGAACGAGCGGCTCGTCGGCGAACTCCGGCCCGGCGAGGCCACGTCGCTCACCTTCGAGGACCTGCCCGTCGGACCCGGCACCATCTACGAGATCACTGCGAGAATCGAGGGCGTGGACGACGATCCGCTGGACGACATCGCCACGTTCACGTTCCTGATGGACGAGGAGTCGTGACATGGAGCTGGCACTCGCGATCGCTGCCCTGGTGGTGGCGCTCCTTCTCGCCGTCCAGGTCTATCGGCTGAGCCGGCGGCTGCGCGCCGTGCCGGGCGGCGGGGTGTACGAGGGGCTGCAGCGGATCGACGAGGACCTCGCCGCCGCCGAGCGGTCGCTCGCCCGTCTCGAGCCGGCGGTGCAGTCGCTCGCCGCTCGCATGCCCGGCGCCATCCGGCACACGGCCGTCGTCGCCTACGACGCCTACGGGAACCAGGCCGGGCACCTGTCCCGGTCGATCGCTCTTCTGAACGAGCAGGGCGACGGGCTCGTCATCTCCCTGCTCGTCGGCCGGGACGAGACCCGCTTCTTCACCAAGATGATCGAAGACGGTGCAGGGCTCGAGCCCCTGTCCCCCGAGGAGCAGAACGCCGTCGATCGGGCCTGGGACGGGTAGACGCCTACCCTTTCGGGCATGATCGATGTGAGCCTGCTGCGGGACGCTCCAGACGACTTCCGCGCCGCCATGGAACGCCGCCACGTCGACGTCGACGTCGACGCCCTCGTCGAGCTCGACGAGGAGCGCCGGGCCGTCCGGACGAAGGCGGAGGAGCTGCGCGCCGAGCAGAAGCAGATGGGTCAGCGCATCGCCAAGCTCCAGGGGGACGAGAAACAGGCAGCGATCGCCGACGCCGGCCGCCTCGCCGAGGAGTACAAGACCCTCCTGGCCCGGGCGGACGAGTTGGACGAGCGGTTCGAGGCGATCTGGGTGACGCTCCCCAACCCGGCGCACGAGAGCGTGCCCGACGGGCACTCCGACGAGGACAACGTCGAGATCTCCCGATGGGGCGAGCCCCCGGAGTTCGACTTCGACCATCGCGACCACCTCGAGCTCGGCGAGGCGCTCGGCATCATCGACGTCGAGCGCGCCGCCAAGGTGTCGGGGTCGCGGTTCGCCTTCCTGAAGGGCGCCGCCGTCCGGCTCGAGTTCGCCCTCGTGCAGTGGGCGATGGGCGAGCTCATCGAGCACGGCTTCACCCCCGTCGTGCCGCCGGTGCTCGTCCGCGAGCAGTCGCTCTTCGGGACCGGGTTCTTCCCCGGCACCAGGGAGCAGGTGTACGCGGTGGGCGCCAGCGACCCGTCCGGGTCGGTGGAGTCCGACGACCTCTACCTGGCGGGGACCGCCGAGATCCCCCTCGCCGGGTACCACGCAGACGAGATCCTCGACGCCGACGACCTGCCCATCCGCTACGTCGGCTTCTCCACGTGCTTCCGGCGGGAGGCGGGCACCTACGGGAAGGACACCCGGGGCATCTTCCGGGTGCACCAGTTCGACAAGGTCGAGATGTTCTCCTACGCCCACCCGGACCGGTCCTGGGAGGAGCACGACTTCCTCCTCGAACGCGAGGAGGCCCTCGTGCGCGCCCTCGGGATCCCCTACCGGGTCGTGAACGTGTGCATCGGCGACCTCGGCGACCCCGCCGCCAAGAAGTACGACATCGAGGCGTGGATGCCCGGCCAGGGCGCCTACCGGGAGATCACCTCGACCTCGAACACGACCGACTTCCAGGCCCGCCGGCTCATGACCCGCTTCCGCACCGACGACGGCACCCGGATCGTCCACACCCTCAACGGCACGGCCGTCGCCGTGGGACGGATCCTCATCGCCATCCTCGAGAACCACCAGCAGGCGGACGGCACCGTCGTGGTGCCCGAACCCCTGCGGCCGTTCCTCGGGCTGGAGGTCATCGGGGCATGACGGGCCGGGAGGTGTTCTCCCGGATCGCCCGGAGATACGACACCCTCAACACGATCCTGTCGCTCGGACGAGACGGCGAGTGGCGGCGCCGCGCCATCGAGCACCTTCCCGAGGGCCGGGTCCTCGACCTCGGCGGCGGGACGGGTGCCGCCAACGTCGAGTTCGGCGCCCGCGAGGTGGTGGCGCTCGACCCCAACTTCGAGATGCTGTCGCTCAACCCGGAGTTCCGACGGGTCGTCGGCGTGGGCGAGTCCTTGCCCTTCGCCGCCGAGGCGTTCGACGGCGTGTTCTCCGCCTTCGTGGTCCGGAACCTCGAGTCCGTCGGCGCCACGATGGCCGAGGTCGCCCGCGTCCTGCGTCCCGGCGGTGTGGCCGCCATCGTCGACCTCGGGCGTCCGGTCACGCCGGTCAAGCGGGCGCTGCACCGGGTGGGCACGGCGATCACGCTCCCCCTGGCCGGGCTCGCCGTGGGGGCGCCGGGCGAGTACTGGTACCTCCACCGGAGCCTCGACAAGCTGCCGCCCCCCGAGGTCCTCTATGCCGACGCGCCGCTGCGCTTCGAGCGGCTGTGGCGGATGGGGCCGCTCGGGTTCGTCTACGGCGCGGTGTTCCGAAAGGCCTAGGAGGCGGTCGCCCGGAGCATCCAGGCGGTCTTTTCGTGCGTCTCGATCCGCACGGTCGCCAGGTCGGCCGTTGCCACGTCGCCGGCTTCCTCGGCGAGTCGGACGACCGAGCGGGCGGTCCGGGCGGCGGCCTCGTGGCCGTCGGCGAGGCCCCGGACCATGTCCATCGCGTCGGTGTCGCCGGACCCCTCGGGAATCACGGTGAGCTCGGCGAACTCGGCGAAGCTCCCCGGTGCGAGTTCCCCGAGGGACCGAATCCGTTCGGCGACGAGGTCGACCGCATCCCGCAGCTCGATGTACTGCTCCTCGAACATGAGGTGCAGTGCCCGGAACATCGGGCCTTCGACGTTCCAGTGGTAGTTCTGCGTCTTCAGGTAGAGCGTGTACGTGTCGGCGAGGAGCCGCTCGAGTCCGGCGACGATCTCGGTGCGGGCGCCGTCGTCGATGCCGATGTCGACCTGCATGGGGACCTCCGTGGTGGGTGCATCCCGAGTATCGCGCCGACCGGAGACCGCGACGACGGACGATCTGGGGGATCGGCCGCAGGCGACCCCGTCGCCAGCCCACGAAGGCGAGCACGGCGATGCCGGCGCTGAGGAAGGGCCCGACCGGGTTCCGGTCCGGTGACCACAGGAGCTCTCCTCGCACCTCGGTCTCGACGCCGTCGATGGTGAGGTCCACGGACCACGGGAAGACGATCTCCGTCCGGTCGCCGCGAACCGTGGGCGGGAGGTCCGGGCTCATCCAGTGGATCCGGTGGTCGTGCCAGGCGAAGCTGCCGTCGGTGTCGACGAGCGCCCACTCCGGCTCTGCGGCGGCGTCGGCGTGGTCGGGCACCCCGCTCGTCCCGTACCGGTCGCGGTTGATCCAGCGGGCGGGCGACCGTTCGTTGCGCCACACCGACCCGTCGGTGTCGAAGCGCAGGTACGGCTCGCCGAAGTAGCCGGGCACGCGCAGCGTGTGTCCCTCGGCGACGGCGGCGGCGAGGAAGCCGTCGCCGCCGACGACCTCGATCGTGACGCCTTCGGGGGCCGGATCGACGACGTTGACGACCGAGCGGTAGTTCGTGGGTCCGACGGGATCGGCGAGGGCCGCACCGGCGGCGCCCAGCACGAGTCCGAGCACCAGCGCCGTGGTGGTGAGGACGCGGGCGGCGAGGCGTGTCATGCGGGTTGTTCCTCGGGGACGGCGAAGGCGATCACGAGCCGGCCCTGGATGGAGGCCAGCGACGCCCAGTCGGGGGTGCCGTCACCGAGCAGGTCGGCCCAGTCCCGGAACACGTCGCCGAGCAGGCCCCGCAGCCGCGGCTCGGCCTCGGTGACCCCGGCCGCCAGCCGGCTGAACAGGCAGGCGTGGTCGGGCGGGACGCACGGTTGGTCGGGACGGGGGGCCGAGGGCGTGCCGGCGGCGATCGCCGGCTCGACGACGGCGCTGCGGTATTCGTCCCAGGCCCGCTCCACGGCAGCGACGGCCAGATCCTCCTTCGAGTCGAAGAAGTGATAGAAGCTGCCCTTGAGCACGCCTGCGGCGTCGCAGATCGCCTGCACCCCGACGGCGGGATAGGCGTGGACGTGCAGCAGCCCGATCGCTGCGTCGATCAGCTTGTCTCGCGTCGACGGGCCCGTCATCGGTCTAGCTCCAGACCTCGAAGATCCACCCGGTGAACCGGTGGAACGTGTACGTGATCATGAGCATCCCGAGGGCGATCATGATCGCGGCGCTCACCCCGCCGACGTACGGGCGGGCCTTCTCGATCCACCCTGCGAGGGGGACGGCCTTCGCCACGAGGAAGGCGGCCAGGAGGAAGATGACCCCGACCGTGGCGGAGAACGTCAGCATGATGAGGCCGCCGGTCATGGGGGACCCGGTGGCACCGGCGTAGAGCAGCAGCGCCGAGAGCACCGTGGCCGAGAAGCACGAGAGGCAGCCGACGGCGAACGTGGCGCCCATGGTGGCCGAGCCGAGCGCACCGGACTTCTCGGGCCGGTTGAAGCCCGGGAGCTTGCACACGACGGGCACGTTCGACTGGGCGGCGACCCGGATCCCCATGAGGACCACGACGACGCCGGCGACGATCGACACCGGCCGGGCCCACGACCCGACGTTGTCGAGGCGTCCGATGCTGCTGCCCACCCACCCGGCGACGGCACCGCCCGCCGTGTAGATGAGCGTGAAGCCGACGATGAAGTAGAGCGACGTGGTCACGAGCTTCCGCATCGCCTCGTCGCGGGACAGCGCCCCCTGTGTCGCGGTGCCGGCGAGCATCGCCGTGTAGTAGGTGGCGAGGAGGAGGATGCAGGGCGAGAGCGCCGTGAGCATGCCGCCGAAGATGGCCATGAGCGCCGGCACCGTGAGCGACCCGCTCGTGATGCCGATCTCGGCCTCGCTGGCTCCGATGACGCCGGCACCGAACGTGTGGTCGAGGTTCCAGCCGTACTGCGTCGTCTCGTTCGAGTCGATGGTGAGTTCGAGCCGCGATCCGTCCTCGACGAGCAGCGCCGGCCCGTCCTCGGCGACGAAGAGCACCTGGGTGACCCGGTGGTGGTCGGAGCTGTCCACGATCGCCACCCGGAAGGGATCCAGCACCTCCCCGTCCGACGTCGCCGAGTACTCGGGGAGCTCCGGAAGCAGTCCGACGTGGACGGTTTCGAACACGAGGAACCCCACCGTCGCGGTAGCGCCGGTGTCGGGCACCGGTCGACCGCTCCACTCGTAGTACCAGGTGGGCGTGTAGAGCACCTCGTATTCGATGTCACCGCCGACCGTGCGCATGAGTCGGTCCGTCATCTCCTGCTGGCTGAGCACCGACACGTCGGCACGGTCGGCCGACGGTGAGGTGGCGCTGAGGACGAGGCCGAGGGACACGCCGGCGACCACGATGAGGACGAGCGCGAAGATGCCGGTCCGGCGCTCGATGGACGAGCGCTTGGCCTGCGGGTCGATCTTCACGTCGGGTGGCGGTTGCTTCAGGGTGGTCACGGGACGGTTCCTCCTAGCCAGTCGGCCAGACGTAGACGGACACTCTCAGGTCGATGGGGTCGGTCCCCGGCACCGACACCGTCGTGTCGAGGTACCAGGGGCCGAACATGAAGAAGTCGAACGAGGACTCGAACGTCCCGGGGGCGACGGCGGGCATCTCCGTGTGGAAGGGGCCGTGATACATGAAGGTCATGTCCCACGTGACGTCGATCTCGGCGTCCGAGACGGGGGTCCCATCGGGGCGCTGCACGACGTAGCGGACGTCTATGTCGAAGCGGTTGGCGGGGAAGGGGCTCAGCTCCACGACGAGTTCGAGGTCGTTGCGGAGGGGGATGGCGGCGCCGTTGCGGAGGCGCACCTGCCCCGAGTCGTCGATGGCGTACTGGAGGCGGGCGAACCCGCCGACGTCGCCCTCCTGGCGGCTGAGGGCGTCCTCGGCCGAGAGCGGGGCCTCGCCCACCGGCCGGTCCGAGACGACGGGGCCCGACGTCGGCGTGGAGGAGCCGTTCCCGACGGCGGCGGGCGTCGTGGGATCGGGGGGCAGCGGCTCGGTTGATCCGGCGATGGCGAATCCGGTCACGATCGGCAGGACGACGAGCGCGACGAGCGCCACGCCGAACCGGAGGTCGCGTCGGATCGAAGTCATGGGCCGAGGGTGGCGATTTGGCCGACCGGTCAACTAGGGCCGAAGGTCCCACCCTGCCCTGGGCGACCCGGAGAAACCGTCGAGCCGCCGCGAGCGGGCTCCGATAGGACCCCATGACCCGATTCCGTGCGATCGCGGTGTCGGTGGCCGCCGCGCTCGCCCTCACCGGCTGCGTCGGCGAGCCCCGGCGTCCGCCGACGACGGCCGTGTCCGTGCCCGCCACGGCGCCGCCGACCGAGACGACGCGTCCCGTCGCCACCACGACCACCGCGCCGCCCCCGGCCCCCACCACGACGACCACGGTGCCGCCCTCCTCGTCGACGACGGCCGTCGATGCCGGGCCGGTCACGATCGTGGAGGCGGCGCCGGGCCGCCCGCTGCTGGTGGGCGGGTTCCTCCCCTTCTCCGGCGACGACGCCGAGGTCGGGACGGCGCAGGCCGACGCCGTCCAGCTGGCCGTCGGCGACTTCGGCGACATCGCCGGGCACGACGTCGTCCTGGCCCCGTTCGAGGACACCCGGTGCTCCGTCGACGGGGGCCGGGCGGCGGCGCGATCGGTCGTCGCCTCCGGTGCGGCCGTCTCGGGGTCCCCCGTCGTGGGGATCATCGGTCCGACGTGCGCCGCCGCCGCCGTGGACGGTGTCCCCCTGCTCGTCGACGCCGGTTTCACCGTCGTTGCCCCGACGGTGGACGACCCCTCCTTCTTCGCCGATCCTCCGGGGGAGCCCGGGGCGCTTCGTCGCGACGGCTTCGTCACGGTGGCTCCCCACGTCGATGCCGTGGCGCACGGCGCGGCGGCCTTCGTCGAGGACTTCCTCGGCGCGTCGCGCCCGGCCGTCGTCGTGGTCTCCGGGGACGCGTCGGGCGAGCGCTCCGCCGAGGCGTTCGCCGCAGCGGCCCTCGGGCTCGACATCCCCATCGTCGGGGTCGCCAACGCGCCGGTGACCGAGATCGGCGGGGCGATCCGTCGCCTCGGCGACGTGGCGCCCGACGCCCTGTTCCTCGCGGTGGGCGCCGAGGACGCTCCTGCGGTGGTCGCGGCGATCGAAAGGATCGTCGACGACGAGCGTGCCGCCGCCGAGGAGGACGAGTTCGCGGAGCCGGTCATCGAGGGGGTGCCGCTGGTGATGTCGGTGGAGGCGCTGGTGCCCGAGGTCGCCGCCGCCGACGGTGCATCGGATGCCTACTTCGTGGAGGTCGACGAGGAGCCCCGGGGCGACGAAGACGCCGGTCTCGACGTCGACGACGTGCGCGCCGCGTACGAACGCGCCTTCGGGCGCGAGCCGACGACGGAGGCGTTGCGCGCGTACGACGCGACGATGTTGCTCCTCGCGGCCGTCGCCGCCGTGGTGGAGGATCGGGACGGCACCGCCGTGATCGACCGGCGGCGCATTCCCGAGTCGCTCGGCGAGGTGTCCGTGTCCGGCTTCTTCGGTTCGCTGGGATGCGACGACTTCGGGCGCTGCCTGGACAGCCGGATCAGGGTGGTGGAGGAGGACGACTCGGCGGTGGGCCCGACGCTGGCGAACGAGGTGTGGTCCAACTAGCACGGGGCCGGTGCATCGCACCGGCCCCGTCCTGTGATCGTGCACCCGCCGTCGAGCTCCGCACCCCGGCGCGTTCCGGATCGCCGGCTCCGGCCAGGCACTCCCACGGCACCCGGGACGAGCCGCTTAGGGCTGCTTCCGTCAGGATCTGACCCGGTTCACGGTGTCCCGCCGCGTGGGACCCGGCCTTCAACACCACGTGTCCGGCGCTGGACCCGAAGCAGGGTGGCCCTCGGGCGGGGATTCGGCCCCGCGTCAAGAGGATTTCGGGTTCAGGGCACCTCTAGCGCCCCGCCTAGCACGATCGCCGCGATGGTAACGGTCGGCCACCGGTGCGGAACGGTCCTACGCTTCCGCCGGTGACGACCCTGTCCGGTCCCCTCGCGATTCGCCGATTCCGTTCGCTGTGGATCGCGTCGATCTTCAGCAACGTGGGCTCCTTCCTGCAGGCGGTGGCCGCCAGCTGGCTGATGCTCGAACTGACCGGGTCGCCCGGCTGGGTGGCGACGATGGCCGCGTCGACGACGCTGCCGCTCCTCGTCCTGGCCCTTCCGGCCGGGGCGCTCGCCGATCTCGCCAACCGGCGCAACGTCCTGCTGGCGGCCCAGGTGGCCATGGGGGTGTCGGTGGCGGTGATGGGCGCGGTCGACCTCGCCGGGGCGATGACCCCGCAGCTGTTGCTCGGCCTCGGGCTCCTGCTCGGTGTCGGTGTGGCGTTCAACGCCCCCGTATGGCAGGCGATGGTGCCGGATCTCGTGCCCCGCCAGCTCGTGTCGAGCGCCGTGGCCCTGAACTCGGTGTCCTTCAACATCGCCCGCGTCGCGGGTCCCGCCCTGGGCGGGATCATCGTGGCGACGGCGGGGGCCGGGACGGCCTTCGTGATCAACGGGGCGACGTACCTCGGGGTGATCGCCGTGCTCGTGGGCTTCCGGCCGCAGGACTGGGTGCAGGAGTCGGAGTCGTCGCTCGCCGCCGCCATGGCACTGGGGATCCGCTACGCCCGGCACACGCCTCCGCTGCGGTGGCTGCTCGGCGTCGCCGCGGGCTTCGCCCTGACGTCATCGGCGTCACAGGCGCTGCTCCCGAACCTGACCGCCGACGTCCTCGAAGGCGAGGCGTGGCTCTACGGGGCGTTGCTCGCCGCCATGGGTGCGGGGGCGCTCGTCGCGGCGACGACCCGCGGCCGGGTCCTGCCCCGGCTGGGGCGGCGGACCGTTCCCGTGGCGATCGTCATCTTCGGACTCGCCGGGGTGGGGCTGGGACTCGCGCCGAACGGACTCGTGGCGGGGATCGCCATGGCGTTCATCGGTCTGGCATGGGTGTGGACCCTGGCGACCCTCAACGCCACCGTCCAGCTGCTGTCGCATCCATGGATCCGTGGCCGCGCGATCAGCCTCTACACGCTTGCCTTCGTCGGGATCTCACCGCTCGGGTCGATCCTGGCGGGCGGTGTCGCCGAGGTCTTCGACGTGCAGGCGGCGATCGTGGCGCTCTCCGCCGGCGCCATCCTGTTGGGGCTCGCCGCGTTGCGGATGCCGATCGTCGGCCTCGACGACGTGACGGCCCACCGTCCGGCGGAGGTCGAGGACATGGGTCACGACGCGGACGAGGTGCTGCCGGGCGGCCCGGTCATGATCCTGAACACCTGGGTGCTCGCCGAAGAGGACCTGCGCGGGTTCCTCGACACCATGGAGCAGCTCCGTCGCATCCGCCTGCAGACCGGGGCATACCGGTGGCGCCTGTACCGCCGCGCCGAGGAGCCCCGGCGGATCACCGAGGTGTTCCTCGTGCCGTCCTGGGACGACCACCTCCGTCAGCACCGCCGCATCGACGCCGACGCCGCCGAGGTCATCCGGCGTGCCCAGGCCTTCGACACCGCGGACGGTCCGGTGAGTCGGCACCTCATCGCCTTCGACGTCGGCGAGTACGAGAACCGCCCCGACTGGGACGACCTCGTCGCCCAGCACCGCGCCGCCCACGAAGAGGACGGCTCGATCCGCCTCGACCTCGACGAAGAAGACATCGGGGCCTAGCTGCGAGGCGCGAGCCCGATGCGGTCCGTCAGGCTGGCCGCATGAGCGTCGACTGGTACGACCACTCGATCGTCGGCTCGGCGTCGATCACCTCGAAGGACACGATCTCGAAGCCGGCGTCCTCGTAGAAGGAGCGGATCCGGTCGTGGGATCGGAACGAGTAGAAGCGCTTCGGCTCGTAGCTGTCGTCCTCCCAGATGCCCTCGCGGTCGACCCCGCCCCAGGTTCCCGCCCAGAACCAGCCGTCGGGAACGAGGACCTCCCGGATGCCGGTGAGGACACCGGGGAGCGCGGCGTCGGGGATGTGCATGAGACAGCTGGCCGCCCAGACACCTTCGAAGGAGGCCGCCGAGAACCCGAGTTCGGCCATGTCGCGGACGTGGGCGGTGACGCCCTTCTCCCTGATCTTCGCCACGTTGGCGGGTGAGAGGTCGGTGGCGGTGACGTCCAACCCCTGCTCGTGGAACCACCGGGCGGTGTATCCGACGCCTGCTCCGATCTCGAGGACTCGCGCGCCCTCGGGGAGCCGGCCCGCGAAGTCCGCGCGGATCGGCGACCGCCACTCGGGCTCGCCCTTCTCCTCCCTCGTCGCGGCGTTGGCGTCGTAGGCGGCGATCAGGTCGGTGATCCGTCGATCCATGGTCCGAGGGTACGCGTGGTGTCGACCCGGTTGCACGGCACCACGAGGCTGGCTGGCTGGCGGAGGGAGTGGGATTCGAACCTTCGCCCTTCGGGCGCGTCCCCCGGGAGCGCGGAGTGGCGCGTAGTCCGCGGATGCACGGCACCACGAGGCTCGCTGGCGGAGGGAGTGGGATTCGAACCCACGGAACCCGCAAGGGGCTCAGCGGTTTTCAAGACCGCCGCCTTCGTCCGCTCGGCCATCCCTCCGGGACGGGACGGTATCGCGGGATCGTGGCCGTTCGCGTGCGTGGGACCGGCGTCACCGCCGGTCCCACGCTGTTTCGACGTCGTCGTCGGCCGTCAGAAACCGGGGTCGACGGTGCCGACGTCGCCGTCGCCGATGCTGTCCTCACCGGAGGTGTTGTCGCCGTTCGGGTCCTCTACGGCAGTGCAGTCGTCACCGAAGACGTACCCCGGGTCGGGATGATCGTCACCCGGCAGGGCATCGCCGTGGTTGGCGAGGTGGGAATCCACGGCCGGTTCGGCGATCGTGATCAGGTGGTACGTGCCGTTCCCGTCGAGGTGGCAGACGTCCACCTTGTTCGGCTTGGCCCCGAGCGGCGCCGCGGTGAGCAGCATCGCCACGAGCACGAGTGCGAGCGTGGTGAGCAGTGGTCGGATGCGGGACATGGGATGTTCCCTCCTCGGAGTCGTAGCGAACTCCATGTGTCCACTATACGGGCATCACTGGGGGTTCCCAATGGCACGGGAGGGACGGGCCGCCCGCGCTCCGATCGGGCGCGGAGGTGTGCTGGGGGCGCGGATGCACGGTGATCCGCGGCTCGCTGGCGGAGGGGGTGGGATTCGAACCTTCGCCCTTCGGGCGCGCGCCCTGTCGGAGTGCGAAGTGGCGCGTAGTCCGCGGATGCACCGCTGGTCGCGGCTCGCTGGCGG
>JAWVYO010000059.1:0-14729 GCA_033722675.1 Acidimicrobiia bacterium | reverse complement strand
CGCCCGCCTCGGCGGCGGCAGCGGTGGCGAACGGCGCACCCACGACCGCGACGCTACGCGTGGATCTCGACGACGTCGCCGTCGACCACCGGGTGGTCGCGGCCGACCTGTTGTCCGTCGAAGGTGGCCGGGCCCCAGATGCGGGCGTGGCGGAATCCCTCGGCGAGATCCTTGTGGACGAGGCGTGCCACGTCGAGGACCGTGTCCCCGGAGCGAACGGTGAACGGCCGGCCCATGTCGGGGTCGGAGCCCGGGGTCTTCGTGTACACCCGGACGACACCGACCCGCCGGAACAGCCACGGGCCGAGGTCGTCGAGGCCGACGCCGGACTCGACCGACAGGATCGTGGTGGGCCAGTCGAGGTCGAGCAGCTCCTCGACGATCGCGAGCTCGGCGGCCGGATCCTCGAGGAGGTCCGCCTTGCCGGCTGCGAGGAGCGCGGGGATCGCCGTCGTGAAGGGATCGTCGGAGGGCACGAAGCCATCGTCGGCGGGCCAGGTCCCGTGGAGGACGACGTGTCGGTCGGCGAGCACCTCGAGCATGGCCGCCACCTCCTCGACGCAGCCGGGGCGGGTCAGGTCGACGACGACGAGGGCACCGTCGGCGGGGCGGAGGGCGTCACCGATCCACGGGATGGGGTGGTCGGGCGACACCGACGGGAGGTCGACGAGCTGGAGGGCCACGTCGTCGACCTCCAGCATCCCCGGAGCGGGCCACTGGGTGGCGAAGGGATACGGCCCCACCTCGGTGTGGGACCCGGTGAGGCGGGCGTGCAGTGCCGACTTGCCGCCGTTCGGCGGCCCGACGAGGGCGATCTGGGCGGCGCCCTCGGGACGGACGACCGTGGCGGGGCCGGTTCGGGCGCCTCCCGACCGGCCGGAGGCGAGCTGTTCGGTGAGCTCCTTGATGCGTGTCTTGATGTCGGCACGGACGTGCTCGGTCCCCTTGTGCTTGGGGATCGTCCGGTGCATCTCCCGGAGGCACGCCAGCCGCTCCTTGGGATCGGAGGCGGCCCGGTAGGCGGCCTCCGCCTCCTTGTACTCGGGCGTCGCGTTCGTGGGCATGGCCGCCCCCCATGATGGCCCGCCGCGGGCCGGGTGTCACTGCTGGGCCTGGGCCTGCTGCATTCGGTCCAGCTCGCGACGGGTGAGGCCCTCACGCGAGATCTGGACCCCCACCGACAGCGTGTGCTCGGAGGGGCCGTGGTAGACGCCGCGCAACGGCATGACGTCGTCGTAGTCGCGGCCGTGGCCGATCTTGACGTGGCGCTCGCCGACGTCCTGGGGGTTCGTGGGGTCGAGTCCCCACCACCCGAACCCGGGCACGAGCACCTCCACCCACGCGTGGGTCTCGATCTCGACCTCGGCCTGGTCGGGCAGGTCGCCGCCAGACAGGTCGGAGGCGTAGATGTAACCGGAGACGTAGCGCGCCGGGATGCCGAGGCTGCGGTACATGGCGATGGCGAGGTGGGCGAAGTCCTGGCACACGCCCTGGCGGGTCGCCCAGACGTTCGTGATGTCGACTCCGACCTCGGTCGCCCCGGGCGTGTAGGTCATGGCGTCCCGTACGGCGCCGTCCAGCGCGGCCACCGCGTCGGTCGCGTCGTCGATGCCCTCGCAGACGTCCCGGGCGAAGGTCTCGATGGCCGAGTCCCAGGCGGTGTGACCGGTCCGGCGCAGGTACTGGCCGAGGTCGAGCCGGATCTCGGGATCGGCGTAGTCGGACCGCCCGGCGACGCCGCGCGGCGCAGCCGGACGCGCCGACGTCTCGACGACGGCCTCGGCGGTGACGAGGAGTCGCTCGTGCGGCGCCCGGATGCCGAACGCGTCCACGCGGGTTCCCCAGGAGTCGACGTAGGTCAGCACCCGGGCCGTCGGGTCGATGGAGAGGTCGAAGTCGAGGAGGCGCTGGGTGCCGTCGTCGGCCGGGCAGGCGCGCAGCACGTTGTGCGACTCCCGGGCGGGGGTCGGGTACACGAACCGGTTGACGTAGCGGATCTCGAGACGCATCAGGTCGACTCGATCGAGCGGAGGTCGAGGTCCGTCCCGGAGCGGAAGAAGTGGGCGTCCACGGCCTCGGCGACGTCGTAGATGTCCTGTTGGAGCTCCTCGAGGAACTGGTCGAGCCCGCTGTCGAGGATCTCGTCGACGTCGGCGAACTCGCAGCGGGCGCGCACCCGACCCAGCAGCCGCTGCGCCGTGCTCCGTGTCCCGGGCGTGAGCCCGCCCAGCTGGGTCTCGGCCACCCGCAGGCAGTAGAGGACGCTCCTCGGGAAGGTCGTCGACAGCAGCAGGAACTCGAGCACCCGGGTCGGCTCGAGGGCGGCCTCGTGCTCCTTGAGGTACGCCTCGAAGGCGGACACGGACTTGAGGACCGCCACCCACGCGTGGAACCACATGGGCTGTGACCCCCGGGTGAGCCGGGCGTACCGGACCGCCAGGAGGCGGCAGGTCATCTCGGCGCGTTCCAGCATGAGCCCGAGGACGGAGAAGCGGTAGCCGTCGTCGCGGGGCATCGTCTGGGCCGACACCCCGTTGATCGCCTGGCACCGGTTCTTGATGGTGCGGAACACCTCGTAGGGCCGTCGGTCGAGGGCGGTGCCGAGGTCCATCTCCTGCAACTCCAGGAAGAAGGCGTTGATCGCCTCCCACATCTCGGTGGAGATCCGGTCGCGCACCGCCTGGGCGTTGGTGCGGGCGCGGTCCACGGCCGACACCACCGATCCCGGGTTCGCCGGGTCGAGGACGAGATACCGGCTCACCGCGGCAGCCGTCGGCTCGTCGTCGAACACCTCGTGGAGGTGGAGGACCTCGAGGAGCTCGCGCCAGGCCGGGCCCTCCTCGGAGGGGGGCGACTCGAGGAGGGTGTGGTAGGTCACGTCGAGCATTCGTGCCGTGTCCTCGGCGCGTTCGACGTAGCGGCCGATCCAGAACAGGTGCTCGGCATGACGGGAGAGCATCAGGCCCCGTCTCCCGCGAGCACCCAGGTGTCCTTCGATCCGCCGCCGCGCGACGAGTTCACGATCAGGGAGCCCTCGGGCAGGGCGACGCGGGTGAGCCCGCCCGGGATGACCTCGACTCCGGCGGGACTCGACAGCACGAAGGGGCGGAGGTCGATGTGGCGCGGCCGGAGCTCGCCGTCGACGAGCGTCGGATGGGTGGACAGCCGGACGACCTCCTGGGCGATGTAGCCCCGGGGGTCGGCCCGGAGCGCCTCGGCGACACGTCCGAGCTCCTCGTCGGAGGCCTCGTGGCCGATCACGATCCCGTAGCCGCCCGCCTCGGCGACGGGCTTGACGACGAGCTGGTCGAGCCGGTCGAGGACCGTCTCGAGCTGGTCGGCCTCCCACGGGAGGTACGTCGTGACGTTCGGGAGGATCGGTTCGGCTCCGAGGTAGTACTCGATGAGGTCGGGGACGAAGGGGTAGATGCCCTTGTCGTCCGCGGCGCCGTTCCCGAGGGCGTTGGCGAGGGTGACGTTGCCCGCCCGCGCCGCCGAGACGATGCCGGGCACGCCGAGCAGGCTGTCGGACCGGAAGACGGCGGGGTCCAGGAACTCGTCGCCGACCCGCCGGTAGACGACGTCCACCCGTTCCAGCCCGCGGGTGGTGCGCATGTACACGACGTGGTCCTCGACGGTGAGGTCCCGTCCCTCGACGAGTTCGACGCCCATCTGGCGAGCCAGGAAGGCGTGTTCGAAGTACGCCGAGTTCGCGGTGCCCGGCGTGAGGACGACGACGGTGGGCTCGCCCGAGGCGGGGGGCGCCGCGGCCCGCAGGGCCCGCAGCAGGGCGGACCCGTAGTGGTTGACGGGCCGGACGCGATGGCGGGCGAAGGCCACGGGCAGCACCCGCGTCATCGCCACCCGGTTCTCGAGGACGTAGGAGATGCCGGAGGGAACCCGGAGGTTGTCCTCGAGCACGCGGTACGTCCCCTCGCCGTCACGGACGATGTCGATGCCGGCGACGACGCATCGGGCCCCGGCCGGAGCGGGGATCCCGTACGCCTCGCGGCTGTAGCCGTCGGCCGACTCGACGAGCCAGCGCGGCACGACGCCGTCGTGCAGGGCCGCCTGGTCGCCGACGTAGAGGTCGTCGAGGAATCGGTTGAGCGCCGTCACCCGCTGGACCAGTCCCGCCTCGAGGTGGCGCCACTCGTCGGCGGGGATGATGCGCGGGACGAGATCCATCGGCCAGGTGCGCTCGGCCCCGCGCTCGTCGTCGTACACGGCGAAGGTGATGCCGAGGGATCGGAAGATCGAGTCGAGGAGGCGGGCCCGATCGGCGAGTTCGTCGCCGCCGACCTGGTCGAGTCGCGCCAGCAGGTCCCGGTAGTGGTCGCGGGGCGCCGCCGCGGCGGTGGTGGCTTCGTCGAAGTCCGGCACGCGGCGAGTGTAGGGAGGTCGGTGTCAGCGACGGATCGGCATGATCGCCACGTCCTCGTCCTCGCGCGGCGTCTCGGACCTCTCGATCCACCGTCCGTACCGCTCGGCGAAGGGGTACGCGGTGGCGCCATGGGCCACCACGCTCAGCAGGACCGTCCACGACACGGTGGCGATGATCGTCTCGGCGCCGGGGAGGGCGGCCTCCTCGATCACGAACAGGACGAAGAGGACGGACGCGATGCCGCGGGGGCCGAACCAGGCGATGAATCCGATGGTCGGCAGGCGGAGACCCGATCTCGCGAGGGCGAGGGCGACCGGGACCATACGGATGGCGGTGAGGCTGAGGACCGCGTAGATCCCGATGCGCCAGTCGAGATCGTCCAGGTACGGGCCGACCATGGCGGCCCCGAAGAAGAGGAAGGTGAGCATGGCCAGCAGATGGGCCTCGTCTTCGGAGAAGTCGTGGGCGTGCTCGCAGTGGTCCCGGGCGGCGGTGGCGAACCCGATCCCGGCGACGAAGGCGGCCACGAAGCCGTTGCCCCCGGCGAGCTCGGCGACCGCGAACGCGCCGACGCCGATCCCCAGCGTGGCGAGCTGGCGAAACGCACCGTCCACCCACCCGGCGCCGACCGCCCGGTCCAGCACCCATCCGCCCGCGAGCCCGGTGGCGGCGCCGACGAGGAGGCCCAGGCCGATCTGGTGCCCGGCGAAGCCCGCCCACGACGCGGGTCCGGCGAGGGACATCCCGGCGCCGGCGAGGGCGAGGAGGACGGTCACCACCGGGACCATGAGGCCGTCGTTGAGCCCGCTCTCGACATTGATCGCCTGCCGGACGCGAGCCGGGACGCGTTCGCTCGTGACGACGGCCTGGCCGAGGGCCGCGTCGGTGGGGGAGAGCACGGCCGCCACGAGTGCCGCCTCCCAGACGTCCAGGTCGGTGAACAGGATCGCCGCCGTCCCCGCGCCCGCGGCGATCGTGAGCGGCAATCCCACCCCCAGGAGCCGGACCGGGAGCTGCGCCTGGTCGCGCATGCGCCGGAGGTCGACGCGGATCGCGTCGGTGTAGAGGACGAGCACCAGGGTCGCCTCGGCGACCGTGCGCAGGGCCCCGCTCTCGACGCGCACGTCGACGACGTCGAGGGCGCTCGGGCCCAGCAGCACCCCGGCGGCGACGAAGATCATCGGTCCGGATACGGGGGTGGTCGCCAGGCGGCGCGAGACGAGCCCGTAGGCCACGAGCACGCCGGCGACGGTTGCGATGCCTGCGAACTCGCTCATGCCCCTCCCGGATCGGACCCGTAGTATCCCAGCACCCGACCGGAGGCCGAATGACGGACTACTCGGACCTGCAGGCGCTGTTCATCAACTGCACGCTGAAGCCCGCTCCGCAGCTCTCCCACACCCGGGGCCTGATCGACGTGTCGGCGGCGATCAGGGAGGCGAACGGTGTCTCCGTTCGCCACGTCCGGGCCGTCGACCACGACATCGCTCCCGGTGTGTGGCCCGACATGACCGACCACGGCTTCGAGACGGACGGCTGGCCCGAGGTGTACGAGCTGGTGCGCGACGCCCACATCCTGGTCCTCGGCACCCCCATCTGGCTCGGGGACAAGTCGTCGGTGTGCACCCGCGTCGTCGAGCGCCTCTACGCCCACTCGGGGGAGCTCAACGACGACGGGCAGTACGCCTTCTACGGGAAGGTCGGCGGTTGCCTCGTCACGGGGAACGAGGACGGCATCAAGCACGTGGCGATGAACGTCCTCTACTCCCTCCAGCACGTCGGCTACACGATCCCGCCCCAGGCCGACGCCGGCTGGATCGGCGAGGCCGGGCCCGGCCCGTCCTATCTCGACGAGGGCTCGGGCGGGCCCGAGAACGACTTCACGAACCGCAACACCACGTTCATGACCTGGAACCTGATGCACCTCGCCCGCATGCTCACCGACGCGGGCGGCGTGCCGGCGCACGGGAACCAGCTGTCGGGGTGGCAGGCGGGCCGCCGCTACGACTTCCCCAACCCCGAGTACCGCTAGCGGTCACCGTCGGGCGGCGATCCGATCCCGGTACCAGGCGTAGGAGTCCTTCGGGACCCGCTCGCCGGTCTCGTGGTCGACCCAGACGAGACCGAAGCGCTGGCTGTAGCCGCTCGCCCATTCGAAGTTGTCGAGCAGGCTCCAGACGAAGTAGCCGTCGACGGGGACCCCGGAGCTCCGTGCCTCCTCGACGGCGGCGACGTGCGCGTCGAGATAGGCGATCCGCCGCTCGTCGCGGATCCGTCCCCCGGCGTCGGGACCGGTCGCGTAGGAGGCGCCGTTCTCGGTGACGAGGATCGACGGAGGTCCGTAGTCGGCGTCGATGCGGCGGAGGAAGGCGGTGAGGGCATCGGGGGTGATCGGCCACCCCATCTCGGTGTACCCGGGTGGGGGTGCGGTCCCGGCGGGTACGCCGGTCTCCTCCGACTCGCGCGTGGCGGGGGTCACCTCGATGCTCGTGTAGTAGTTGATGCCGAGGACGTCGAGGGGTGCGGCGATGGTGTCGAGGTCGCCCGATCGGACGAACGGCGGGGTCGAGCCCTCCCAGCGTCCGTCGGCGGCGTAGTCCTCGACGATGTCTGCGGGGTACCCGCGGCCGAAGACGGGGTCGAAGAACCACCGGTTCCGGAAGCCGTCGAAGTGGCGGGTGGCGTCGACGTCGGCGGGGTCGTCGGAGGCCGGACGGGCCGGACGGCAGTCGAGGGCGATCCCCACCCGCGCTTCCGACGAGGCGTCCCGCAGGGCCTCCGCCGCCAACCCGTGGGCGAGGAGCAGATGGTGACCGGCGACGAGGGCGGCGCCGAAGTCGCGCAGGCCGGGGGCGAACACCCCGTCGCGATGCCCGACGAAGGCGGCGACCCAGGGCTCGTTGAGGGTGAGCCACGTCCCGACCCGGTCGCCCAATCGCCCGGCGACGACGCCGGCGTACTCCGCGAAGGCCCCGGCGGTGGACCGCTCCAGCCATCCGCCCCGATCCTGGAGGACCTGGGGCAGGTCCCAGTGGTAGAGCGTCGGGTACGGCGTGATGCCGTGGTCGAGCAGCTCGTCGACGAGGCGATCGTAGAAGTCCAGCCCGGCGTCGTTGACGGCGCCGGTGCCGGTGGGGAGGACCCGGGTCCAGGCGACGGAGAAGCGATAGGCGTCGACGCCGAGGTCGGCCATGAGTGCCACGTCCTCGCGGAACCGGCGGTAGTGGTCACAGGCGACGACGCCGTCGTCGCCGTGGAGGATCCGCCCCGGTTCCTGGACGAACCGGTCCCAGATCGACTCGCCGGCGCCGTCGGCGCGCGGCGAGCCCTCGATCTGATAGGCCGAGGTGGCCACCCCCCACACGAAGTCGCTCATGACGCGCAGCCTAGGAGGGTCGGCGGGTGCGCTCTCCCGGGGCGCGGCCGGCGCACGGGTCGGACGGATCGACGGCGATCCGTGGTAGCGGCGGGATCGCGTTCGTGGTCGTCCAGGGCTGCTCGGGCAGGCCGGATTCCGGTTAGCGGAGGCGCTCCTCGAAGAACCCGAGGACACGTTCGAGCGCCTCGCGGGTCGGGTGACCGGGCTCGTCGACCAGGTCCTCGGTGAGCACCGAGTGCGCCCGCCGGGGGATCCCCCACGGGTTCCCCGGCGACGAGTCGATCTCCACCGCCACGAAGGCGTCGCCGAGGATCTCGCGCAGCGCCTCGAACCGGGCGGCGGGCACCGCCCGATCCTCGGTGAAGCGCAGGCCGAGGACCGGACACCCCTCCTCCGCACGGGCGGCCACCCGGAGGATCTCGTCGTCGGACAGTCCCACCGAGCGGGCCCGGCGTCGTCCGACGGCCAGCGGGAGCGAGGGTTGGCTGAGGACCGGCGCCGCGACGGCGTCCTCCACCATCATCGCCAGGGCGAACCCGCCGGTGAAACACATGCCCACCGCCCCGACGCCCGGGCCGCCGAGTTCGTCGTGGAGGTCCGCAGCGAGGGCCCTCAGCCATCGGGCCGCGGGGCTGGAGCGTCCGGTGGCGAAACAGGTGAACTCGCGGGAGACGCACGCCCGGATCGCGGTGGCGGCGAGATACGCCCCCGAGGGCGCACGACCGTCGGTCCCGAAGAGCGACGGCATCACCACCGTGAAGCCCCGATCGGCCACCCGGCGACCGAAGGCGGCGACGGACGGGGTGATCCCGGGCATCTCGTGCACGACCACGACTCCCGGTCCGTCGCCCCGACGGTGGACCGTCTTCGGCTGTCCGTCGTAGGTGACGGTCCCCGTCGTGAAGCCGTCGAGGACGCTCATGGGCCGGACCCTAGATCATGTCCTCTTCGCGGAGCCCGAGGGCCGGATGGCGCAGCTTGGACAGCGCTCGCTTCTCGATCTGGCGGATGCGCTCGGGCGTCAGGCCGAAGTCGTCCCCGATCTCCTCGAGGGTCCGGGGGATGCCGTCGTCGAGGAACCCGTAGCGGCCGACGATGATCGTCATCTCGCGCTCGTCGAGGCTCCGCATCGCCGACTTGAGCATGCGGGCGACGTCGGCCTCCTCGGCGATGCGGCTGACGTCGACGGCGTCCTCGTCGAGGATGAAATCGCCGAGCTGCGCGCCATCTTCTCCGATCGGCTGTTCGATGGAGACCTCGTCGGTCACGGCGAGGACGCGTTCCACGTCGGAGAGGTCGATACCGGTCTCCTCGGCGATCTCCTCGGGGCGCGGATCGCGGCCGAGTCGGCCCTTGAGCTGGGACCTGGCCCCCTTCACCGTCCCGATCATGTCGTGGAGGTGGATGGGGATGCGCATCACGCGGGACTTCTCGGCGATGGCCCGCGACAGCGCCTGGCGGATCCACCAGGTGGCATAGGTGGAGAACTTGAAGCCCTTGCGCCAGTCGAACTTCTCGACGGCGCGGATGAGGCCCAGATTGCCCTCCTGGATCAGGTCGCCCATCTCGAGGCCGGCGGCGCCCCGGTACTTGCGGGCGTTGGCCACGACGAGTCGCAGGTTGGCGGCGATGAACTGCTCCCGGGCGCGGTCGCCGGCGATGGCGTCGCGGCGCAGCCGCGCGGCTTCGGCGGGACCCTCGTGGTCGCCGGCGTCGAGGCGGGACCGGGCCTCGTCACCTGCCTCGATCCGCTGGGCGAGCTCGATCTCGTCGTCGGCCGTGAGCAGGTCGTGGCGGCCCACCGATTCGAGGTAGAGCGAGACCGAGTCGGGGACCGGGTCCGATCGGCGACGCGTGGCGGTTGCGGCGGGCATGGTTGTTCTCCTCAGCGCGTGGACCCTGTTTACTACTAATCCGTTCGCTATGAGGGATTCGGTGCCGGATCGATGACCGGATGACGGGATCGGACGGGATCGCCGGTCGTCGGCGACGGGGTCACAGGATCTGCTGGCCGGCCAGGGAGGCGACGAGCTCCACGGCCATCTCGGCCGTGCGATTGCGCTCGTCCAGCGCCGGGTTCACCTCGACGAACTCGGCGCTCGTGACCACGTCGGCGTCGGCGAGGAGCTCCATCATGAGATGGCCCTCGCGGTAGGTGAGGCCGCCGCGCACCGGCGTGCCCGTTCCGGGAGCGTGGCGGGGGTCGAGGGCGTCCATGTCGAAGGAGAGGTGCACGCGGTCCACGCCGTCACGCGTCACGTAGGCGACCACCTCGTCCATGATCGGGCGGATCCCGCGTTCGTCGATGTCCCGCATCGTGTACCGCCGGATCCCCGCCTTCCGTAGCCGCTCCGCTTCGCCGGGATCGACATCGCGGAGGCCGATGATCACCGTGTGCGTCGCCAGCGCCTTCGGGCTGACCCCGCAGGCCTCGACCAGACGCCGATCCCCGTCTCCGAGGATCGCGGCGAGGGGCATCCCATGCACGTTCCCGCTGGGCGATGTCTCGGGGACGTTGAAGTCCCCGTGGGCGTCCACCCACACGATCGCCTGGCGCCGCTCGTGGCGCGCCAGCCCGCCGACGGTTCCGATGGCGACCCCGTGGTCGCCTCCGAGGACCAGGGGGAACGAACCCCGTGCGGCGATGTCGGCAACGACGTCCGCGAGCTGCTCGGCGTCCGCGGCGACTTCGTCGGCGAAGCGCACCCGGGCGTCGCCCTCTGCGCTCAAGGCCATGGTCGAGCAGGTCAGGTCGCCGTGGTCGACGACGTCGAAGCCGAGGCCGCGCAGCCGCTCGACCAGGCCCGCAACGCGGATGGCGCTGGGGCCCATGTCGACCCCGCGCAGCGACTGGCCCAGGTCCTGGGGAGCGCCGATGATCTCGATGCGGGGATGGGAGGCGAGCATCGGGCGATGCTATCCGCCCACGACGGCGAGCACCGCGGCGACGGCGTCGTCGGGGTCGCCGGTCGTCGACACCGTGAGCGTCGGGTCGACGCGGCCCGCCCGGCTCCGGATCAGCGCCTCCATCGCCGTCACCGGGTCCGGCCCGAGGCGGCGTCGGTGGGCGGCGCCGGGGAGGCGCTCCACCAGGACCTCGGCGGGGGCGGTGAGGGAGACCACGATGTGTCCGCTGAGCGCATCGACGACGCGGTCGTCGTCGGGGGCGGAGGCCGCGAGGGCGACGACCGACGGGGCCGTCCGGGCGAGGGCGGTCAGGGCGTGGTCGGCCTCCAACGCGTGCAGTCGTGCCACTCCCTCGTCGTCGGCGATCGTCGCCGCGTCACGGCCGGTCGTGCGGCGTATCCAGGCGTCGCTGTCGTCGAAGGTTCGGCCGAGCGCGTCGGCCACGCGACGGCCGACCGTCGTCTTCCCGACACCCATCGGCCCGATCAGACAGACGTGGGTCGTGTCCGCTTGCATCCCGTCGAACCTCCTCCCGCCCATCATGGCCTGCGGGAACCGTCGGAGTGCGGCGTAGCGTCATAGGGGTGAAGGCCGCGGAGGCGCCGTGTCGACGGATCACCCCACGAAGCACTGGCTGGCGCCGCTGGCGTCGCTCGTCGTCCCCGGCGCCGGGCAACTGCTCCAGCGCCGTCCGGTCCGCGCCGCCCTCTACTTCGTTCCCTTCGCCCTCGTCGCCGTCGTCGCGCTCGTCACCGCCGGCCGGGGGACGGTGGGCATCCTCGAGCTGCTCGTCCAGCCCTCGACCCTGTGGGCCGTCTTCGGACTCAACCTCGTCCTGCTGGCCGTGCGGATCGCCTCCGTCGTCGACGCGGCGTGGGTGGCGCGTCCCCACCCGTCCCGGCGCCGCCTGGCGGTCGTGTCGGCGTTCGTGCTGCTGACGGCCCTCCCTCACCTCGTCGTCGGGGCGTACAGCCTGGAGGCGATCGACCTGCTCGGGAACGTCTTCGGGGCGACCGGCGGCCCCTCGGCCGACGAACTGCGGGCTGAGGGATACACCGACGAGGACTTCGGCCCGGTCGCCCCCGCCACGACCCTCGCGCCGGTGCCCACCACCACGACCACCACGGCGCCGCCGCCGCCGGTCACCATCCGGCCCAACATCCCCAGCGACGAGGCGAAGTTGCTCATCCCCGAAGGCGATCGGAACCCCGTCCGGCCGGTGATCGTCCCACCCGAGCCCGCCTACTACGAGGCGCCCTTCGAGCCCGACCGCGTCGGCGACGAGCGCATCACCGTGCTGCTCGCCGGGGGCGACGCCGGACCCGGCCGGAGGGGCCTGCGGACCGACGTGATGATGGTGGCGACGCTCGACCCGGCCACCGGCTGGGCGGCGATCTTCGGGGTCCCGCGGAACCTCGGACGGGTACCGCTGCCCGATTGGATGGCCGAGGAGTTCACCGACCTCGAGGACCGGTACTGGGAGCGCGAACTCGACGACATCCTCGCCACGACGACGACCACCACGGTCGCCGAGGGCGAGGAGCCGACGCCGACGACGATCCCCGAGCAGCCTGAGCCGTGTGACTGCTTCGTGCCGCTCCTCAACTCGTTCTACTCGCACACCCGGACGTGGATCCGGACCTACCCCGACGAGCCCGACCCGGGGATGGCGGCGCTGTCGACGGTGGTGGGCCGCATGCTCGGCCTTCACATCGACCACTACGTCCTCGTCGACTTCGCCGGATTCGTCGACGTCATCGACGCCCTCGGCGGGGTGGACGTCACCGTGACCGAGGCCATGGACGTGGGGTTCTCCCCGGCCAAGGAGGGGGAGGAGCCGGTGCGGGTCGCCGTCGAGCCCGGGCCCGCCCACCTCGACGGACGCGAGGCGCTCGCATACGTGCGGAATCGGGAGGGTTCGAGCGACTACACACGGATGACCAGGCAGCGCTGCATGCTGCGGTCGATGGCCGACGCAGCCGATCCCGTCACCGTCATGCGGAGCTTCCCGAGCCTGGCGGCGGCCATCGAGTCCTCGACGACCACCAACATCCCCCTCAACGTGCTGCCGGACCTGGTGCGGGCGGTCGCCTCGCTCGAAGCTGCGGACATCGCCACCGTGGCGTTCCAGCCTCCGTACTACACCCCCGAGTACGACTTCGTCGGTGCCCCGATCCCCGACGTCGACCGTATCCGGGCCACGGTGCGCTCCGTCCTCGTCGAAGGCCCCCAGGGCGTGCGCGGAGGCGACCCCGAGTGTCCGTGAGCCGGGGAACCGTGCGGCGGGGATAGGCTCCGGGCGACACGGAGGGGGAGCCCCATGGTCGACTGGGTCAAGAAGATCACCAGGGCGGAAGGCGACGCCATCGCCGCGGACGAAGAACTCGTCGCCGGGGTCTTCGCGCACCCGGCCGGAGGGTTCGCCCGCCAGGTCGCGGGCGGGGCGGTGGGGGGCGTCATCGGCGCCATGACGGCCGAGGCGATGGCCGCCAAGCGGGCCGGGGCCCACGACGGTGCCGACGAGCAGGGCATGGCATCCGCCTTTCCGGGGGAGCGGACCGTCCTCGGGCTCACCGCCCGTCGACTCCTCGTGTTCGGGCACTCCCAGTTCAGCGGCAAGCCGAAGGACCTGAAGGCGGAGTTCGCCGTGACCGATCTCGACGACGTGCTCATCGAGAAGAAGAAGCTCTCCCATCGCATGGTCGTCACCTTCACCGACGGCTCGCTCGTCGACCTCGACGTGCCGCGCATGGGCGGTGACGCCGAGTCGTTCAAGGCGGCCTTCGACCGCGTGAAGGGCCGGGCCTAGACCGTCGGGACGGAGGCGTCGATCCACGAGGAGACGATGGCGGCCGTCTCCCCGGGCGCCTCCACCGGCGGCACGTGGCCCACCCCGTCGAGGATCCGCACGTCCCAGTCCGGCCGCAGACGGCCGAGGGCCAGGGCCGACTCGACCGCCACCAGCCGGTCCTCGGCACCGTGGACGACGAGCGTGGGGGTCGTGATCCGCTCGAAGACCCGGCGTAGGTGCCGGCGGCGGAGGAGCAGCGCCGACAGCGACCGGGCAGAGGCGACGACGGACTCGACGGCCCACGGCATGTCGCGGCGGGCCCGAGCCATCGCCACCGCCGCCTCACGGTGGGCGTTCGAGACGCGGTCGGGATCGGCTGCGACGAACTCGAGGGTGTCGGCCACCTGCTCCTCCGGCGTCGTCGAGGCCACGAAGCGGTTCAGGAGCGCCGGGCCCACACCGGGGAGTGTCGGGAGGACGATGTTCCCCAGGACCCCACGGTTGACGACCGACCACGCGCCGATCGGCAGGGCCGGATCGATCATCACGAGACCCAGCACGCGTCCCGGTGAGCGTTCGGCCGCCACCCCCGCGACGAGGCCGCCCATCGACAGCCCGACCAGCACCACCGGTCCCAGGTCGAGGGCGTCGACGGTGCGTTCCACCAGCGTCACGTGCCCATCGATCGAGGCCTGCCGCCCGGCGGGGGCCGTGAACCCGTGACCGACGAGGTCCACGGCGAGGACGCGATGCGACCCGGCGAGGCGCGGGCCCAGGTCGGTCCAGTTCGTGTGCGACCCACCCAGCCCGTGGACGAGCAGGACCGGCACCCCGGACCCGCCGTGATCCACGGCGTGGACCGGTCCACCGGCATCGATCGTCCGCGTCTCCATGCCGCGGGAGCGTAGTGATGCCTTGCTCTCTCCCCGGCCGGACTTCGCCGCCGCAGGCGGCGAACAGACGCCGGTCCGGCCTCCTCCGGAGGCGGGGCCCCTGCCCCGCCCCGGCCGTCGTGTCGTGGGCCGAGTCACTGTGCGCTGGTGCGGGCGGTTCCCGTCGGTCGCTGCGCTCCCTCGGGAGCGGTGTCGGATGCTGCCGTCGCGGGGTGCTGTGTCGCGGCCCCGTCTCCTGTTCTGGTCCGGGCCACGGAGGCCCTGCCACCCGCTCCGCTCGGGGCGTTCCGGGCCACGCAGGCCCTGCCACCCGCTCCGCTCGGGGCGTTCCGGGCCACGCAGGCCCTGCCACCCGCTCCGCTCGGGGCGTTCCGG
>JAWVYO010000058.1:0-14966 GCA_033722675.1 Acidimicrobiia bacterium | reverse complement strand
GAGGCGGTGGTGGCCTGCGGCGGCGGTGTCGTCATCGACGAGCGCAACGTCGCGCGGATGCGCGCGGAGGGAGTGGTCGTGTGGCTCGACGCCCCCGCGGAGGTGCTCCGGGGCCGGGTCGGGGACGGCGAAGGGCGACCGGTGCTCGGCGGAGGCGTCGGCCGTCGGCTGGAGGAGCTCACGGCGGCGCGGCGGCACCTGTACGAGGCGGCCGCCCACGTCCGTGTCGACGCCGCCGGCCCACCGGACGAGGTCGCCGATCGGGTGGAGGCCGCGTGGAACGCATCCTGATCGGCGACGCGAGTTCGGTCGTCGTGGGGCGGGGGGTGGCCTCGGCCGACGGTTTGCTGCCGGAGCGGGACGGGCGGCGGCGGACCGCGATCCTCGCGCAGCCCTCGGTGGCCCGGCTGGCCCGCTCGCTGGCCCGGGGGCTCCGGAGCGGGGGCGTGGCGGCGGACGTACGCGTCCTCCCCGACCGCGAGGAGGCGAAGACGCTGGCTGCCGTGGGCGACACCTATGAGTGGCTCAACGAGCTCGGGCTCACCCGGGACGACACGATCGTCGGCGTCGGCGGGGGCGCCCTCACCGACGTGGCCGGCTTCGCCGCCGCCACCTACCTGCGCGGCGTCGAGGCGGTGCTGGTCCCCACGACGCTGCTGGGGGCGGTCGACGCGTCGATCGGCGGGAAGACCGGGATCAACGTGGGCGGCAAGAACCTCGTGGGCGTGTTCCGCCATCCGGCACGGGTCGTCGTCGACGTCGACCTCCTCGATCGGCTCCCCGAGGATCTCCTCCGGGAGGGGGCGGCGGAGGTGCTCAAGGCGGGCCTGATCGGCGACCCGGTGATCGTCGATCGGTACGAGCGGCACGGGCTGGGCGCCGACCTCGAGGAGCTGGTCCGCCGGGCCGTCGCCGTCAAGGCCGGCATCGTGGAGCGGGACTTTCGGGAGTCGGGGGAGCGAGCGCACCTCAACTACGGGCACACGGTGGGCCACGCGGTCGAGGTGGCGGCCGGGTTGCCGCACGGGCACGCCGTGGCGATCGGGATGATCGCGGCCGGGCGGGCCTCCGCCCTGGCCGTCGGGTTCCCCGACGAGGCCCGGCAGCGGGCCGTCATCGAGGCGCTCGGGCTGCCCGTGGCGGCCCCGGGTGTCGGTCGCGGGGCCGTCACGAGCCTCGTCGGCCTCGACAAGAAGCGCGACGCCGCCGGCGTCCGCTTCGTGCTGCTCGAACGGGTCGGGACCCCGACGGTTCGCCACGTCGACCCGGCTACGCTCGACGCCGCCCTGACCGCCGTCGGCATCGAGGAGGACTGAATGGACCACGCCGCGCGCCTGGACGAGCTGCGGAGCCGTCTCGACGCGCCGCTGCTCGTCAGCCACGGCCCCAACGTGCGGTACCTCACCGGGTTCACCGGGAGCCTCGGGCACCTCCTCGTACGCCCCGAGGGCGAGGCCGTCTTCGTGACCGACGGCCGATACGGCGAGCTGGCCGAGCCCCTCGTCGGCGCCCTGAACGGGACCCGGCTCTCGGTGGCGAGGACCGGCCTCTGGGACGCCCTCACGGAGGCGGTGGACGGCGCGGCGACCGTGGGGCTCGAGGCGGCCGGCGTGACCTGGGACTTCGCCCGGGCCTTCGAACGGGAGACCGGCGCCACGGCCGAGCCCACGACGGGGGCCGTCGAGGAGCTGCGGCGCACGAAGGACGCCGACGAGGTCGAGGCCCTCCGCCGGGCCGCCGCGGCCGGCGATGCCGCCTTCGACCGCCTCGCCGAACTGGTCGACCGCGCCGGCTCGGAGGCCGAGCTCGGCTGGCTGCTCGTGGATGCCATGCGGTCCGAGGGTGCGGTGGCGGCAGGCTGGGAGCCGATCGTGGCGGCGGACGCGGGCGCGTCCATCCCGCACTATCGAGCGGGCTCCCGTTCCGTGGGTGACGGGCTGCTCCTCCTCGACTACGGCTGTGTCGTGGACGGGTACCACTCCGACATGAGCCGGACGGTCTGGCTCGGGGACGTGCCCGAGGTCATGGTGGAGGTCCACGCCGTGGTCGCCGAAGCCCAGCAGGCGGGCATCGACGCGGTCGTCGCAGGCACGGCCTGCGGGGATGTCGACGCCGCGTGCCGGGAGGTGCTCCGGCGTCACGGGTACGAGGAGCACTTCCTCCACAGCACGGGCCACGGGGTGGGTCTCGAGATCCACGAGGCACCGTGGCTGCGTCGGGGCAACGACGACCCGCTGCGCGTCGGCGACGTCGTCACCGTCGAACCCGGCGTCTACCTGCCGGGGATCGGCGGCGTGCGCATCGAGGACATGGTCCTCGTGACGGCCGACGGCCCCGACGTCCTGACCAACTCTGCACGGGAGCCGAACGCGACATGATCTCCACGAACGACGTCAAGCCGGGCATGACCCTCGATCTCGACGACGGGATCTTCCAGATCGTCGAGTACCAGCACGTGAAGCCGGGCAAGGGCAAGGCCTTCGTCCGCATGAAGCTGAAGAACATCGTCTCCGGCGTCGTGGTCGACCGGACGTTCCGGGCCGGGGAGCCGGTGGAGCAGGCGATCGTCGACCGTCGCGATCATCAGTTCATCTACGCCGACGACCTCGGCATGCACTTCATGGACCTCGAGACCTATGCCCAGATGGCCGTGCCGCGCGACCTCGTGGGCGACGCCGCCAACTACCTCGTCGAGGGGGCGACCGCGGTGCTGTCCATGTACGAGGGCAAACCCATCGGCATCGACCTGCCCGCCTCGGTGGAACTGGACGTCACCTACGCCGAGCCCGCCGTCAAGGGTGATCGCGTGTCCTCGGCGACGAAGCAGGTCGAGACCGAGACGGGTCTGAAGGTCCAGGTCCCACTCTTCGTCGAGCAGGGCGACCGCATCAAGGTCGACACCCGCTCCGGGGAGTACATGACCAGGGTCACGTGACCGACGACCGGGTCGCGGACCTCGCCCGAACCCTCGTCGACGCCGCCACCGCCGGACGAGACGTCTCCCGCCTCGTTCGTCAGGCCGACCACGGCGACATGGAGGCGTACCGCGACGCCGCCGCCGCCGTGTGGATGGCCAACCAGGAGCCCGACGCCGGGCCCGACGAGCTGCTGGTCGACGACGACGCCCTGGGACGCATCGTCCGGGTGTTCCGGCGCGACGACGCCCTGGCCCTCCTCTACGAGGCCGAGCAGCGGCGTCGGGCCCCCGACACGGCGACCGCCTCCGACCAGGCGGCGGATCTCGCCGGCTCCGTCTGGGACGACCGGGCCGAACTCGACGCCCATCTGGAGGAAGCCGCCACCGGCTGGCGCGTGGCCCGCATGGCCCCGGTCGACCGCGCCGTGCTGCGGATCGCCACCTGGGAACTCTCGCATCTCCCCGACATCCCCACCCCGGTGATCATCTCCGAGGCCGTCCGCCTGGCGAAGGCCTACTCGACGGAGCGAAGCGGCTCCTTCGTCAACGGTGTCCTCGGCGCCGTCGCCGACCGCGTCCGGGGCTGAGGGCGGCCCGAGCGGAGCGGGGCGTGTGCCTCGGTTCACCCCGCGGCGGCACCCGGACGGGTTTCCGGGGGAGCGCAGCGACCGCAGGGAGTCGCCCGCGCCAGACAGAAGTGATTCGGCCTCCGTGGCCCGGAACGGCCTCAGCGGAGCGGCCAGCAGGGACCGGCGTCTGTTCACCGCCGCAGGCGGTGGAATCCGGCCGGGAAGATCAATGGTGTAATCTGCCGCCGGACGTCCTTTAAGGCCGGTCCCGTGAGGCCGGCAAGGAGTGGGCCTATGTACGACGCGAGGACCCCGGCGTGACCCGGGTCATGGACGAGGCCGATCTGGGGCGGGCGCTGCGGCGCATCGCCCACGAGATCGTCGAACGGCACCGCGGCACCGAGGACGTCGTGCTCGTCGGCATCCACTCCCGGGGCGTTCCCCTCGCTGCCCGTGTCGGCGACGCGCTCGGTGATCTGGATCACACCGTCCCGGTCGGGGAGCTGGACATCGCCCTGTACCGCGACGACCTCGACCGACGACCGCGCACCCGGGTGGGTCCGACGTCGGTGCCGGGGGGGATCGACGACCGCGACGTCGTGCTCGTCGACGACGTCCTCTACACGGGCCGCACCATCCGCGCCGCCCTCGACGCCCTCGCCGATCTCGGGCGGCCCCGCCGGGTCGAGGTGGCGGTGCTCGTGGATCGCGGACACCGTGAGCTCCCGATCCGGGCCGACTATGTCGGCAAGAACCTCCCCACCGCGGCGGAACAGCGGGTGCGGGTGCGGGTGACCGAGGCCGACGGCGAGGACGGGGTCGACATCGAGGAGGCGGCGTGAAGCACCTGTTGGGGCTCGAGGACGCGACCCGGGACGACCTCGAGGCGATCCTCGACGACGCCGACGGCTTCGTGGACGTCCTGGACCGGCCGATTCCGAAGGTCCCCGCGCTGCGCGGCAAGACGGTGGCCACGGTGTTCTTCGAGCCGTCGACCCGTACCCGACTCTCCTTCGAACGGGCCGCCAAGGCGCTGTCGGCCGACACGCTCAGCTTCTCACCGGGCACGTCGTCGCTGTCGAAGGGCGAGAGCCTCAAGGACACGGTGCTCACGCTGCGCGCCATGGGTGCCGACCTCATGGTGGTGCGTCACCGGGCGGTGGGCGCGGCGGCGCGGGTGGCGGCCTGGTCCGGCGTCCCGGTCGTGAACGGGGGCGACGGAGCGCACCAGCATCCGACGCAGGCGCTGCTGGACGCGCTCACCGTGCGTCGTCACTTCGGCAAGGTCGAGGGCCTCGAGGTCGCCATCGTCGGGGACATCCGACACTCACGGGTCGCCCGATCCGGTGTGAACGCCTTCTCGGCGCTGGGCGCCCGCGTGACCCTCGTGGCGCCGCGAACGCTGCTCCCCGTGCAGGTGGACGGGTGGCCCGTCGCGATCGCCTCGTCCATCGACGAGGTCGTGAGGACGGCCGACGTCGTCTACCTGCTGCGGGTGCAGGCGGAGCGTGGCGGAACCGCCGTGTTCCCGTCGCTGCCCGAGTACGTCAGCCGTTTCGGCCTGACGGCGGAGCGCTTCGCCGCGATGCGCCCGGACGCCGTCGTGATGCATCCCGGACCGATGAACCGGGGCGTCGAGATCGCCGACGAGGTGGCCGACGACCCCCGGTCCCTCGTCCTCGACCAGGTCCGGATGGGCGTCGCGGTGCGGATGGCCGTCCTGTTCCGGCTCCTCGGCGGGGAGAACGCATGACTGCGATCCTGCTGCGAGGCGGCACGGTGCTGACCGGCGAGGGCGCCGTCGAGGCGGACGTGCGTGTCGAGGACGGCACGATCACCGCGCTCGGACGGGACGTCGACACGGCCGGGGCCGAGATCCTCGACTGTTCCGGCTGCTGGGTCGGTCCGGGCCTGGTCGACCTCCACGTCCACCTCCGGGAGCCCGGCCAGGAATGGAAGGAGGACGTCGCGAGCGGATCGGCGGCCGCAGCCGCAGGTGGCTTCACCGCGGTGGTCGCCATGCCGAACACCGACCCGGCGATCGACAGCGGCCATCTGGCGGCCCACATCGCCGATCGGGGGCGGCGGGTCGGCCTCGTCGACGTCGCCGTGGCCGGAGCGATCACGGCGGGACGGGCCGGGGAGCGCCTCGCCCACCTCGACGAGCTCTGGGCAGCGGGGGTGCGGGTGTTCTCCGACGACGGCGACTCGGTGGCCGACGCCGGCCTGCTGCGGCGGGCCATGGAGTACCTGGCGGATCTGGGGGCCGTGGTCGCGCAGCACGCCGAGGACGTCGGCCTGTCGCGCGGCGGGCATCTGCACGAGGGCGCCGTGTCGGCGAGGCTCGGCATGACCGGCATCCCCGCCGAGGCGGAGGAGACCGTCGTCGCTCGCGACCTCGCCCTCGTGCGCCTGACCGGGGTCGCCTACCACGTCCAGCACGTGTCCACGGCCGGAACGGTGGAGCTCGTCCGACGCGCCAAGGACGAGGGGCTGCCGGTGACGGCGGAGGTGGCCCCCCACCATCTCGTCCTCGATCACACGGCCACGCTGGGCACCGATTCGGCCTACAAGATGTACCCGCCGCTTCGCACACCCGACGACGTGGCCGCACTGCGCGAGGCGCTGGCGTCGGGGGTGATCGATGCCGTCGCCACCGACCATGCACCCCACGCCGCCCACGAGAAGGACGTCCCCTTCGAGGAGGCGCCGCGGGGCGTCACCGGACTGGAGACCGCGATCCCGCTCGTCCTGGATGCGCTCGACCCCGACATCGAGACCTTCTTCGACCGGATGGCCGTTCGTCCGGCACGGATCGGGGGGCTCCTCCACCACGGTCTCCTCCCGGCGGTCGGGGGCCCGGCGACGCTGTCGGTGGTGGACCCCGACGTCGAGTGGGTGTTCGACCAGTCCCGGTCGAAGTCCCGCAACAGTCCGTTCCTCGGCGCCACGTTGCGCGGGGCGGCGCGTCATGTGGTGGTGGGTGGCCGGGTGTCGGTTCGTGAGGGGAAGGTGGCGTGGTGAGTGAGCGTGGTCTGTTGGTGTTGGCGGATGGGACGGTGTTCGGGGGGTCGTCGGTGGGTGCGGATGGGGTGGCGTCGGGTGAGGTGGTGTTCACGACGTCGATGACGGGCTATCAGGAGGTGGTGACGGATCCGTCGTATGCGGGGCAGATCGTGACGATGACGGCGCCGCACATCGGGAATTACGGGGTGGCGGGGGTGGACGATCAGTCGGCGGGTCCGGCGTGTGCGGGGTTCGTGGTGCGGTCGATGTCGCGTCGGGATTCGTCGTGGCGGTCGGAGGGGTCGTTCGGGGCGTGGTTGCGGGAGCGGGGGGTGGTGGCGTTGTCGGATGTGGACACGCGGCGGTTGACGCGTCACATCCGGTCGCATGGGGCGATGCCGGCGGCGATCGGTTCGGGTGTGGGGGAGGCGGAGTTGGTGGAGGTGGCGGCGTCTGCGCCGTCGATGGCGGGTCGGGATCTGGCGTCGGGGGTGGCGACGCGGGAGCCGTATGAGGTGGCTGCTGCGGGTGCGTCGGTGGGGCATGTGGTGGCGGTGGATCTGGGGATCAAGCGGGACATCCTGCGGCGGTTGTCGGAGCGGGGGTTGGACGTGACGGTGGTGCCGCCGGGGACGTCGGCGGCCGACATCGTGGCGATGCGGCCCGATGGGGTGTTCGTGTCCAACGGTCCGGGTGATCCGGAGCCGCTGGTGGGTCCGACGGAGACGGTGCGGGGGCTGGTGGGGGAGGTGCCGGTGTTCGGGATCTGTCTGGGGCATCAGGTGCTGGGGCTGGCGTTGGGGGCGCGGACGTTCAAGCTGCCGTTCGGGCATCACGGGGGGAATCATCCGGTGCGGCGGATGTCGGATGGGGTGGTGGAGATCACGTCGCAGAACCACGGGTTCGCGGTGGATCTGTGGTCGCTGGCGGGCGGGGAGCCGCCCCAGCGGGTGGGGGTGCCGGGCGCGGAGTTGCTGCCCGAGCGGGTGGAGACGGCGTTCGGGCCGGTGGTGCCGACGCATCAGAACCTCAACGACGGGACGTTGGAGGGGCTGCGGTGTGTGGATGTGGCGGCGTTCTCGGTGCAGTACCACCCCGAGGCGGCGCCGGGGCCCAACGACGCGGATCATCTGTTCGATCGGTTCGCGGGTCTGATCGGGGGTGGGGGCTGATGCCGCGTCGGGACGATCTGGAGTCGATCCTGGTGATCGGGTCGGGGCCGATCGTGATCGGTCAGGCCTGTGAGTTCGATTATTCGGGGACGCAGGCGATCCGGGTGCTGGCCGAGGAGGGGTATCGGGTGGTGCTGGTGAACTCGAACCCGGCGACGATCATGACGGATCCGGAGTTCGCGGACGCCACGTATGTGGAGCCGATCACGCCCGAGGTGGTGGAGGCGGTGATCGCCAAGGAGCGTCCGGACGCGGTGCTGCCGACGCTGGGCGGGCAGACGGCGTTGAACGTCACGGCGGAACTGGGGCGCCGGGGGGCGTTCGAGCGGCTGGGTGTGGAGCTGATCGGGGCGAGCGTGGAGGCGATCGAGGCGGCGGAGAATCGGGAGAAGTTCGCCCGGCTCATGGAGGAGGCGGGGCTGGGGACGCCGTCGGGCCGCTACTGCCGCAGTGTTTCCGAGGCGGTGGCGGCCGCGTCGGAGGTGGGGTATCCGGTGATGGTGCGTCCCTCCTACATCCTCGGTGGCGGTGGGACGGGTACCGCGGCGGATCGCGAGGAGCTGGAGCAGATCGTGGCGGCGGGGATCGAGGCGTCGCCGGTGGGGGAGGTCCTGGTCGAGGAGAGCGTCGTGGGCTGGAAGGAGTTCGAGCTCGAGGTCATGCGTGACCGCAACGACAACGGCGTGATCGTGTGCGCGATCGAGAACCTCGATCCGATGGGTGTGCACACGGGGGACTCGATCACCGTGGCGCCGGCGATGACGCTGTCGGACCGCGAGTACCAGGAGATGCGCGACGAGGCGCTTCGGATCCTCCGCATCATCGGGGTGGAGACGGGCGGCTCGAACGTGCAGTTCGCGGTGGACCCCGAGACGGGGCGGCGGATCGTCATCGAGATGAACCCCCGTGTCAGCCGGTCGTCTGCGTTGGCGTCGAAGGCGACGGGGTTCCCGATCGCCAAGATCGCGGCGCGTCTCGCCGTCGGCTACACCCTCGACGAGGTCGCCAACGACATCACCGGTGCGACACCGGCGTCGTTCGAGCCGGCCCTCGACTACGTGGTGGTGAAGGTGCCCCGCTTCGACTTCGCCAAGTTCCCGAACACGCCGCCGGTGCTGGGGACGATGATGCGGTCGGTGGGCGAGGCCATGGCGATCGGCCGCACCTTCCCCGAGGCGCTCCAGAAGGCGCTGCGGAGCCTCGAGACCGGCCGGGCGGGCCTGAACGCCGACGCCGGCGAGGCGGCGCTTCAGGCGATGTCGGACGAAGAGCTGACCGCCGCGATCGGGGTCCCCACCCCCGAGCGGATCTTCCACGTCGGTGAGGCGCTGCGGCGGGGCATGGGCGTCGACGCCGTGGCCCGGGGCAGCATGATCGACCCCTGGTTCGTGGACCAGATGGCCGAGATCGTCGAGGAACGCCAGGCCCTCGAAGCCACCGGACCCGACGGCGCCGACCTGCGGCGGGCGAAGCGGCTCGGGTTCTCCGACCGTCAGCTCGCCCACCTGTGGGACGTCGACCCCACCGACGTGCGGACCCGCCGCCGCGATGGGGGGATCGAGACGACCTTCAAGACCGTCGACACCTGCGCCGCGGAGTTCGAAGCCCAGACCCCCTATTTCTACGGCACCTTCGAAGAAGAGGACGAAGCGCCGGCCCCCGGTAACCGCACCGTCATCGTGTTGGGATCGGGCCCCAACCGCATCGGGCAGGGCATCGAGTTCGACTACTCCTGCGTGCACGCCGCCATGGCGCTCGCCGACGCCGGCTACGAACCCGTCATGGTCAACTGCAACCCCGAGACCGTCTCCACCGACTACGACACCTCCGCCCGCCTCTACTTCGAACCCCTCACCGACGAAGACGTCCTCGCCGTCGCGGCGGCCGAACGCCCCGTCGCCGTGATCGTCCAGCTCGGCGGCCAGACCCCCCTCAACCTCACCCGCGCGCTCGACGCCGCCGGCCATCCCATTGCGGGCACACCCCCCGACGCCATCGACATCGCCGAAGACCGCGAACGGTTCTCCGCCCTCTGCCGCGAGCTCGGCGTCCCCCAACCACCCCACGGCACCGCCACCTCCCTCGGGGAGGCCGCCGACGTCGCCGATCGTGTCGGCTTCCCGGTGCTCGTCCGCCCCTCCTACGTCCTCGGCGGACGCGCCATGCGGGTCGTCTACACCGCCGACGAGCTCGACGCCTACCTCAAGGACCTCTACGGCGCCGCCGCAGGGTCCGAGGTCGACCTCAACGCCTCTCCCGTCCTCATCGACCGCTTCCTCGAAGCCGCCGCCGAGGTCGACGTCGACGCCGTCTTCGACGGCCACGAACTCCTCGTCGGCGGCATCATGGAACACGTGGAGGAAGCCGGCGTCCACTCCGGCGATTCCGCCTGCGTCGTCCCGCCCCACGGGATCTCCGAGGAGGCGCAGAAGCGCATCCTCGGACACACGGCCGACCTCGCTCGCGGGCTCGGCGTCCGGGGCCTCATCAACATCCAGTTCGCCGTCCGGGGCGACGAGGTCTTCGTCCTCGAGGCCAACCCCCGGGCCTCGCGCACGGTGCCCTTCATCGCCAAGGCCACCGGCGTCCCCCTCGCCCGCATCGCCACCCGGGTCATGATGGGCGACACCATCGACGCCCTCCGCGGCGACGGGCTCGTCCCCGCCTCCCGCGCCGACGGCTTCGTCGCCGTCAAGGAAGCCGTCCTCCCCTGGAACCGCTTCCCCGCCGAAGAAGGCCTCCTCGGCCCCGAAATGCGGGCCACCGGCGAGGTCATGGGCATCGCCCCCGACTTCGGCACCGCCTACGCCAAAGCCCTCCTCGGCGCCGGCCACCGCATCCCCGAGGGCGGCACGGTGTTCATCTCGCTGTCGGACCGCGACAAGGAGTACGGCGTCGACGTGGCCCGCCGCTACGTCGATCTCGGGTTCCGCGTCCTGGCGACCGGCGGGACCGCCGAGTTCCTGGCGGCGCGTGGCATCCCGGCAGCGCACGTCGACAAGGTCGGAGAAGGTCCGTGGGACCCGGTCCGCCTCATCGAGGAAGGCAAGATCGACATGGTCGTGAACACGCCGCGCGGACGCCGGGCGCGAGGCGACGGAAGCCTCATCCGCCGGGCCGCCCGCAAGGCGGGCATCCCGTGTGTCACCACCGTCCAGGGCGGCGGGGCGGTGGCTCGGGCGCTGCAGGCGGGACGGGAGGGCGTCACGACCGTCCAGTCGCTGCAGGCCCGCCACCCGTGAGTCTGGCGGTCGACGTCGGGCCGATGCGGCTGCGGACCCCGCTCGTCGCCGCGGCGGGCACGGTCGGGTCGGTCTACGAGTGGGCCACCGTCGCCGACCTGCGGCCCTACGGTGCGGCGGTGGCCAAGTCCGTGAGCGGCACGCCGTGGCCGGGGCGGCCCGCGCCCCGGCTGGCTCCCACGGAGTTCGGGATGCTGAACGGCATCGGCATCCAGAACCCGGGCATCGATGCGTGGGTGGCCGACGTCGCACCGAGACTGTCGGATCTGGACGTCGACGTGTGGGGTTCGGCGGTGGGCGAGTCACCGGACGAGTTCGCCGAGGTGGCGGCCCGGCTCGGGGAGGCGGGGGTGACGGCGGTGGAGGTGAACCTGTCCTGCCCGAACCTGGAGGACGGCGGCATGTTCGCCCTCGACCCGGTCGCGTCGTCCACGGTCGTCGAAGCGGTGCGGGCGGCGACGGATGTCCCCGTGGGGGCGAAGCTCTCGCCGAACAGCGAACGGATCGGCGAGATCGCCGCCGCGTGTGCGGAGGCCGGCGCCGATTTCGCGGTGGTGGCCAACACCGTGTGGGGCGCTGCCATCGACATCGAGCATCGACGCCCCGTCCTCACCGGCAGGATCGGCGGCTACTCGGGCATCCCCGTCAAGCCCATCGCCATGCGATGCGTGCTCGAGGTGCGAGCGCGGGTCCCGGACCTCCCCGTGGTGGCCTGCGGCGGGGTCCGGACCGGCGAGGACGTCGTGGAGTACCTCGTGGCCGGGGCGGCGGCGGTCGAGGCGGGAACCGTCCATTTCGCCGAGCCGGATGCCGGTCGTCGGATCGTCCGGGAGCTGGAGGGGTGGATGGAGGCCCACGGCGTCGCCGACGTCGCGGACCTCGTCGGGACCATGGTGTCGTGGTGAGTCCTCCGATCATCGTGGCGCTCGACCTGGGTTCTGCCGAGGAGGCGGTGGCGATGGCCCGCTCGCTCGAGGGCCGGGTGGCGGGCTTCAAGGTCGGACTGGGCCTCCTCCACGGGCCCGGCCCGGCGCTCGTCGGCGCACTGGCGTCCATCGGTCCGGTCTTCGCCGACGCCAAGCTCCACGACATCCCCAGCCAGGTCGAGACCGCCGCCCGCCGCCTCGGCGAGTACGGGGCGCGCTGGGTGACAGCCCACGCATCCGGGGGGCAGGCGATGCTGGAGGCGGCCGTGGCGGGGCTCCGTGAGGGCTCCCGGGGGCGGGGAGGGATCCTCGGGGTCACCGTCCTCACCTCGCTCGACGAGGCGGCGACGGCGGCGGCCTTCGGCCGGACGCCGGGCGAGCTCACCTCACGTCTGGCGAAGATCGCCGCGGCGGCCGGCGCCGAGGGTGTCGTCTGCTCCCCCCGGGAGCTCGGTGTGGTCGCCGAGGTGGCGCCCGGCCTCGACCGGGTGACTCCGGGTGTGCGACCCGCCGGGACGGCCGGCGGTGACGATCAGGCGCGGGTGGCGACCCCGGCGGAGGCGATGGAACGGGGCGCCACCTACCTCGTCGTCGGACGGCCGATCACGCGCGCGGAGGACCCGGTCGCTGCGGTGGAGGACCTGGCCGATTCGCTGCGGTGAGCATTGTCTTCTTCGCGGACAGCGGTAGGTTCGCGGCCGTGGACCACGTCGACACCCGCCGGACCGGGACCGCCCTCCTCGTCCTCGTGCTGCTGCTCGGGGCAGCAGTGGTGCCCGGTGCCTCCGCCCAGGAGGACGCGGATCAAGGCCTGAGCATCGGCGACTGGGAGGGGAGTGCCGAGGCGAGCGGCGTCGCGGTGATCGAGGCGCTCCCCGGGGTGCCGCTGGAATGGCGGGGGACGGTTCCTGCAGAGTTCCGGTTCGCGGTGCTCGACGATCCCGGCGAGGTGGTCGGAGAGTGGCGGCACGGCGGCGAGGCGACCTACACGCTCTCGGGGACCATCGAGGGGCGCAACATCGAGGCGGTCGGCGACCTCACCTTCGACGGGAGCGGGCCGGTGTCGGGCACCAACTCCCGCCTCGTCCTCGACGGCTCCACGCACACGACCGGCACCGCTCGGGTCACGGCCGGGGGACGCGAGGTCTCCTACCCGGTCGACAACACCACGCCGATCCCCACCCTCGAGGTGGATGTGCGGGCCACCACGTGCAACGAGGCCTACGGTGACTGGGCCTTCGCCATCGAGCAGGAGTTCGAGGAGCAGGGATTCCGTGTCGACTTCGACGGGTTCTTCATGGCCTTCCGGGAGACCGAGGAGATCAACGAGAACATGTCGGAGCTCCTCGAAGCAGCCCGGGGGGAGGGAGAGCTCCCCGAGACGCAGAGCCCGCTGCTGCAGATGTCCGCCGAGCTGCTCCAGGAGTACAACGCCTTCACCGACCAGTACCCGAACTGGCAGACGGATCAGGTGCTGGACCTCCTCGATCGGACGGAGAGGCTGCTGAACCTGCTCCGCAACCTCGACGAGTGCGAGCAGCGGCTGTTCGGGCCCGACAACGTCGAGATCTTCGTGAACGGCCTGACGTTCGTGATCCAGAACCTCGCGATCGGCGCGTCGGGGCTCGACGGTCTCACGGGCGCGGCCTGGCAGCACCTGGTGCACGTCGCCGCCCGATCCGGTGCACTCGGGCCCGGGGCTCCGAACCCGGCGGAGGCCCTCGAGGCGGAGTTCGCCCTCCAGGAGGCGGCCGAGGAGATCCTCGCTCGCAACGCCGATCCCGAGGACGGGCTCCCGCTCGTCAACGACGAGACGAAGGTGGTCATGGCCACCGCCGCGGCCATGGGCTGGGAGCTGACCGTCAACGGGCACGTCTTCGACGCCCGGGCGACCTACGAGCACAACATCGGCGACGACTCCTGGCAGGAAGCCGCACCCGGAGGGGACGCATGAGGTCGCGGCTCGCATGGCTCCTGTCCCTCCTGGTGTTCGTGGTGGCCGGGTGCTCCGACGACGCTGCGTCCTCCTCGACGTCGACGGCGAGCACCGAGGCGTCGGTGGGGACGACCACGACGGCAGCCGAGGACCGGGCCTCCACGGCCACGGCTGCGACCCCCACGACGACCGCCCCGTCCACCACGACCACGATCGCGGCGCCCGTGGAGGCGTACTTCGGCGACTTCGACATGGTGATCGTGCAGACCACGGCGCATTCGGGCGGAGGCATTCGACCGCTGCTGGCATGGGAACCGGTGGAAGGTGCGGACCACTACGGGGTCTATCTGTACGCCCCGGATGGGAGCGTCTACTGGGTGTGGCGAGGAGAGGCCACCGGCGTGCCCGTGGGGGGTGAGCCCCGCATCCGGGAGGACGCTCCAGGGCCGAGCGTCGTCGAGGGGATGACGTGGTCGGTCATCGCCTATGGCGAGGACCTGATCCCCATCGCCGCCAGTCCGCTGCGCGCCATCGCTCCCTAGGGGCTCAGCCGGCGTACTCGAGGACGTAGGGGCGGTAGAGCTCGCAGGTCACGCCGCTCCGGCTGAAGGAGCCGAACAGGTAGCCGACCAGGTACTCGGACGTGATGACCTGCGCCACGTAGTCGACGGTGAGTCCGTCCTGGGTGAACGATCCCACGTATCTCCCCGGTGACGCCGGGGAGCGGGTGAACTCCACCGACACCACCTGCCCTTCGCCTCCGGTGGCGGGGTCTGGCGCCCCCGAGAAGCCCGAGCCCACGAGGCGTCGACCGTCGTCGGAGGCCTCGATGGTTCCCGGCTCCGGCGGCGACGGTGGGATCTCGTTGACGATGACGCCGCAGTCGAGGGCGCCGGCGTCGTGCGTCACCGACCAGGGACCAGATCTCGGGATCGCGGAGGCGTCGGTGTCGTCGGGAAGGACGTCGGGCAGCGGCAACCGTTCATCGTCGTCCTCCGGTTCGACGCCTCGACCCGGCTCGGCGTCGCCGTCCCCGGTGGGGGAGCCGCCTCCACCACCGCCCGTCGCCGTGCCTGGCTCGTTCGGGGTCGGCGACGTATCCGCTCTGAGGACGTAGGTGCAGGTGACGGTCTCGCCGGGGTCGACGTTGAAGACGGCGGTCCGGGTGGTGGGGTCGCCCTGACTGGCGAGGCCGGTT
>JAWVYO010000057.1:0-15131 GCA_033722675.1 Acidimicrobiia bacterium | reverse complement strand
CGGCTCGACGTCCGGAGCCACCGCGGACTCACCGACTCGCCGCCCTACGGCGCCGGCATTCCATTCGTGGACGCACTCGATCACGCCGACGTCGCCGACCTCGACGACGCGACCCGGCGCAGGATCGAAGCCCTCCGCAGCCCGGTCACTCCGGGCCCGGCACGCTTCGACGACCACGCAGCCATGCACGACGCGGCCGCCCGGGGACTCGCCGCACCGCCCCGACGACCGGTCGTCGTGATCGTCGACGACGCACACGATCTGGACGCTGCGAGTGCCGCAGTCGTCGGGCGACTCGCCGACCTGACCACGGAGGAGGCGCTCCTCCTGGTCGTCGCCTACCGGCATGACGCCGCCCGACGGGGAGGAGTGTGGGAGGTCGTGACGGCGATCGATCGGATCCCGCACCGCATTCGGATCTCGCTCGGACCCCTCACCCCGGGACAGACGGAGGCGCTCGCTCGCGCCGTCGCCGGTCACGAGATCGCACCCGACGCCGCGATGGATCTCCACGCCGCCACGGGTGGTGTCCCATACCTGGTCGTGGAAGCGCTGCGAGATCCCGCCTCACAGCCCGCATCCGAGCCGCTGGGCGGAGCGGTCCGCTCGGTGACGGCCGAGTTCCTTCGGCACCGGACCGCCGACCTCGACCGGGAGGCGCTCCAGACGCTGCATCTCCTCGCGCTCCTGGGCCGACCCGCCAGCCCGGAACTCCTGCGGGCCCTCGGCGGGTCGGGGCTCCGCGACCTCACCGCCCGCGGGCTCGTCTCGGTGCGGGACGGGTTCGCCGAGGTCGCCAACGATCTCGCTCGCGAACTGATCGTCGAATCCCTCGACCGGCGCACCACCGTCGACCTCCACCGGCGACTCGCCGAAACACTCGAGGACGTGTCGCCCGACGACGCCGACGCCATCGCCCGTCACCTCCTCGCAGGCGGCGACCACGAGCGAGCCGCTCCGTATCTCATCGAGGCGGCCGAACGTGCCCTGGCCGTGCACGAGTACCGGGACGCTCTCGCCCGGCTCCGGAACGCCGCCGAAGCACTTCCACCGGATCACGGCGGCCTGCTCGACGTACGCCGGCGGATCTTCGAGATCCTCGATCTCCTGGGTGAGCGCGACGCACAGGACGAGGCCCTCCGCCACTACGAGGAACTCGCCGAGGGCCCTGACGCCATCGACGCCCTTCGGCTTCGGGCCCGGTGGCTGGCGGACGGCGACGACTTCGACACCGCTCGAACCACGGCACACGAGGCATTGGACAGGGCACGGAGCGCCAGCGACCCGGGGCGGGAGGTGGCGGCGCTCACCACCCTCGCCTGGATCGAGTGCCTCGCCGGTGACGCGGTCCGAGGTGCGGCGCTCCTCGACGAGGCATCCGGCTTCGGGGACGTCGGCATGAGGGAGCAGGCGGACGCCCGGAACGCCCTCGGCCAGAACCTCGTCGACCTGCAGCGCGACGACGAGGCCGAGACCCAGTTGCTCGCAGCGAAAGCCCTGTACGCCGACCTCAACGAGCCGCGTGGCGAGATCGAGGTCGTCGGCATGCTCGCCGCGATCCAGGTGCATCGGGGGAACACGGATCGCGCCATCGAGATGTTCGAGTGGGCAGTCGATCGAAGCCTCGAGATCGGCTATCGGGAGGGCGAGGCCAAGAATCTCGCGAATCTCGGCGTGGCGCTCGCTCTTGATGGTTCTGTGGCTCGAAGCCTCAACGCCCTGGACCAAGCCGCGGACGCATTGCGAGCACTCAACCGCCAGACGAGCTACCTGTCGGTTCGCCTCAACGCAGCGACCATCCGCTCAGCCGTTCTTGGCGCAGACCTAGAAGCTCAGCAAGCCGCAATCGACTCGCTGAGTTGGGCCCGGTCCCTCAGTGATCTCCGAGCTGAGGGGCAAGCAGAGGCGTTGCTTGGATCGATCGCATCCCGCCAGGGCGACTGGAGCCAAGCGGAAGAGTCATTTTCTCGCTCCGTGCGCCTAGCCCACGAAGCCAAGGACATCTGGCTCGAAACGCAACATCGAATTGAGTTCGCTCGGGCTGCGCTCAAGACCGACCGCCCGGCGGTTGCCAGGGATCTTCTCGATCATGCACTCCGACAAGCGACAAGTTGTGGCTTTGCAGACTTGCTGTCAGAGGCCCGGATCACTCTCGCAGAACTCGCTCTTGCCGAGGGACAACCTGAGGTCGCTCACTCGATCCTTGGCGACGTCGAATCGGCGCCTCCGATCGCTCCATTCCGTCTGAGTCATGTGAGTTCGGAAGCCTGCCGCGCGCTTGGAAAGCACACGGAGGCCGATGCGCAACTCGACCGAGCTTGGACCCAGTTGCAGGCACTGCTCGACCCGTTCGATGCCAGTGAGACAGAGGTGGCTCTCAGTGCCGTTCCCGACATGAAGAGCCTCGTCGAGTCATGGAAGGCGTACGGACCCACGTACTCCCAGATCCAAGCATTGCCGAAGTCGGTCGGCCCACGCGAGCACATCACCAACGACGACTACGTGAGCGTGCAGGTGGTCCGCTCACGACCGACGGACCTCCGTACTCAGCCCAAGGGCGAACGCCGTCGCATGCAAGTTCGCCGAGTACTTAAGACCCTGGATTCGTTGGAGCTTGTAACCCAAGTCGACGCTCTCTGCGACGTCTTCGGCGTAAGCGATAAGACAATGCGAAGGGATCTCTCGACCTTAAGAGAGGAACACGGGCCCCAAGTCTCGACGAGAGGCTCGCTTGCCAGAGAGAAATGACCGGCTCCCTTTCATGCGCTCGCTGCAGCGTCAACGGACATCGAACGCTGATGAGCCACGATCGACCGCATGTTCGGATGGATCACATTCATCATCGCGATCGTCAGCTTCGTCCACTGACTTCGGTCGGGAGTCTCTGAGGGGGGACCCGATCCGAGCGTGACGTCCAGCCTCCCGGCCGAAGGCCGGGGGGTGTCACGCGTGCACACATGCCTACGATGCCGACACGCCCATCAGAGAGCCCCGATGCCCGTCCAGATCTCACAGACCCCGAACCCGAACGCCCTCAAGTTCACGGTCGACGCCACGTTCGACAGCCCGAAGTCGTTCGCGGCGGGAAAGCCTGCCGATGACCCCGTCGCAGCCGAGCTCTTGGAGCTCCCGAACGTGACGAGCGTCTTCATGTCCGCCGACTTCGTCACCCTGTCGAAGACCCCGGACGGCTTCTGGGACGAGATCGCCCCGGCCGCCACCTCGATCCTCGAGGAGCACTTCGGCTAGGTCGGCTTGACTCCTGTGGCGTAGACCCACGGGTCGACGTCCTCGATCGGACGACGTGAGTGCGTCGATGCGAGGATCTCCGCCACACCCGCGTCCCGCTCGTCGCCGCCGTAGGCCTCGACGAAGGCCTCGGCGGTCTCGTAGACGCCGCGATGCTCGTCGACGTCGAATGTCGTCACGTCCTTGAACCCGGCACGAACGACGCCGGCGCCGAGGGCGATACGACCCACCGACTCGCCGAGGTCGTCAGCCACGGCACCCGGCTCCTCGTCGACGAACGCCCGGATCGGGTAGGCGAGCACCGAACCGTTGGTGAGTCGATCCAGCTCGCGTTCCCCTGCCACGACCCTGCCCCCCTTGGCGAGGACCCGATAGGCGGCGCCGAGCGCCTTGCCGATCTCGACGGGTCCGTTCCACGGGCGCCGGAAGACGACGAGTTCCACCGAGTCGTCGCCGAGGTCGCGTACGCGGGCGGCGTCCGGCTGGTCGACGCCGAGCAGGGCGAATCCCCGCTCCTCGGTGGTCAACCCGAGGCCGAAGGCCCGTCCGAGCTCGCGAGCCACGAGACCGGCGTCCTCGCCGGCCACGGCGACCGACGCCGGGTCGTCCACGAACGCCTCCAAAGCGTCCGACCATTCGGGGGCGGGTCCTCGCATCCCGGTGAGCGTAGCGCCGACCGCCCCCGACTCGGAGGGGAGCAGGTCGGAGCCGCGAGAGGGCCCTTTGGCCCCCTGCGCTTCTCCGGGTCGTTCACATACTGAATACCGATGAGACCGGTCCGTGCCCTCCTCGCAGCCTTCACGCTCCTGAGCGTCGCCGCGTGCGGTGGCGAGGCCGAACGCGAGGTCGGCCTGGCCGGCATCGTGCGGACCCCGGCTCCGGTGGTCGCCGACGTCACGCTGCCGGAGGTCACGAACGGCATGCACGACGAGTTCGCCTTCCGAGCCGAGCCCGGCGGTCTCCTGGTCACCTACTTCGGCTACACGACGTGCCCGGACGTCTGCCCGACGACCATGGCCGACCTCCGCAACGCCGTCCGACAACTCGACGAGGACGATGCGGATGCGATCGACGTCGCCTTCGCCACCGTCGACCCGGACCGCGACACGGACGCGGCGACGACCGCGTACATCCATGCGTTCTTCCCCGACGGGCACGCCCTCCGGACGGAGGATCCGAACGAGTTGGCTCGGGCCGCCGATGCGTTCGGTGCCGTGTACTCCGTCGAGGAGAACGACGAGGGGTACATCGAGGTCGAGCACTCGGCGTTCCTGTACGCCATCGACGACGAAGGGAAGATCCTCTTGAGCTGGCCCTTCGGCATCGAGCCAGACCTCATCGCCAACGATCTCCGGATACTGATGGAGGAGGAGAGCACGTGATTCGTCCGATCCGACTGATGGCAGCCGTCCTGGCCCTGGGGCTGGTCGCGGCTGCATGTGGGGGGGATGACGCAGGGGTCAACGTGACCGACGGCTGGGCTCGCACCTCGGCGGGCATGCAGAACGCCGGTGCCGCATACATGCAGATCGAGGGCGGGGACACGGCGGACCGCCTGGTCGCGGCCTCGGTGCCGAGCGACGTCGCCGGAATGGCCCAGATCCACGAGTCGTCCATGAACGACGAAGGCGTCATGTCGATGAGCGAGGTCGAGGGAGGAGTCGAGATCCCCGCCGGTGCAACGGTCGCGTTCGAGCCCGGCGGCTTCCACGTGATGATGATGAACCTGGCGGCGCCCCTCGAAGCGGGTCAGGAGTTCACGGTCACGCTGACGTTCGAGAACGCCGGTGAGGTCGAGGTCCCGGTGGAGGTGCGCGAAGGGTGAGGCGAATCGCCGCCGTCGTGCTGCTCCTCGGCCTCGTCACGGCCGCCTGCTCCGACGATCGGGGCGGGCCCCTCGTGATCGAGGACCCCCTGGCGGTGGAGGCCGACTACGAGTACGTCATCCCCCCGGGGACCGGGGAACGCTTCGACAGCGGCGAGATCGTCGACATCCTGCCCGCCACCCTCGAGGTCGAGGTCGGCGAGGTGCTCCGCATCGTCAACCAGGACGACCGGGAGCACCTCGTCGGGCCCTTCTACGTGGGGGCGGGCGAGACCGTGACCCAGCAGTTCGCCAACCCGGGCGAGTTCACCGGGATCTGCACGGTGCATCCCAGCGGCCAGTTCGTGCTCCGCGTGGACGGGTAGGTCTCAGCGGGCGGGACGGCCGGTGGAGTCCAGCGTGAGGGCCAGCGGCCACCGATTCCCGACTTCGTCGGACACCGAGAGGACGACCCGCCAACCGTCCCCGACCGCCTGCGAAGCGAGCATCCGCGGCTCCGATCCCCAGGCGGCCGCGGCGGCGATGGCGCCGGCGACCACTTCGGCGGGAGCCTCGGCCTCCTGCGTCGGCCATGGCGCCGGCTCGGGACCCGGCGGCAGCGACGCGGGCGCCGGCAGATCCACCACGGTGGTCCCGCCGCCGGGCGTCACGGCCACGGTCACCGCCACCACCCGGACGGGGAGCCGCAGGAACCCTCGATCCGGCGGCGCCCCGACCGCCCGGAAGGCCACCTCGACGCGGTAGGTGTCGGAGCCGACCCGCTCCACCGACAGCGCCTTCGCCCATTCCACGTATGCCACGGAGCCGGCGGCCTCCCCACTCCTGACGGGGACGTCGGATCCCGACGGCAACGCCGCTCGGACGTCGGCGCCGCCGCCCGGCTCGAGATCGGCGGTGAAGTAGTCGAACACGAACCACTCGGCGCGGGCGGCCGCCGCCTGCTCGTCGGTGTCGGGACCGGAGGCGAACAAGTCGGCCTCCCGGTACAGCGGCGCTTCCGTGGTCGTCGTCGTCGGCTCGGGTCCCCCGCCCGTCGTCGCCCCGGGTCCTGCGCTCGTCGTGTCCACCGGGACCGCCGCGATCGGCGTCGGCGCCGGCGCGAGGACGGCCCTTCCGACGAAGAGGCCCACGATCAGTGCTCCGAGGCCGACCGCCGCGAGCACCAACGTCGCTCGCCGCTCGTCGCTGCCACCCCCGGCCAGTTCGGCCCAGGGCACGTGCTCCACGGTCTCTCGGTCGTCCATCGCTCCCCTCCCTGCGTCGGCGCGGCCGTTCGGAAGCAGAGCGCGACCGACCGGCCCGGTCGGCGTCCTCCAGAGCGGACGGTAGGGATCGAGGACGGGCGCGTGAAGGGGTCCGGACGCGACTCCGGCCCGGGGGCGGGCCGGGCCGGAATCGTGCGGTAGGCCGGCGGGATCGGGGGTTCCCGGCGGCCCGTGACCTACATCTTCAGATGATCCATGAACTCGGAACGGGTGCGCGCGTCCGACCTGAAGGTACCGCGCATCGCCGAGGTGACCATGGCGGAACCCTGCTTCTGCACGCCCCGCATCATCATGCAGAAGTGACTGCCCTCCATGACCACGGCGACGCCGTGGGGGTCGAGGACCTCGATCATCGCATCGGCGATCTGGTTGGTGAGGCGCTCCTGGACCTGGAGGCGACGCCCGAAGAGATCGACGATCCTGGCGACCTTGGACAGGCCGATGATCTTCTCGTTGGGCAGGTACGCGACGGCGGCGGTACCGAAGAACGGAAGCATGTGATGCTCGCAGAGCGAGTAGAACTCGACGTCCTTCACCACGACCATCTCCTCGGCGCCCTCACCGTCGAAGACGGCGTTGTTGACGACCTCGTCGAGGGTGGTGCTGTATCCGCTGGTCAGGAAGTCCATGGCCTTGGCGACGCGAAGCGGCGTGCGTGACAGGCCTTCGCGGTCCACGTCCTCCCCGATGAGGTCCAGCTGCGTGCGCACGGTGGCCTCGAAGGCCGGGTCGTAGACCTCGTCGTCGACCGCCTCCATACGCGTCTCGGTCGCGTAGCGGGCGTTGTGGTTGATCGGGACGATCTCGTTGGACATGACGGGGCGGATCTCCTGGGGGCTCGGGCTCAGGCCGTCTGCGATGGCGGCGAAGGTCTCACCGGTGGGCGCGAAGACGATGTCGGGGGCGACATCCGCGATGGGGACCGCGAGATACGCCTGTTTGGGGATCTGGGGATCGGGGATCTCCGATCCGGCCACGATCCCCTCGAAGTCCTCGTACCAGGCGATGTCGAGGTCGACGGTCCGGGGAGCGTTCTTGTCGTCGGTCCGGGTGCGCCCGAGGGCGGCCTCGATGCCCCGGAGTGCCTCCCGCAGCTCCTCGGCCGGGAGATCGGTGGCGATGCGTGCTGCGGCGTTGTGGAACCGCGGACCCTCGCTCGATCCGGCCGGCGCCGTCTCGTAGATCCGGCTCATGGCCCTGACCTCGATGGACGAGTGGCGTCGCATCGCCTTGATGGCGCTGGGGACGTTCTCCGACGGGGCGATGTTGCTGCCGATCGCGACGATCGCGGTGTTGTTCACGACCGCACCTCCTCACGCGTCCGGCGGACGGTCACACCGACGGAGCGGGCGAACCGCAGGGCGCCGGGCTTCTCGACGGTGACCTCGGCTTCGGCGACCCGATCGTCGGTGTCGAAGCAGATCGCGACGAGCTCGGCGGCCAGCCGCTCGACGAGGAAGGGTTCGCCCTCCTCGATGTGCGCGATGAAGGCCTTCGACACCGTTTTGTAGTTGACGGCGTCGGCGATGTCGTCCGAGGCTGCCGCCGGGCGGGTGTCGGCCCACAGGGTCGCGTTGACGAGCACGTCCTGTCGACTGACGCGCTCGTCGGGATTGACCCCGAGGATCCCCCGCACGAGGAGATCCCTGATGTGGATGCGGTCCATGTCCGCCATCGTACCGATGCCTTTATCACTAAACGTGGACGGGCTCAGACGAGGTGGGCGCCCCCGTCGATCCGAATCGTTTCGCCCGTGACGAAGTGGTTCGTCACGAGGAATACAACCGCGTCGGCCACCGGATCTGTTCCCCCGACCCGGCGAACGGGGATCGAGCGGGCCAGCTCCTTCAGGTAGTCGGACGACTCCCCGGGCGGCGGGAGGATCGCCCCGAGGGCCACGGCATTCACCCGGATCCGGGGAGCCAGCGCCTCGGCGGCGGCCATCGTGAAGGTATCGAGGCCGCCCTTGGCCACCGTGTAGGAAAAGTGGTCGGGGTAGGGCCGGGCCGTCCGCCAGTCGGTGACGTTGACGACCGCCCCCTCCTCGTCCTCCGGCAACGCCCGGGCGAAGGCCTGCGTGAGGAACACCGGGCTCTGCAGGTTGACGGTGAGGGTTCGAGCCCACTGGTCGGGGGTGAGGTCGAGCAGTGTGTCCTTGGGGAAGACCGCCGCACTGTTGACGAGCACCCTGACCGGGCCGAGGTCACCGGCGCCGGCGACGACGTCGTCGGCGTTCGCCGGATCGGACAGATCGGCCCCCACGAGCCTCGCCTCCCGTCCCAGCTCGCGCACCTCGGCGGCGGTCTCCTCCGCGGCCTCCGAGGACGAGTTGTAGTGGAGGACGAGATCGGCACCGGCCTCCGCCAGCGCCAGCACGATCGCCCGGCCCACCCGGTGCGCGCCCCCGGTCACGAGGGCCGTGACTCCGCTGAGTTCCATGACCGCCGAGCGTAGCGTCAGGGCCCCGATGGGTGGCGGGAGGCCGTGCGTCGACTACCGTTTCCGCCGTGGCCCGCAACCCGGACCCCAAACACGGTCGCTGGATCCTGCCCCTGATCATCACCGCCATGGTGGTGCTCACGTTCACGTTCGTGAACAACCTGGATCCCGCCGTCGACGTCGCCGGCACCACGACGGTGCCCGAACCGCCGTTCCCGACGACGCCGACGAGCTCCACGACCACCCTGCCCCCCGAGGTCCAGGCCTTCGGGGAGACGCTCAACGCGCTCGAGGGGGCCGTGGAGGCCTTCCGGGACCAGGTGATCTCCATCAACAACGACTGGGAGGCCGGCCGTGAGTCGTTCGGGGACACACGGAGCGCCTTCGTGAGCGTCCGCGACAACCTCCAGGAGTTCGAGGAGATCGCAGCCGACAACTCGCAGGTCCCCAACGCCGTGGCCGAGGAACACGTCGAGTTCGTCGTCGCCGTGGAGGATCTGCCCGGAGCGGTCGAAGACGTCATCGCCGGTCTCGACGCCCCCGACGACGGCACCCTCCGCCGGGCCGCCGTGGAGGACTTCCAGTCGGAGATCCAGGAGGTCCTCGACGCCTTGGACGCGATGCGCGCCGCGGCCGAGGAGGCGCTGGGCGGCGGCAGCACGACCTCGACGACGACGGACGACGGCTCCACCGACGCCTGAGGTGCCGCCCTACACGCACGGCCATCATCCGTCGGTGGTCGACATGCACGCCACGCGCACCGCGGCGGTCGATGCGGCCTATCTCCTCCCCCATCTGCAGCCCGGGTGGGATCTCCTCGACGTGGGGTGCGGTCCCGGGACGATCACAGCGGGCTTCTCGGAGATCGTCGCTCCGGGACGCGTCGTCGGTGTCGACGTCGCCCCCGAGATCGTGGCGGCCGCCGCGACGGCGTTCCCCGAGGTCCACTTCGAGGCCGCCGAAGCGGGCGACCTGCCCTACCCCGACGGGTCGTTCGACGTCGCCCATGCCCACCAGGTCCTCCAGCACCTGACCGACCCGGTGGATGCCCTCGTCGAGATGCGACGAGTCGTGCGTCCGGACGGGCTCGTCGCAGCCCGTGAAGTGGACTACGGCACGATGACGTGGTGGCCGGCCGACCCGCGCCTCGACCGGTGGCTCGACCTCTACCACCGCGTCGCCCGCGGCAACGGCGCCGAACCCGATGCAGGTCGGCGAATGGTCGATTGGTTCGCGGGCGCGGCACTGGGTGCGCTCGAGGTCACCGCGTCGGCCGTCGTCTATGCCGACGAGCCAGGCCGGCACTTCTGGGGCGGCGGCTGGGCCGAACGCGTGGTGGCATCCCCCTTCGCCGACCAGGCCGTCGGCCGGGGACACGCAACGGCCGGAGAGCTGCACGACATCGCCGAGGCGTGGCGCCGGTGGGCCGACACCCCGAACGGCACCCTCTCCTACACGAACATCGAGGTGGTCGCTCGGGTTCCCTCCGGCTGACGCGCCATGCTGGGACCACAGCCGAAACGGCGGTCCCACCGCCGAAGGAGTGACATGACTGCATCCCCCGGAGACACCGTCGAAGTGCACTACACGGGCACCCTCGACAACGGCAGCCTCTTCGACACCTCGGAGGGACGCGGACCGCTCGAATTCACCGTCGGCTCTGGCGAGTTGATCAGTGGGTTCGATCGCGCCGTCGTGGGCATGGAGGTCGGGGACACCCGGACCGTGCGCATCGAACCCGAGGATGCCTACGGCGCCTACTCGGAGGACGCCGTGCTGGAGGTCGACGTCGAGGCCCTGCCCGACGGCGCCGACGTCGGCGACCGGCTCCGCGCGTCGGACGGGTCCGTGGTGGCCGTGGCCGCCATCGGTGACGACACGGCGACGCTCGACCTGAACCATCCCCTCGCCGGTCAGCCGTTGAACTTCGAGATCACGCTCGTCTCCGTCGACTGAAGGGACCCGCCGTCGCCCGTGGCCGTAGCATGACGGCCATGGAGAGACAGGAACAGTACGTACTCCGGACCGTCGAGGAGCGGGGCATCCGGTTCGTCCGGCTGTGGTTCACCGACGTCCTCGGCTTCCTCAAATCCTTCGCCATCACCCCGGCAGAGCTCGAGGTGGCGTTCCAGGAGGGGATGCAGTTCGACGGATCGGCGATCGAGGGCTTCAGCCGCGTCCAGGAAGCCGACATGCTGGCCCGGCCCGACCCCACCTCGTTCCAGATCCTCCCCTGGCGGGGCGAGCAGAACGCCGTGGCGCGCATGTTCTGCAACATCACCACGCCCGACGGGGAGCCCTTCGGCGGCGACCCCCGCACCGTCCTCCAGCGCAACCTCGAACGGGCCTCGAAGAACGGCCACACGTTCTACGTCGGACCCGAACTCGAGTACTTCTACTTCGAGGACTCCGGCCCCGAGCCCCAGGTCCTCGACCGCGGCGGCTACTTCGACCTCACACCCCTCGACGTCGCCCAGGAGTACCGCCGGCGCACGATCATGATGCTCGAGCAGCTCGGCATCCCCGTCGAGCTCTCCCACCACGAGGTGTCGCCGAGCCAGCACGAGCTCGACCTCCGCCACACGGACGCCCTCACCATGGCCGACAACCTCATGACGACGCGTCTGACCGTCAAGGAGGTGGCCCTCGAACACGGCATCTACGCGACCTTCATGCCGAAGCCCCTCGAGGGGGTGGACGGCAACGCCCTCCACCTGCACCTCTCGCTGTTCGACGGCGAGACGAACGCCTTCCACGATCCCGACGGGGAGTACGGCCTGTCGAACACCGCCCGGGGGTTCATCGCCGGGCTGCTCACCCACGCCCCCGAGATCACCGCCATCACGAACCAGTGGGTCAACTCCTACAAGCGGCTCGTCTCCGGCTTCGAGGCGCCGATCCACGTGACCTGGGCACGCAACAACCAGTCGGCGCTCGTCCGGGTGCCCACGCCCAAACGCGACAAGGTCGACAGCATCCGCATCGAGTACCGGGCCGCCGATCCCGCGACGAACCCCTACCTCGCATTCTCGGTGCTCCTCGCCGCCGGCCTCGCCGGGATCGAAGGCGGCTACGAGCTGCCGGCCCAGACGGTGGAGAACACGTTCGCGATGAGCCCGGACGAACGCCGGAGCCTCGGGCTCGGACGGCTGCCGGGCACCCTGTCGGAGGCCCTCGACCTCATGGAGGGATCGGAGCTCGTCGCCGACGCCCTCGGGGACCACGTGTTCGAATGGTTCCTCCGCAACAAGCGCAACGAGTGGGACCGCTATCAACGACACGTGTCGCACTACGAACTGACCGAGTACCTGCCGCTCCTCTGATGCTCGTCGCGATCCACCCCGGGACGCCCTCGGCCACCGTCACCGACGGACTGCTGGCCGCGGGCTTCCGGCCGGTGCCGGTCGACGACCTCGGGGCCCTCGCCGACGAGGAGCCCGAGGACGGCTGGGCGGCGGTGATCGTCGAGCTCGGCGACGCCCCCGGGGCGGCCATCGCGCTCGCACGCAAGATCCGTGACGAGGGAGGCGCCCCCGTCCTCGTGGTGTCGTCGCGCGCCCAGGTCGGCGAGCTCGCCGAGACCGAGGCGTTCGACGATTTCATCCTCACCCCCCTCGATCCCGAGGAGCTGGCGCTCCGCATGCGCAGGTTGGCGGGCGAGGATCGCGACGAGCCCGCCCAGGAGGTCCTCCGTCACCGGGACCTCGAGCTCAACACCGCCACCTACCAGGCGCGCCTGGGCGACCAGCCCCTCGACCTCACGTACATGGAGTACGAACTGCTCCGGTTCTTCGTCACCCACCCGGCCCGGGCGTGGAGCCGGGAGCAGCTCCTCCAGCGCGTCTGGGGCTACGACTACTACGGCGGGGCCCGCACCGTCGACGTCCACGTCCGCCGCCTCCGTGCGAAGCTCGGCGAGGAGCGGGCCTCGTGGATCTCGACCATCCGCTCGGTCGGCTACCGATTCGGCTGAGGGCGATGCCCCTGGCCGTTCCCGAGAACGACTACCGGGCCGTCGCCGGGGCTCCGTCCGGCGCCCCGCGTTCTGTCACCGCCGTGGTCCCCGCACGCGACCGTCCAGAGGCGCTCCGCCGCACCCTCGCCGGCCTCGCCGCCCAGCGCGGGCATCCCGACGGTCTCCTGTCGGTCGTGGTCGTGGACGAAGGATCGACCATCGACCTCGCCGCGGTCGTCGCTCCCCACATGGGGAGCCTCGACATCGCGCTGGTCCGCTCCGACGGCGGCGCGCCCCTCGATGTGGGGGCCGGCCACGCAACCGGCGAGGTCCTGCTGCTCCTGGCCCAGGGCGCCATCCCCGACCCCGGCCTCGTCGCCGCCCACGACGCGTGGCACCGGCGACGACGCGACGTCGTCGTCGCGGGGGCCCGACACCCGCTCGACGCCGCCGTCGTCGAGCGAGGCGACCCGGCTGCGGAGAGCAACGAACTCCGACGGCTCGCCGGCGTGGAGGACGAACGGATGCCATCGGGCATCCGGACCTTTGTGCGCCGGACCGGCGTACTCCGGCACGGCGTCGAGGGATTTCGGCTCGTGTCGGCGGCCCACGTCTCGATGGAGACCGCCACGTTCGGCGAGGTGGGGGGCTATCCGGCAGCTGCGCCGCCGCTCGATGCCGCCGACCTCGACCTCGGATACCGGATCGCCGTCTCGGGCCGGCTGGTGGTCCCGGAGCCGGGAGCGCGGACGTACCACCCCGGACATCGGGGCATGCTCCCCGGACGTGAGGCGGACGCCGGGGACCGCGTCCCCCTCCCGCTCTTCCGGCCCCCGGGGGTGGCCGGGTCGGTCCCCAAGCTGTCGGTCGTCACCGCGGGGCGACCCGACGCCGGATGGCTCGCCGACATCCACGACGCCGTCCCCGACGCCGAGCTCTGGCTTCCGCTGGGGGGCGGCCTGAGGGGCGCCCGAACCCTCCCCGACGCGGCCGGCGACGAGCCGACCCGCGTGCTGCGGGCGGTGGCGGCGGCGACCGGCGACCTCGTCGCCGTGACCGCAGGCGATGTAGGGGCCGTCGACGTCGTGCGAGGGGCGCTGGAGCTCGACGCCATGCCCCGGATCGGACGGGTGGTCGACGGGCCATCGACGGGGCCTGCCGGCCTGCCTGCACTGGTCGTCGCCCGACGCCGCGATTGGAACCGCGCCGCCGGAGCCGACCTCGGCGAGGCGTGGCGAACCCTCTGCTCGATCACCCGCGCCGTGCCCCTGCCCGACGCCCTCTCCGTTCCCCGCCCGGGCCCGTTGACCCGCCTCGCGAGACGGCTGCGAAGCCGCAGGATCCCGGTACGGCACGTGGGCGACGACCGGGCCCTCGCCCAGGTGCGGGCATGGGCCGGGACGTGGGCAGAGCCGACCGACGACCGGACGGCGAGGGCCATCCTCCTCGTGGGCGCCACCCTCGATCGGACGACGTGGGAGGAGGTCGTCCGCTTCGACCATCCCCGCCGGGAACGCATCGCCGTGGGGGTCAGGGCGGGCGACGGTCCCGTCGACGAGTGGGTCGACTTCCTCGAGACCTGTGTCGCCGTGGGCGCCGAAACGGTCGCCGACGCCGATGCGCTGACGTCCTGGGGCGTCACCGACGTCCTGGTGACCGGCCATCCCGACGACTCGGCCGAGGCCCTGGGCCTGCTCGACGCCGTCGCCGCGACGCTGCGCTGAGCGCTCTCCGGCGCGAGGCGCCTTCGGGAGGAACCCCGGGTCGTCGCCGTGGCGGGCCGCACGACGACGGCGGCCGGGCGATCGGCTGCTCGACCGCCTTCGTCAGCCGAACTCGATGCCCTGGGCGAGGGGGAGCTCCGTGGAGTAGTTGATCGTGTTCGTCTGGCGGCGCATGTAGGCCTTCCAGGCATCGGACCCGGACTCCCGGCCGCCGCCGGTCTCCTTCTCCCCGCCGAACGCCCCGCCGATCTCGGCACCGCTCGTGCCAATGTTGACGTTGGCGAGGCCGCAGTCGGACCCGGCGGGAGAGAGGAACGTCTCGGCGTCCCGGAGCGAGTTCGTGAAGATCGCCGACGAGAGCCCCTGACGGACCCCGTTCTGGACCGAGATGGCGTCCTCCACCCCCTCGGCCTCGATCACGTAGAGGATCGGGGCGAAGGTCTCCTCCTGGACGATCGGCGCGTCGCGGCCGATCTCGATGATCGTCGGCTCGACGAAGTACCCCTCGAGGCCCTCGACCTCCACGGCCGAGCCACCGACGAGCACCTTGCCGCCCTGTCGCTCCGCCTCGGACACGGCGGTCAGCATCGTGTGGACCGCCTGCTCGTCGATGAGCGGTCCCATGAGGGTGTCGGGGTCGAGGGGATCGCCGATGCGCACCTGCCGGTACGCCT
>JAWVYO010000056.1:0-15516 GCA_033722675.1 Acidimicrobiia bacterium | reverse complement strand
CGGGCAACACCGGTGGCGGCGGCGCCGGGACGGTGGTGGTCGGGGCCGTCGTCGGGGTCGTGGTGGTGGACGGCCGGGTCGTGGTGGTGGTCGTGGAGGTCGTCGGAGGCTCGGGCGTGGTCGACTCGATGCCGTCGGCTGCGCACGCGGCCACGAGCACGCTCGCGAGCGCGAGCGCCGCCGCCGGAAGCCGCACCGAGGTCGTGGATCCCACGGTGCATGGATCGACGCCCCACCGGGGGGCCTTGAGCGAGAACCGGTCCGGGCTCAGCCCTGACGGTGGACGGCGGACTGGGCGACCCAGCCCTCGGCGCCCTCGCGGGCGACGACATGGACCCAGCCGGAGACGTCGCGCTTGGCCAGGTACCAGGTGCCGGGCTGGAGGCTCGCGATGACCCGGGTGTGGTCGTTGAGGTCGAACACCTCGACCGGAGCCATGACGTAGCACCAGTAGGGCCCGCCGTTCATGGCCGCCGGACCGGCCGTGGGCGTCGCATCGGCGGTCTCGGCCACGCCGGACCGGTCCCGGCGGCCGCGGTGCAGGCCCCGCCGGGCCTCGTCCTGGCGGCGCCAGGATCCGCGCTCGTCCGGGTAGCGGAGCAACCAGGCGACGAGGAAGCCGATGCCCGCCGTGATGAGCACCACGATGGCCAGCGACACGAAGGAGAACTGCATCCTCCCGAACTGCTGGCCGAGCAGCGCCGCCCCGAGACCGGTGGCGACGCCGGCGATCGAGGCGCCGCGGGGGGAGAGGCGGCGCCGCGACATGATGGCGGTGATCTGGCCGGTGAGCCCGCCGACGGCGAGCCCCGCCGCGGTGAGGCCGGTCAGCGTGGCCATCGGGTGGCGACCCGTGACCCGCAGCCAGGCGTTCGCCGTGCAGTCGTCGGTCGATCCGGTGATGCGATAGAGGCCCACGCCGTACGGCGACGTGTCCTCGAGGTCGAGCGTGGCGGCGTACTCCTCCTGGACGGGGCCGTAGGCCGTGTCACCGGTGTCGATGGTGATCGGGCCGAGCACGAGGGAGACCGAGACCTCCTGGGTCCCGGTCTGGTCGACGCCCGCGAACACGAGGGTGTCGGTGGCGTCGAGTTCGAGGGGCGACGAGAGCGAGTCGATCCGGGCCACGTCCACGCCGTTGAACGTCGCCGTACAGGGGCCGTCGACCGCGGCGACCGCCAGGCCCGGTGCCCACAGGAGCCACAGGAGCCCGCCGACCACGGCGAACCGGACGAGCACCCGTCGGAGGCGTGCTCTCCTCATCACGGGACCAGGGTACCAACAGGACGTCGCCGCGTCGTGCACTTTCCGCGCGAACGAGGATCACCGTGGGTCCGGCGCTCCGGCGTCGTGGGTCCCGCAAGCCCCTATCGTCGGCTCATGCAGCCCTACGACTCACCCGAGGAGGCGTCCTTCCGGGCCGAGGCCCGTGCCTGGCTCGCGGCCCACGCCGAACCCCGCACCACCGAACCGATCGCTCCCTCGGCGATCATCGCGGAGTGGTCGCCGGACGAGGAGGAGCGGAAGCTGGCCGAGGCCCGGGCCTGGCAGGCGACGAAATACGACGCCGGATGGGCGGGGATCGCCTGGCCGGAGGAGTTCGGTGGCCGCGGCGGCACGCTCGTGGAGCAGCTCATCTTCGCCCAGGAGGAGATGCGGTTCGACACGCCGGGCGACGCGCTGATCATCGGGCTCGGATGGCTCGGGATGGCCCTCATGATCCACGGATCGGCGGAGCAGAAGGAACGGCACCTCCGTTCGATGCTGCGGGGCGACGAGGTCTGGTGCCAGCTCTTCTCCGAGCCGGCCGCGGGGTCCGACTCGGCGGCGATGGCGACGTCGGCCGTGCGCGACGGAGACGAGTGGGTGATCACCGGGCAGAAGGTGTGGACGACCTTCGCCCACCGCTCCGACTGGGGCCTGTGCGTGGCGCGCCACGACCCCGACCTCCCGAAGCATCGCGGCCTCACGGCGTTCGTCGTGGACATGCGCGATCCCGGGGTCACCTGTCGGCCGTTGCGCCAGATGACCGACTCGGCGAACTTCAACGAGGTGTTCCTCGACGGCGTCCGGGTCCCCGACGAGCGACGCGTCGACGAGATCGGTGCCGGGTGGCGGGTCGTGACCACCACCTACATGTATGAGCGGGCGGGCGGTGGGCTGACGGCCCCGATCCCGACCGGGGCCCTGGCCGAGCTCGTCGCGGCGGCGGGCCGCGACGGCGACCCGAGGATCCGCGACCGCTTCGCCGATCTCCACACGAGGGCCGAGGCCCTCCGCTTCACCGGGCTCCGCATCCAGACGGCCCTGTCGCACGGGCGCCTGCCGGGCACCGAGGGTTCGATCCTCAAGCTGGCCTGGACGGATCTGCTGCGGGACCTCTACGAGTTGGCGCTCGAGGTCGTCGGGCCCGCCGGCATGCGCGTGGGCGACGACGCGCCCGGTGGCGGCGAATGGGCGGCCGCCTTCCTGGGGACGCCGGGGCTGCGCATCGGCGGGGGGACGGACGAGGTGCAGCGGAACCTGATCGGTGAGCGGGTGCTCGGCCTCCCGAAGGAGCCGCGGGTCGACGTGGGGGTCCCCTTCCGCACGATCCCGACGTCGGCGTGATGCGGATCTCGATCGTCACGATCTTCCCGGAGTTCTTCACGTCGCCGCTCGACGTCTCCATCGTCGGGCGGGCCCGCGACGAGGGAGCCGTGACGATCGATCTCGTCGACCTCCGGGACCACGGTCTCGGCCGGCACCGACAGGTCGACGACGCCCCCTTCGGCGGGGGACCCGGGATGGTCATGATGATCGAGCCCCTGGCTGCCGCCCTCGAGCCCCTCGAGGGGACCCACCGCGTGCTGCTGACACCGGTGGGCCGGCCGGTCACCCAGTCGACCTTCGACCGGTGGTCGGACGTCGACCACCTCACGCTCGTCTGTGGACGGTACGAGGGGGTCGACGAACGGGTCGCCGAGCACCTCGTCGACGAGGAGGCCTCGCTCGGAGACTTCGTGCTCGCCGGCGGCGAGGCCGCCGCACTGGCCGTGGTGGAAGGCGTGGTCAGGCTCCTCCCCGGCGTCCTCGGCAACCCCGCCTCGGCGCTCGCCGAGAGCTTCCGTGACGGGCTGCTCGAGGAGCCCCAGTACACCCGCCCCTCCGACTACCGGGGGTGGGGGGTCCCCGACGTCCTCCTGTCCGGAGACCACGCCCGCGTCGAGGAGTGGCGACGCCGCCAGCGGTACGAGCGCACCCGGGAGCGACGCCCCCACCTGCTCGGCGAGGTCGACGACGGGGGGTTCGCACAGTCGCCGGAGGCCGGTTAGACTCCGCCGCCGCCGGACGGCCTGCGTCCGCGCGACCGATGTTCCCTCCGGAGGACCCGATGAACACGCTCGATCAGATCGAGGCCGGCTTCCTGCGCGACGACCTGCCCGACTTCGCCCCCGGCGACACGGTGCGGGTCAACGTCCGCGTGGTCGAGGGTGGCCGCGAGCGGGTCCAGGCCTACGAGGGTGTCGTGCTGGCACGCGACGGCGGAGGCCTGCGCGAGACCTTCACGGTGCGCAAGATCAGCTTCGGCGTCGGCGTCGAGCGGATCTTTCCGGTGCACGCCCCGATCATCCAGTCGATCGAGGTGCTGCGGAAGGGCGACGTGCGGCGCGCGAAGCTCTACTACCTGCGCGATCTCTCCGGCAAGGCCGCCCGCATCAAGGAGAAGCGGGACTAACGGCCCATCACCGGGGCGCGGGTAACGTCGCGGCCGTGACGTTCGACCCGCCCGATCGCTTCGATCCTTCGGAGCCCGACGAACCCGCAGAGGAACTCGCCTTCCGCGTCGAGCCGGCGGAGGATGCCGAGGAGGACCCGCTCGCCCGCCTGCGGTCCGACGCGCAGGAGCGCGGCGAGAAGGAGGACGCTCGCCGGTCCTTCTGGCGGGAGCTCCCGGTCTTGATCGTCGTGGCGCTGTTCGTCGCGATCCTCATCAAGACCTTCCTGGTCCAGGCCTTCTTCATCCCGTCGGCGTCGATGCGCGACACCCTGCTCGAGGGGGACCGGGTCATGGTGAACAAACTCGCATACCGATTGGGTGAGCCCGCCCACTCGGACGTCATCGTCTTCGACTCGCCCCTCGACGGTGAGGGCGGCGGCGAGAACTTCCTCCAGGCCATCGTTCGCAACGTCGCCGAGTCCCTCGGGCTGTCGAGTCCGGACTCCGCGCTGATCAAGCGGGTCATCGCCGTCGGCGGCGAACGGCTCGAGATCCGCGACAACACGGTCTTCGTGGACGGTGAGGCCCTCGTCGAGCCCTACGTGCGCGCCGGCTCCCGCATGTCGGACTTCGGGCCGATCACCGTGCCCGACGGTCACGTGTTCGTGATGGGGGACAACCGCTCGGCGAGTCAGGACAGCCGCAGGTTCGGCGCGGTGCCGGTCGGCGACATCGTGGGGAAGGCGTTCGTGCGCGTCTGGCCCCCCAGCCGCTGGGGTGGTCTGTAGCGGGTCGCGGCGTGTCGGGATGTCACACCTCCGGCGCACCATCGAGAGTCGGAGCCCGGTCGCGTTGCGCTGTAGCATGCGCGGCCCCGGCACGGCACGGTCAGGAGCACCGATGAGCGAAGAGGATCTCGAACGCTACGAGTCCGACGTCGAGCTGCAGATCTACCGCGAGTACCGCGACGTCGTCGGGATGTTCCGGTACGTCGTCGAGACGGAGCGACGTTTCTATCTCGCCAACTCGGTCGACTTCTCCACCCGCCAGGTCGACGGCTCCGTGTACTTCGAGATCCAGCTCGAGGATGCGTGGGTATGGGACATGTATCGCCCCGCCCGGTTCCTGAAGTCCGTGCGCGTGATGACGTTCCGGGACGTGAACATCGAGGAGCTCGAGCACCCCGAGCTCGAGATGCCCGACGGCTGAGCGTCGGCGCGGCCGGCGAGCGCGTCGCCGACGTCTTCCTGCGCCGGCGCGGGCTGAGCGTCCGGGCCAGGAACGTCCGGCTGGGTCGTGACGAGATCGACCTCGTGGTCGTCGACGGCGCCCGGACCGTCGCCGTCGAGGTCAAGGCACGGGTGGGAGCCGACCCCGTCGACTCCTTCACGCCGGAGCAGCGCCGGCGACTCCATCGGGCCGCGCGGCGACTGGGGCCCGCGGTTCGCTGCGATCTCGTGACGGTCGCGTTCGGGGACGACGGTGCCGTCGTCCGGTGGATCCGCGACGTCTGATCAGTGGCCCCGGCGCCGGCGTTCCCGGTGCCAGCAGCCACGGTGCCAGTGCCGTCGGAGGTCCGGGGCGTCGTCGGGGACGACCACGAGATGGCCTTCACCGACGGGGATCGGCCCCTCGCATCCCGGGCAGACGTAGGCCTTGCGGGCCGCGTAGGGCTGCACGAGCAGGACCTGCTCGCCCGCTGTCACGCCAGGATCGCCCAGGCCACGAGGGCGGCGGCGACGAGCAGGGTGCCGACGACGAGGGCGACGTCCACGGCGTCCTTGCCGCCGGGGCGGAACGGGTTGAATCCCATGGCCGGGACTGTAGGGCTGCCCCGGGCCCAGGCGGGTACAGTCGCGGGCGATGTTCCCGATCACCGACGACGGCCCGGTTCGCACGCTCACGATCGACAACCCGCAGCGGCGCAACGCCATCCCCTTCGATCGGTGGCTCGACCTGCGAGACGCCTTCGACGACTTCGAGGCCTCCGACCAGCGGGTGCTCGTCGTCACCGGAGCGGGCGACGACTTCTGTTCCGGCGCCGACCTCGGTGACGGCGCGGTCCTCGAGACGTCGGCGGTCCGGTACGAGTCGATGCGTCGTGTGAACGCGGCGGCCCGCGCCCTCCATCGCACGACGAAGCCGACGGTGGCAGCGGTCGACGGCGTCGCCGTGGGCGCCGGGCTGAACCTGGCGCTGGGATGCGACGTCGCCGTCGTCACCGACCGCGCCCGGTTCTCGGAGATCTTCGTCCGACGCGGCCTCACGGTGGACTTCGGCGGAACGTGGCTCCTGCCCCGCCGGGTCGGGCTCGCCCGGGCGAAGGAGCTGGCGCTCACCGGCCGGGTCTTCGACGCCGCCGAGGCGCTCGCCTACGGCCTCGTCCTCGAGGTCGTGCCCGCGGGCGAGCTCGTCGATCGGGTCGGTCGGCTCGCCGCCGACCTCGCCGAGGGAGCTCCGCTGGCCCAGCGGTTCATCAAGGCGGCCATCGACCGATCGTTCGACCTCACCTTCGAGCAGGCGCTCGCCCTCGAGGCGCAGACCCAGACCGTCTGCCTCTCGTCGGAGGACGCCCTCGAGGGCATCGCCGCGTTCATCCAGAAGCGGGACCCGGAGTTCAAGGGCCGCTGATGGCGATCACCTCCCGCCCGGTCCTCGACCGGGGCGTGCGGAGGTCGTGGACGATCGCGCTCCTCGGTGTCCTCTTCGCCGCAGGGGTCCATCTCGACGGATGGGCCCACAACCACGGCCACGTGGACGAGTCCTTCTTCACACCGTGGCACGCCGTGCTCTACGGCACCTTCCTCGTCCTCGCAGTGACCCTCGCTCGTCCGGCGCTCCTCCGACGGGCCGACGGAGCCTCGTGGGCGGAGGCGGTGCCGCGTCGGGAGCGGCTGGCGCTGGCGGGGATCGCCGTCTTCACGGCCGGTGGCCTCGGCGACATGCTCTGGCACACCGCCTTCGGCGTGGAGGAGGACCTCGAGGCGCTCCTGAGTCCCACCCACCTCACGCTGGCGGTGGGGGGCGTGTTCATGGTGACCTCGGCCTACCTCGGGAGCGGCCGCGCCTCCGCCGGCGGATGGTGGACGGCGGGCCCGGCGGTGCTCGCTGCGGCCGCCCTGTGGTCCCTCCTCGGGTTCATGACCCAGTTCATGCACCCCCTCGTGCAGCTGTGGCCGACCGAAGCGTGGTTCCATGCGACGATGCCGTTCCCCGAGCTCGGCGAGCTCGTCGGCGTCGCCGGGTTCGTGTTCCACGCCGTCGTCGCCGCCCTCGTCGTCCTCGTCCTGGCGCGCGACGACCGTCTTCCCGACGGCGGGATCGCCGTCCTCGTCGGCCTCGCAGCCGTCGCGGCCGTCACGCAGGGCGACGACTCCTGGATGGCGCTCCCGATGATCGCCGGCGGGGTCGGCATGGCAGCGGCGTGGCGGATGATCGGAGGCCCGGTCGCGGGGTGGCGGGTCCGGGTCCTCGGCGCGCTCGTCGGTGGCGGCTTCGTCGCCTCGGCGATCGCCGGGATGTTCGTGGGGGCCCCCGTCGTATGGAGCGCCGAGCTGTGGGCGGGCGCCGTGGTCGGCAGCGCCCTCCTGGGGTCACTCGCCTCCCTCGCCGTCGTGGCCCCCCGCATCGACGACTGAGTTCGCGTCACACCCGGCCCCCACGGTGGGGGCATGTTCGCAGCAGTCACCTCCGTCGCCCTCGTCGGTGTCCGCCCCAGGCCGGTCCGGGTCGAGGTCCACATCGGGGGCTCCACACCGTCCTTCGCGCTCGTCGGCCTGCCCGACACGGCCGTGCGCGAGGCGAAGGAGCGGGTCCGCTCCGCAGTGGTGTCGAGCGGGTTCGAGTTCCCGAATCGCCGCCTCACCGTGAACCTGTCGCCCGCCGATCTCCCGAAGGTGGGCGCTGCGTACGACCTCCCCATCGCGCTGGGGATCCTGGCGGCCGCCCGCGTCGTGCCGGCGGCGGTCGCCGACGTCGTCGCCCTCGGCGAACTCGCACTGGACGGCGGCGTGCGAGGCGGGGTCGACGGCCTCGGCGCGGCCCTGATCGCCCGCGACCGCGACGTTCGGGCCCTCGTGCCGGCCGGGTCGGCTGGATCGACCGGGGGCATCGGCGCCGACGTCGCCGGTGTGCGGTCCCTGGCCCACGCCGTGTCGGTGGCGCTCGGCGAGGACCAGGGCGAGGGGCTGGACGGAGGCGGGTCGCCGACGCCGCCGGCCCACCCGGATCTCGCAGCCGTGAAGGGCCAGCCGGTGGCGCGCCGGGCGCTGGAGATCGCCGCGGCCGGACGCCATCACCTGTTGATGGTCGGCCCGCCCGGCGGGGGCAAGACGCTCCTCGCGCGATGCCTCCCCGGGATCCTGCCGCCGCTCGACGACGACGCCGCCCTCGAGGCGGCCTGCGTCTGGGCGGCGGCAGGCCGCGAACGTGGGCTCTCGTCGACGCCGCCGTTCGCCGCACCCCACCATCGCACCTCGGCGGCCGGGCTCGTCGGCGGCGGCTCCCGGCTCGCGCGGCCCGGGGCCCTGTCGCTGGCCCACCGTGGCGTGCTGTTCCTCGACGAACTCGGCGAGTTCCCGCCCCATCTCCTCGACGCCCTCCGCCAGCCCCTCGAGCGCGGCGAGGTGGAGATCGGCCGCGCCGGTGGGACGGTCGTGTTCCCGGCGTCCGTCCAGCTGGTGGCCGCCTCGAACCCCTGCCCCTGCGGCCACCTCGGCGACCCGAAGACGGCGTGCCGCTGTCGTCCGTCGGCGGTGGGTCGCTACCGGCGCCGGATGTCGGGGCCGTTCCTCGATCGGTTCGATCTGCGCATCACGGTTCCCCGGGTCCGACTCGACACACTGCACACCGAGGCCGAGGGGTCGGCCCCGGTGCGCCGCCGGGTCGCCGCGGCGGCAGAATGGCTGGCGGGCGAGCCGGGGACCCTCGACGCCGCGGCTCGCCGCCTCCTCACCTCGGCGGGGGAGCGGCTCGCGTTGACGGCGCGAGGCGCAGCCCGGGTCTCCGCAGTGGCCCGGACGATCGCCGCCCTCGGCGGCCGACGGGACGCCGGTGAGGCGGACGTGGCCGAGGCGCTGGCGCTCCGGAGCGATCCGTGACCGCCGACGCCCGGCTCCGGTTGGCCGCAGGCGCGCTCCACCCGGACCGGCGTCGATCGCTCGTCGCCCGGTTCGGGTCCCCGGCCGCCGTGCTCGACGCGGTCCTGAGCGGGTCGGTCCGGGTGCCCGACGACGCTCGCCGCGCCATGGGACGCGACGCCGCAGAACTCAGGCGGTTCGCCGCGGCCCGCTCCGTCGACGTCGTCGATCGCGAGGATCCCCGGTACCCCGAGCGGCTGCGCGGGGTCCCCGACGGTCCCGACGTGCTCTTCGTCCGGGGAACGCTGCCGGGTGCCGGACCGTCCGTGGCGGTCGTCGGAACCCGTCGCAGCACTGCGTACGGCCTCGACCAGGCCCGGGCGCTCGGCCGATCGCTGTCGGCGGCGGGGGTGACCGTCGTGAGCGGCCTCGCGCGCGGTGTCGACGGTGCCGCCCACGCCGGCTCCCTCGACGGCTCGACACCGGGGGCCGCCGTCCTCGGGTGTGGTCCGGACGTCGCGTATCCCTCCGAGCACCGACCCCTCGCCGACCGGCTCGTGCGCGCCGGCGGGGCCGTGCTGGCGGAGTACCCCCCCGGGGCACGGCCCCTGCCGTGGCGGTTCCCGCCGAGGAACCGCATCATCGCCGCCCTGGCCGACGCGGTCGTCGTCGTGGAGTCACCGGAACGGGGAGGCGCGCTCGTCACCGCGGCAGCCGGCCTCGACTACGGCCGGACGGTGATGGCCGTGCCCGGCGACGTCGACCGCCCGACGTCCCGCGGCTGCAACCTGCTCGTGCGCGACGGTGCGCTGCCCGTGCTCGGGTCGGACGACCTGCTCGAGACGCTCGAGGTGTCCGCTCGCCCTCCAGAGCGCCCGGAAGACCGTGCCGACCCGCTGGAGGCGGCGATCCTGGCGGCGGCCGCATCGCGGATCGAACTCGACGATCTGGCCGAGGTCGTGGGGGCGGAGCCGAGCGCCGTCCTGTCCGCCGTGGCCCGCCTCGAGGTGCTCGGGCGCCTCCGCCGTGCCGACGGCGCCGTCGTGGGTCGTTGAACCCCACGGGGGTCCTGCCACGATGGTGCCGTGCGCACCATCCCCGATCCCCCCGGCTGGGCGACGCCGGCCCTCGACGAGTTCCTCGGCAGGCTGCGCGCCGAACGCGGCCTGTCCGAGCACACGATCGACGCCTACCGGCGGGACCTGGCCCAGTGGTTCGACTTCTGCGACCGGGCCGGCCTCGACGAGATCGGCGATGCCGACCGGCGCACCGTGCGGCGCTGGCTCGCACATCTGTCGACCCGCGGCTACGCCCGGCGGTCGGTGGCCCGGAAGGCGTCGGCGGTCCGATCGTTCTACCGGGACGCGCTGCGACGGGGACGGGTGGAGACGAATCCGGCCGATGCCGTCGCCACGCCGAAGCGGGCGAGGCGCCTCCCGACGGCGATCCCGGCGCGCGCCCTGGGCGACGTGCTCGATGGCCTCGACGGCGACGAGCCGGTCGTGTTGCGCGACCGGGCGCTGCTCGAGGTGCTCTACGGCACCGGACTGCGGGTGTCGGAGGCGGCGGCCCTGACCGTCGGCGATGTGGCGGGAGCGGATCTGGTGCGGGTCCGTGGCAAGGGCGGCAAGGACCGGATGGTCCCGCTCGCCGGGGCGGCCCGCGCGGCCGTCGATCGATATCTGCGGGCGGGCCGCCCGCAGCTCGCAGGGCCCTCCTCGGGCGACGCCCTCTGGCTCGGCGTCCGGGGCTCCCCGCTCGGAAGCCGCGGCATGCGGCGCGCCGTCAGGTACCGTGCCGGCACGTTTCCGCACGCATTGCGGCACTCGTTCGCGACCCATCTCCTCGAAGGGGGAGCCGACCTGAGAACCGTCCAAGAGCTCCTGGGGCACGTTGAACTGGGTACCACCCAGATTTACACTGCCGTCTCCCGTCACCACCTCAAGGCGACCTATGAACGATCCCACCCGCGGGCCTGAGCGGTCCGACCGCGAGATCGCCGACTACTGGACGAGGTACAAGGAGTCGGAGGATCCGGAGGCCCGTGAGGGGTTGATCCTTCACTTCTCCCCGCTCGTCAAGTTCGTCGCCGGTCGCGTGGGCGTCGGACTGCCCCGGAACGTCGAGCAGTCCGACCTCATCTCGTACGGGATGTTCGGGCTCATCGACGCGATCGACAAGTTCGAACTCGAACGCGGCATCAAGTTCGAGACGTACGCCGTCAACCGCATCAAGGGAGCGATCCTCGACGAGCTGCGCGCCCTCGACTGGGTGCCTCGATCCGTGCGCGCCCGTGCCCGTGAGATCCAGCGATCGCTGACCGAACTCGAGCACGCCCTGCAGCGTTCGGCGAGCGAGCAGGAGCTCGCCGACCACATGGGCATCAACCTCGAGACCCTGCAGGACCACCTCGGTGAGATCGCCAGCCTCGGATTCGTGGCCCTCGACGAGTTGCTCGACCCGTCGGAGCAGGGTTCGGCCTCCCTCGGCGACATGCTCGCCGATCCGAAGTCGCCGTCCCCGGCGGGCTCCTTCGAGGAGCAGGAGACGCGGTACTTCCTCACCGACGCCGTGAACCGCCTCCCCGACCGGGAGCGGCTCGTCGTCACGCTGTACTACTACGAGGGCCTGACGCTCGCCGAGATCGGCGACGTGCTCGGCGTCACCGAGTCGCGGATCTGTCAGATCCACACGAAGTCGGTGATGAGCCTGCGGAACCGGATGCTGGAGCCGGGTCAGAAACCCGGCTGATCGGTTCGAGGTCGGCCACCGGCCTATACTTCCGTCCGAAATTCGCACGTCCACCGCACCCTCCTGTGGTCGGAGCCCGTCCTGCGCGCTCCGTGGAGGCTCGAAGGGTGGGCGGAGGCATCAACCCGAACACACGAGGAGGAACCGGTGGCTGCAGTCACCATGCGACAGCTCCTGGAGGCCGGCGTCCATTTCGGACACCAGACCCGGCGCTGGGATCCCAAGATGCGCCCGTACATCTTCACGGAGCGCAACGGGATCCACATCATCGATCTGAGACAGACGCTCGAGGCCGCCCAGGAAGCCCACGAGTACATCCGCGACCTGGTCGCCGACGGCGGCACGATCATGCTCGTCGGTACGAAGAAGCAGGCCCAGGCGGTCATCACCGAGGCCGCCGAGGAGTCGGGGATGCCCTACGTCACCCACCGGTGGCTCGGCGGCATGCTCACGAACTTCACCACGATCCACAAGCGGATCCTCTACATGCGCGAACTCGAGCGCATGGACACCTCCGGTGAGATGGAGGCCCTCCCCAAGAAGGAGCGGCTCCGTCTCCGCCGCGAGCTCGCCAAGCTGAAGGCGACGCTCGGCGGCGTTTCCGAGATGCACAAGGTGCCCGACGCCGTGTTCATCATCGACGTCAACACCGAGGCCATCGCCGTCAAGGAGGCGAGCCGGGTGGGGGCGAGGGTGGTCGCGGTCGTCGACACGAACTGTGACCCCGACCTCGTCGACCTCGTGATCCCGGGCAACGACGACGCGATCCGCGCCGCGCAGCTCATGGCCAGCCTCGTGGCCGATGCGGTGACGGAGGGCAAGAAGCTGGCCGCCGCCAAGGCGAAGGACGCCGAAGCGAAGGCCGAGAAGGACGAGGGAGACGATTCGAAGTGACCGACATCAGTGCCAAGGACGTGATGGCGCTCCGCAAGGAGACCGGTGCCGGGATGATGGATGCGAAGCGGGCGCTGGAGGACGCCGGCGGTGACGCCGAGCAGGCCAAGGACCTCCTCCGCGAGCGGGGTCTGGCGGCCACACAGAAGCGGGCCGATCGCGCGACCGAGCAGGGCACGATCGGCTCGTACCTCCACCACCAGGCCGACCGCCCCGTGATCGGCGTGCTCGTCGAACTCGCCTCGGAGACCGATTTCGTCGCGAAGAGCGAGGACTTCCAGGAGGCGGCGCGTGACATCGCCATGCACATCGCCGCCGCCCGGCCCCGCTACGTCACCCGTGACGAGGTGCCGGACGAGGAAGTCGAGAAGGAGAAGTCCCTCATCGCCGCCCAGGCGAAGAACGAGGGAAAGCCCGATCACATCGTCGAGAAGATCGTCGACGGGCGGCTCAACTCGTTCTACGAGGAGATCGTGCTCTACGACCAGACGTTCATCCGACCCGAGAAGTTCGAGGGGACCGTCGGCAAGATGGTCGAGTCCCTGGCCGCCACGATGGGTGAGAACATCAACGTCAGCCGGTTCAGCCGGCTCGAGATCGGCGAGGAGTAGATGGGCCGACGGGTCGCCCTGAAACTGTCGGGGGAGGCGTTCGCCGACCCGGACCTCGGTTATGGGATCGATCCGAAGACCGTCCAGGCGGTGGCCGCCGAGGTCGCCGAAGTCCATGCCGAGGGCCACGAGATCGCCATGGTCGTCGGTGGCGGCAACATCTTCCGCGGCCTGTCGTCGGCCGCCGCCGGCATGGACCGCGCCAATGCCGACTACATGGGCATGCTGGCGACGGTCATCAACGCCCTGGCCCTTCGCGACGCCCTCGAATCGGCCGGCTGTCCCGCGCGCGTGCAGACGGCGATCAAGATCGAACAGGTCGCCGAGCCCTATATCCGCCTCCGGGCGATCCGTCACCTCGAGAAGGGCCGCGCCGTGATCATGGCCGGTGGCACCGGCAACCCGTTCTTCACGACCGACACCACGGTGGCGCTCCGGGCGGCGGAGATCGACGCGGAGGTCGTATTGAAGGCCACGAAGGTGGCCGGTGTCTACGACGCCGACCCGGCGACCGAGCCCGGCGCATCGCTCTTCGAGGAGCTCACGTACATGGAGGTGCTCGAACGCGGTCTTCGCGTGATGGACTCCACCGCCATTACGATGTGCATGGACAACGACCTGCCGATCAGGGTGTTCGACATCGCCGTCCCCGGGAACATCGCGAGGGCGGTCCGGGGGGAGTCGGTCGGCACGCTGGTTCGCTGAGGAGGGACCGTGATCGAGGAGCTGCTCGCGGAGGCCCGCACGAAGATGGATGCGGCCGTCGAGCACGTGCAGGGGGAGTTCTCGACGGTTCGCACCGGCCGGGCGAATCCGGCGATCCTGCACCGCGTCATGGTCGACTACTACGGGGCGCCGACCCCGCTCCAGCAGCTCGCCTCCTTCTCGGTGCCGGAGCCCCGCCTCCTCGTGGTCACCCCCTACGACAAATCGTCGATGGCCGACATCGAGCGCGCCATCCAGTCGTCGGAGCTGGGCCTCAACCCGAGCAACGACGGCACGGTGCTCCGCCTCGCGTTCCCGCCCCTGACGGAGGAGCGGCGCAAGGAGCTCGTCCGCGTGGTCAAGCAGATGGCCGAAGAGGGCCGAATCGCGATCCGGAACGTCCGCCGACACACCAAGGACGACATCGAAGCCCTCGAGGGCGAGGTCTCCGAGGACGACGTGCGGCGCGGTGAGTCCACCCTGCAGGACATCACCGACGAGTACGTGGGCCGGATCGACGAACTGCTCGAGCACAAGGAAGCCGAGCTCCTCGAAGTGTGACCGGGCACCACGTCGGGAGGAGGTGGCGCCGGTGAGCCGAAGCGGAGGCGACGACTACCAGCCACATCCGGGAGATCCCTGGCATCCCGATTGGTCGCCCGACGGTGAGGAGACCGCCGGGCCCGAGGCCACCGACGCTCCCGACGAGGCCACCGACGCCGACGCGCCCGTCGAGGAGGGGGCCGCTGCTCCGTCCGAGGACGCCCCCGACGAGGAACCGCGGCGTCGGCGTTTCGGCTTGTTCCGGAGGCGGTCGCAGGACGAGGACGTCGACGAGGCAGTCGGGGAGCCCCCCGTCGAGCCGCCGCCAGTCGCGGACGTGGCCGACCAGCCGGCGGAGTCGGAGGAACCGGATCCGGCGCCCGTCTCCGGGGCCGATCGCCTGGACGCCGCCGAGGACGAGGAGGCGATCTGGGCCTCCGTGCTCGCCGGCGCCGACGGCGACGAGGTCGAGGACGAGGGCGCGGACCTCGGCGTCGAGGACCCCGAAGTGGCCTACCAGGCCCTCCAGGAACTCGAAGAGGACGAGGACGACGAACTCGACCAGTGGGTCGCCTTCCTCGACGGCCCGGAGGAACAGGCCGAGGCCGAGCCGGATGCATCCCCGGACGACACTCCCGAGACCGTCGAGGTCGAAGCGGGGGCTCCCGAGGAGGATCCCGAGGGCCCGGCCCGTCGGTGGTGGCCCTTCGGTCGCGGATCGGACGAGTCGGCCGCCGACGAGCCGACGCGCGACGAGCCGATGCCCGGGTCCGGTGAGTCGATCTCCGATGAGTCCGAGATGCCGGAACCGTCGGGGGAGGAGGCGCCGGAGATGCTGCCCACCGGACCGCCGGTGGGCAGCGACATTGCTGCGGCACTCGGGGAGCTCGCCGGCAGCGTCGCCGAAGCCTCCGAGGGGGATCCCGGCGAGATCGAGTTGACGGAGGAACCCCCCGCGCCGACCGTCCCCGAGGTCACGTCGGAGGAGCCCTACGACGAGACGCACGAGGCGGACCTCGTGGCCGACCTCCTCATGGACGTGTCGGCGGCCGACCTCGGGTCCGGCGCCGAGGAGCCGGAGGTCGAGGCTCCGGCGGCGGAGTACGAGGACGTGGAGCTGGGGTCGGGGGAGCTGTCGAGTCTGGTGGAGCCGTCGGAGGAGGAGGTCCCGGTCGGTTCGGTGTCGGAGGGGGAGTCGGAGGACGATCTGGCGGCGGCGGTGGCGGCGTTGGGT
>JAWVYO010000055.1:0-15837 GCA_033722675.1 Acidimicrobiia bacterium | reverse complement strand
CGCGGGCACCGACTCGAACCCGGCGAACACGTAGTAGGCCACGAGCGGGGCGCCGATCACGACGGCAGCGAGATAGACGATGGTCACGGGACCTCCCGGCCGGGCGTCGGCCGGATGCTACTCCCCGTGGTCGCCGTCCGCTCCCAGCTCGGCGTCGATCACCCCGAGCCTGTCGTGGACGGCCTCGAGACGGCGGGCGGCCGCGGGGTCGACGACGGCCCTCGCCCGCAGCGAACGTCGCTCGGCTCGCAGGTCCTCCGCCTCCGTAAGGAGCCGCTGCCGTCGAACCCAGGCCTTCGTCCACCATGCCGGGTCGTAGGTGTCGCCGAGGTTCCGCAGCGGCCGGCCGGCTCCGGGGAGGCGTTCGAAGTCGCCGCGCTCGGCAGCCTCCCGGATCCGCCGCTCCACGACCCCCTCGACGACCCGCCGATCCTCGGCGGCCATCAGTTGGCGTACGTCAGCGCCTGCGCAGGGGCCCAGCGGGCCGCCGCAGCGGCGTAGTGCGTACCGGCTTTGTCGAAGTCGTCGTTCTCGAGCGCCTCGATCGACGCCGCGATGTCGGCTGCGGTTTCGTCGAGGGCGAGCTCGGCGTCGGCGAAGAGGCGGGCGACGCCGCCGTAGTCGAGTTCCACGAGCGAACCCTCGGGGAACGACTCCATCCACCGCAGCACGTCGCGCACCTGCTCGACGATCGACTCGTCGAACCCGCTCTCCTCGATCACGGTCACGGCTCGCTCGAGACGCGACACCGCCCGCTCGAGCGAGCCGTGCGGTAGCGGATGGTGAGGCCATCGTCGGTCTGGAGCAGGTCCCGCTCCGTGGGCGCGAAGGCGCCGAACCACCGCAGGGGGACGTAGAACGGAGACGTGAGGATGTGGCTGCGCTTCGCGGGCGCCCGGCGCTGGATCCGCTCCAGCTCCCTGCTGGCCCGGTCGGCGAGCGGGTCGGGCACGAGCATCGTCGAAGTGGGGGCGGACGCGGCGTTCCGGAAGGCGATGAGCCCCTCGAGCATGCGGAGTCGTGGCGTGCGGGGACACACGTACCGGCGCCCCTCGTACTCGGCGACGAAGGCGTCGTCGCGTGGCGACTCCGTGTACACACCGAACTCGCTCCGGGTCAGGATGGGTGTCGAGCCGGCCTCGGTCACGGTGTGACGGGGGTGGCGCTCGGCGAGGTCCGCCGGGAGATACATGCGGAGGTAGGCCGCTGCCGTCATGGACCGGATGGTACCGGCCACCCGTGACAGGCCGCAGTCCCGGCCAACGGCCGGCCGGAGGGCCCCTCGCTAGACTCCGTCTCGGCGCTTTCAGGAAGGAGCATCGTGGGCGTATTCGACGCCATCGGGGACCGGGAGCACGAGGAAGTGGTCTTCGGGAACGACCCTGAAAGCGGCCTCAAGACCATCATCGCCATCCATTCGACGGCTCTGGGTCCCGCCCTCGGCGGGACCCGTTTCTATCCCTACGACTCCGAGCACGAGGCCCTCGAGGACGTGCTGCGGCTGTCGGAGGGCATGTCGCTGAAGGCCGCCGCCGCCGGCCTCGACCTCGGCGGCGGCAAGGCCGTGATCATCGGCGACCACCGGACGCTGAAGTCCGAACGGCTGTGGCGTGCCTACGGCCGGGTCGTCGATTCGCTGCAGGGCCGCTACATCACCGCGGAGGACGTCGGCACCGACACGTCGGACATGGACCTCATCCGACGTGAGACCCGCTGGGTGGTTGGTGTTCCCGTGCCGGAGGGCGGCTCCGGCGACCCGTCGCCGGCGACCGCCCGGGGCCTCATGGCGGCGATGCGCGCCACCTTCCGCCATCTGTACGGCGAGGAGGACGTCGCCGGGCGCCACGTCGCAGTCCTCGGAGTGGGCAAGGTCGGGTCGGACCTCGTTCGTCGCCTCGTGGAGGCCGGCGCCCGGGTCACCATCGCCGACGTGTATCCGCCCGCCATCTCCGCGATGCGGGAGCAGTTCGGCCCCGACGTCCTCCAGGTCGTCGATCTCGACGAGATCTGGGACGTCGCGTGCGATCTCTTCTCACCCTGTTCGCTCGGTGGCGCCATGAACGAGAAGACGATCCCGCGCCTGCGATGCCAGATCGTCCTCGGCTCGGCGAACAATCAGCTCGCGACGCCCGAGGACGGCGACCGTCTCGCCGAACGCGACATCCTCTACGCGCCGGACTTCGTCGTGAACGCCGGCGGCCTCATCAACGTGTCCGAGGAACTCCGCGGCTACACGGTGGAGAAGGCCAAGGCGCGGGTGGACACGATCTACGACAACACGCTCCGCATCCTCGAGGCGGCCTCCGAACGCGGCATCACGCCACAGCGAGCCGCCGTCGAGATCGCCACCGAGCGCATCACCTCCATCGGTGACCTGCGGCTCTTCCGCCGCAGCGGCGACGACCGCAACTGACCCGAACACGAAAGGACCCATCCGTGGCGATCGGCATCGATCCGGCTCCCGACCACCTCGAGCTCGGCCTCAAAGACGACGACCTGCTCGAGATGTACCGGCTGATGGTGCTGGCGCGCCGCCTCGACGACCGCATGTGGGCGCTGAACCGCCAGGGTCGAGCCCCCTTCGTGGTCTCCTCCTCCGGCCACGAGGCCACACAGGTCGGCACCGCGTACGCCCTCGACGTCAGCCGGGACTGGTCGCTCCCCTACTACCGCGACGTCGCCTTCGCCCTCGCCCTCGGCATGACGCCCGAGGAGATCTTTCTCGGGGTCTTCTCGAAGGCCACCGACCCCTCCAGCGGCGGGCGCCAGATGCCCAACCACTGGTCGTCGCCGGCGCTCAACATCCTGTCGCACTCGTCGGTGATCGCCACCCAGTTCCCCCACGCGTGCGGCATCGCCATGGAGCTGCGCCGCAACGGCTCCGACGGCGTCGTACTCGTCTCGGGAGGTGAGGGCTCCACGTCCGAGGGCGACTGGCACGAGGGCATGAACTTCGCCGCCGTGCACGACCTGCCGGTCGTGTTCGTGATCGAGAACAACCAGTACGCGATCTCCGTGCCCGTCGCCGAGGAGGTGGCCGGCGACCTCGCGAAGCGGGCGGCCGGGTACGGCATGAGCGCCGAGTCGGTGGACGGCAACGACATCCTCGAGGTGTACCGGGCGACCGCCGCCGCCGTCGACCGGGCCCGTACGGGGGGCGGACCGACGTTCATCGAGGCGAAGACGTACCGGTACTACGCCCACACGTCGGACGACGACGACAAGCTCTACCGCACCGCCGAAGAGGTGGAGATGTGGCGGCGACGGGACCCCATCGGGATCCTCAAGCAGTACCTCATCGAGAGCCGCCTCCTCGACCAGGCGCTCGAGGAGGAGATCGACGAGCGCTGCCAGACGGCGATCGCCGGGGCCGTCGAACGCGCCGAGGCGGCCGAGGACCCCACCGACGCCGTCAGCGGCGTGTACGCCCGGCCCATCGAGAACACCGAGCCCGCCGTCGACGTCGCCGAGACCGACGAGGGCGAGGAGATGAACCTCATCACCTCGGTGAACCGCACGCTCCACGACATCTTCGAGGAGTACGACGATGCGATCACCTTCGGCGAGGACGTCGCCGACCCCAAGGGTGGTGTCTTCAAGGCCACCGTCGGTCTCACCGACACCTTCGGGCACGAACGAGCGTTCAACAGCCCCCTCGCCGAGTCGTCGATCATCGGCGTGGCCATCGGCATGGCGGCGGCAGGGGCGCGGCCGATCGCCGAGATCCAGTTCGCCGACTTCATCCACCCGGCGTTCAACCAGATCGTCTCCGAGGCCGCCCGCATGCACTACCGCTCGAACGGCGGATGGCCCTGCGGCATCACCATCCGGGTGCCCTACGGCGGCGGCATCCACGGAGCCCTCTACCACTCGCAGTCGATCGAGGCCTTCTACGGGCACGTGCCCGGCCTGAAGGTGGTGGTCCCCTCGACGCCGGCCGACGCCCGGGGGCTCCTGCGGTCGGCCGTGGAGGATCCGGACCCGGTGATGGTCCTCGAGCCGAAGAAGCTCTACCGGCTCGGCAAGGGGCCGGTGCCGGAGGGTCAGCACCGGGTACCCATCGGGACGGCCGCCCTCCGCCGTCGCGGCGACGACCTCACGATCATGGCCTACGGCACGATGTCCCACTTCGCCGTGCAGGCGGCCGACGCCCTGGCCGAAGAGGGGATCGAGGCCGAGGTGCTCGACCTCCGGTCGATCCGACCGCTCGACTGGGCGTCGATCGAAGCGTCGGTGCAGCGGACCTCCAAGATCCTCGTGGTCCACGAGGACAACGGGTACCTCGGGTTCGGGGCCGAGGTGGCCGCCCAGATCGGCGAGAAGGCCTTCGAATGGCTGGACGCGCCGGTGCGGCGGTACACGGCCGCCGAGGTGCCGGCCTTCCCCTTCGCCACGGCCCTCGAGGAGCAGGTGATGCCGAGCATCGCCGGCATCATCGAGCGCGCCGTCGATCTCGCCGAGTACTAGAGAAGGCGGCGATACCCTCGCCGCCATGTCGACCGTCATCCGGCCCGCCGTCGCCGGCGACGCCGAGCGCATCGCCCCCTGGACCCGGGACACCTTCGCCTGGGGCGACTACGTCGCCGATGCGCTCCCCCGCTGGATCGACGACCCGGCTTCGATGCCGATGGTGGCCGAGGTCGGCGGGGAGGTCGTGGCCCTCGGGTCGATCGTGGCGATGTCCGACGACGAGGCCCTTGCCCAGGGCATGCGGGTCCACCCGGACCACCGCCGGAGCGGTCTCGGCACGGCCGTCGGCGAGGAGCTGTGGGCGTGGGCCCGGGACCGGGGCGTGCGCGTCGTGCGTCTCGTCGTCGAGGACTGGAACACGGCCGCCATCGGCCAGGTGACGAGCGCCGGCTTCCGCCCCGTGTCGGAGTGGACGATCGCCACCCGAGGGGTGGGCGGCTCCTCGCCGACCCCCGTCGGCAACGGGGGCCGCCGGGTGCCTGCGCCCGAGACCCTGCGGCCCGCTCATTCGGCGGAGGCGGAGCCCGCCCTCATGTCGTGGTCGACGGGCCCGCTCGCGCGAGCCGCACGCGGGCTGTTCCCGGCCGACGGGTGGCGCTTCCGGCGCCTCACCCCCGACGACCTCGTGGCCGCCGCCCGGGACCGCACCCTCTGGGAGGGACGCCCCGGGTGGGCGATCGCCGCCGTGGAGGCCGAGACCTTCCGGGTGGGCTGGGTCGAGACGTCGGAACCCGACGCCCGTGCCATGGTCCATGCCATCGTCGACCGGGCGGCCGACCTCGGGGTCGACCGGATCCGCGTGTTCGTCCCGGCCGTGGATTGGCTCGGCCAGGCTCTCCGGTACTTCGGTTCCGACCTCGAGCCGATGACCGTCTACGCCAAGGTGCTCTAGACCCGCGGCATCGAGTAGGAGACGAGCGCGTCCATGTAGTTGGCCCGCTCGAAGGCGGCCGGATCGGGCGAGTACTGCTGGCTGAGCGAGCCCTTCATCTGCTCGACGGAGGCGTAGTCGTGCTCCTCCAGCCACGCCCGGACCCCGTCGAGCACCGTGGTCAGCCGCACCGGGCCGTGCTTGAGCAGTGCCGAGGCCATCATCGTGACATCCGCCCCCGACAGCAGCAGCTTCAGGACGTCGTCGGACGTGTGCACACCGGTCGTGGCCGCGAGCGAGGCCTCGATCCTCCCCCGGAGGATCGCGATCCATCGCAGCGTGAGCCGGCCGGAGTCGCTGTCGGTGAGGCGCACCTTCGGTAGCACGTCGAGGGTCTCGAGGTCGATGTCGGGCTGATTGAAGCGATTGAAGAGCACGAGGCCGTCGGCGCCGACGTCGACGAGGAGCCGGGCGAAGTGCCCGATCGAGGAGAAGTACGGGCCGATCTTCACCGCCAGGGGGATCGAGATCGCGCTGCGCACCTGCTGGACGAGTCGCAGGTACCGGCCCTCCACCTCGGCGCCGGTCTCGTCGAGGTCGGCGGCCACGAAGTAGATGTTCAGCTCGAGCGCATCGGCCCCGGCGTCCTGGATCATCCGGGCGTACTCGGTCCAGCCGCCGGGCGACGCCCCGTTGAGCGAGCCGATGACGGGGACGTCGAGTGCCTCCCGGGCGGCGCCGACGAGGTCGAGGTACCGCTGCGGCCCCGTGTTGTACTCCTGCATCTCGGGCAGGAAGCCCGAGGCGTGCTCGGCGTACGTCTCGGCGCCGTACTCCATCACGTTGTGGACCTCGTACGCCTCGTGCTCGATCTGCTCCTCGAACAGCGAGGGCAGGACGACTGCGGCGGCACCGGCCGCCTCCAGCCGCTTCAGCATCTCGACGTCGCGCCCCAGGGGGTTGGCGGCCACGACGAGCGGGTTCCGCAGCGTCATGCCCAGATACGTGCTCTCAAGTTCCACCGTCATACGGTCACGTCCTCCCCGGGGAGACCCCGCTCGAGTCCGGCCAGCTGCTCGTAGAGCCGCCTCCGCTCCGTGATGTCCTCCTGTGCCGCCTCCATCAGCTCCTCGGACCGCTGCGGGTTCGCCTTGGCGAGCATGGCGAAGCGGGCCTCCTTCATGGCGAACTCCTTGAAGGGGGTGCTGGGCGGCCGGCTGTCGAGCTTGAAGGGGTGCTCCTCGGTCACCGCGAGGCGGGGATCGAAGCGGTAGAGCTCCCAGTAGCCCGACTGCACGGCCAGCTTCTGCTGGTCCATCTGGTTCGTCATGTCGATGCCGTGGGCGATGCACGGGCTGTAGGCGATGATGATCGACGGCCCCGGCCAGGACTCCGCCTCGGCGAAGGCCTTGACGACCTGGGTCATGTTCGCCCCCATCGCGACCTGGGCGACGTACACGTTGCCGTAGGCCATGGCGATCTGGCCGAGATCCTTCTTGCCGGTGGGCTTGCCACCGCTGGCGAACTTGGCCACGGCGGCCCGCGGGGTCGCCTTCGAGGCCTGGCCGCCCGTGTTGGAGTACACCTCGGTGTCCAGCACGAGGACGTTGACGTCTCGGCCCGAGGCGAGCACGTGGTCGAGTCCGCCGAACCCGATGTCGTAGGCCCACCCGTCGCCGCCGACGATCCACACGCTCTTGCGGAGCAGGGCGTCGGTGAGGGCGAGCATCTCGGCGGCCTCGGGGGTGCCGAGCGCCTCGAGCCGTTCCTCGGCGGCGGCGACGCGGGCTCGCTGTTCGGCGATGCCGGCCTCGTCGCTCTGGTCGGCGTTCAAGATCGCCTCGACCAGTTCGGCGCCGACGTCGGTCGCCATCCGCTCGAGGAGCGCCCGGGCCGCTTCGCCCCGGGCATCGGCGGCGAGCCGGATGCCGAGCCCGAACTCGGCGTTGTCCTCGAAGAGCGAGTTCGACCACGCCGGGCCGCGGCCCTCGGGAGTCACGGTGTAGGGCGTCGTCGGCAGGTTGCCGCCGTAGATGGACGAGCAGCCCGTGGCGTTGGCGATCACGGTGCGGTCGCCGAACAGCTGGCTCATGAGCTTGACGTAGGGCGTCTCGCCGCAGCCCGAACAGGCCCCGGAGTACTCGAAGAGCGGCAGGAGCGATTGGGACCCCTTCACCGACACCGTGTTGACGGTGGTGCGATCGACCTCGGGACGGGACAGGAAGTACTCGTACCGCTCCCGCTCCACCTCGAGGTGCTCATCCTTGGGCTCCATGTTGATGGCCTTGTGCTTGACCATCTCCTTCGACTTCGCAGGGCAGACCTGGACGCAGACGCCGCATCCCGTGCAGTCGTCGGGGGCCACCTGCACCGTGAGGAGCATGTCCGAGAAGTCCCGGCCCTTCGGCTCCCGGGTGAGATACGACTCGGGGGCGTCGGCGAGCTCGTCCGGCGTGTTGTACCGGATCCGGATGGCGGCGTGGGGGCACACGAGGGCGCACCGGGCGCAATCGATGCAGATCTCGGGATCCCAGATCGGGATTTCCATGGCGATCGACCGCTTCTCGTACCGGGCGGTCGCGGTCGGGAAGGTTCCATCGACGGGCAGCGCCGAGACCGGAAGCAGGTCGCCTTCGCCGGCGATGATGCGCGCCGTGACGCGCTCGACGAAGTCGGGCACGTGCTCGGGGACGGGCGGCCGCCGGTGGAGCTCGCTCGTCACGGTCTCCGGCACCGTCACCTCGTGGAGCGCGTCGAGCGCGGCGTCGACGGCGGCGAAGTTCCGTTGCAGCACCGTCTCGCCCCGCTTGCCGTAGGACTTACGGATCGACTCCTTGATGGCGTCGATCGCCTCGTCGACGGGGATCACGTCGGCGAGCCCGAAGAAACACGTCTGGAGGACCGTGTTGATCCGCCCCCCGAGGCCGGCCTCGCGGGCCACGGAGTACCCGTCGACGACCAGGAACCGGAGTTCCTTGTCGACGATCTGTCGCTGGACCTCGGCGGGCAGCCGGTCCCAGACCTCGTCGGCCGGATACGGGCTGTTCAGCAGGAAGATGCCGCCCCGCCGCGCCCGGCCCAGGACGTCCACCTTCTCGAGCAGCCCGAACTGGTGGCAGGCGACGAACCCGGCCCGGTCGATGAGGTAGCTCGACGTGATCGGATTCGGGCCGAACCGGAGGTGCGAGACGGTCATCGCGCCCGACTTCTTCGAGTCGTAGACGAAGTAGCCCTGGGCGTGGAGGTCCGTGTGCTCGCCGATGATCTTCACGGAGTTCTTGTTGGCGCCCACCGTCCCGTCGGAGCCCAGCCCGAAGAACAGCGCCCGGACGACGTCCTCGGGTTCGGCGGTCCACTCGGGGTCGAACTCGAGGCTCAGGTGGGACACGTCGTCGACGATGCCGACGGTGAAGTGGCGCTTCGGGGTCTCGGCGTCCACCTCGTCGAGGACCGCCTTGACCATCGCCGGGGTGAACTCCTTCGACGACAGCCCGTAGCGGCCCCCGACGATCCGGGGGAGGGTCTGCAGGGGGAGCGTGCCGTCGGCGCCCGCCTCGGCGACGGCGGTGAGCACGTCCTGGTAGAGCGGCTCGCCGGTGGCGCCGGGCTCCTTCGTGCGGTCGAGCACCGCGAGCGCCTCCGTCGTCTCGGGCAGTGCGGAGAGGAACGCGTCCGCGGCGAAGGGCCGGTAGAGGCGGACGACGAGCATGCCGACCTTCTCGCCCTCGGCGACGAGGCGGTCGACGGCCTCGGTGGCGGCGCCGACGCCCGAGCCCATGAGGACGACGACGCGCTCGGCGTCGGGGGCGCCGTGGTAGTCGAACAGCCGGTACTGACGCCCGACGAGTCCGGCGAAGCGGTCCATCGCGTCCTGGACGATGCCGGGGACCGCCTCGTAGTAGGGGTTGCATGCCTCCCGGGCCTGGAAGAACACGTCGGGGTTCTGGGCCGTGCCCCGGAGCACCGGATGCTCGGGGTCGAGGGCCCGGCGGCGGTGCGCCGCGACGTCCTCGGCGTCGATCATCGCCCGGAGGTCGTCCTCGGTGACTCGCTCGATCTTGGCGACCTCGTGGGAGGTCCGGAAGCCGTCGAAGAAGTGGAGGAACGGGATCCGGGATTTCAGCGTCGCCGCGTGGGCGATCGCGGCCATGTCCTGGGCCTCCTGGACCGAGGACGAGGCGAGGAGGGCGAAGCCGGTCTGGCGGGCCCCCATGACGTCGCTGTGGTCGCCGAAGATCGACAGCGCATGGGTGGCGACGGTGCGGGCCGCCACGTGGATGACGCCCGCGGAGAGCTCGCCGGCGATCTTGTACATGTTGGGGAGCATGAGGAGCAGACCCTGGGAGGCGGTGAAGGTCGTCGTGAGCGCACCGCCCTGGATGGCACCGTGGCAGGCGCCGGCTGCGCCGCCCTCCGACTGCATCTCGACGACCGTCGGCGAGCCGCCCCAGACGTTGCGGGTGCCGGCGTTCGACCACGCGTCGGCGTGCTCGCCCATCGGCGAGGAGGGGGTGATCGGGTAGATGGCGATCACCTCGGACAGCTTGTGTGCGACGTAGGCGGCGGATTCGTTGCCGTCCACGGTCACGATCGGTCGATCCACGACGTCCTCCGGTTGCAGGGCAGGTGTCAGCGTCGTCGCGGAGACGATCGGTCAACAGGGGACGGTGGTCCCTATCCCAGGGCCGTTCGGCGGGTGGCCCGGCCGGCCGTGAGCGCCCGGGCGTACAGCTCGACCGGATGGACGACTTCGTGATCGGCGTCGAGGTGCGAGCGGAGCTGCATCTCGCAGCCGGGGTTCGCCGAGGCGACCGTCGCCACCCCGCGGCTGCGCACGATGTCGGCCTTGCGGGTCCCGAGCTGGTCGGCGGTCCCCGGACGCAGCATCGAGTAGACGCCGGCGGCGCCGCAGCAGATGCCATCGGGATCCAGCTCGACCACGGGATGGCCGGCTGCCGAGACGACGGTGCGCGGGGCCGCCGTCACCCGCTGGGCGTGGCGGAGGTGGCAGGGGTCCTGGACCGCCACCGGCTCGGCCCCTTCGAACGTGGGCAGCCGTCCGTCGTGGATCGCCTCGGCCACCACCTCGGTGACGTCGCGGACCCTTCCCGCGAACTCGTCACCGCCCGCGGCCCAGTGCTCGTAGTCCTTCAGGTGGGCCCCGCACCCCGCGGCGTCGGCGACGACGAGGTCGGCGCCTGCGAAGGCCGCGACGGTGCGGCGGGCGAGCCGGGCGGCTGCATCCGCGGCCCCGTCGTGGGCGGCGAGGGCCCCGCAGCAGGTCTGGCCCTCGGGCACGACGACGCGATAGCCGGCGCGACGCAGGACGGTGATCGTCGCCCCGTGGACGTCGGCGAACCAGGGATCCATCACACACCCGGCGAGCAGGGCCGCGGTCCCGATCTCCTCTCCCACCGCCGCCAGGTCGGTTCCGATCGTCGAGGATCGGCGCCACCGCAGGCTGCGGAGCCCGGCGAGGCCGCGACCGAGCCGGCCCGGCAGCCAGCGGGTGGCCGCGAGGCGTTGCAGGAGGGTGGCGCCCAGGGTGACCAGGCGCACGACCCATCGGAGCGGGAGGATCCTGCCGAGGAGGAGTCGTCGGAGGCGGCTGCCCCGCCCTGCCGCAGCGACCTCGGCGCGGGCGCCCTCGAGGGCCCGGCCGTAGGGGACGAGGGACGGACAGACGGCCTCACAGGCGCGGCAGCCCAGGCAGAAGCCCATCATCTCCTCGAAGGTGGCGTCGATGCCGGCGATGCCGTCCTTCACAGCCGACATGGCGGCCAGCCGGCCACGCGGTGAGGCCGCCTCGTCTCCGGTGAGCCGAAACGTCGGGCAGTGCGGCAGACAGAGTCCGCAGTGGATGCACGCGTCGAGTTCCGGGCCGGTGGGCGCCAGCGGTGTCGTGAAGGGCATCAGATCCGTCCCGGGAGGATCCCCGGATTGCAGACGCCGTCGGGGTCGAACGCCGCCTTGACGCGACGCTGGACGTCGACGGTCTCGGGGGGCGAACCCCAAGGCTCGATGTCGGCTCCGTCGGGACGCCGAACGAGGACCGCCGCGCCGCCCACGCCCTCCGCCCACGACCGGATCGCGACGAGGTCCTCGAGGCGGTCGGTCCCGAAGGTGACGATGCCGACGCCGTGCTGGGCCACGTGGGTGTCGGGCGAGCGCCGAACGGCCTCGGGCACCCGATCCGGCGGGACCCGCACCTGGACGACGTACGTGCCCATCGGGTCCTCCGGCCACCGGTGTCCGTCGGCTGCCTCGCCGCCGAGCTCGGCGGCCTGCGCCTCGACCTCCGAGGCCGTCCCTTGGAGATACACCCGTGCGCCGAAGGGACCGCTGAGGATCGCGAGGGGTCGGTAGGCGGTGGCCAGCGCCCGTTCGGGGTCCGTCACCGTCACCGTCGCCGCAGCCTCGGGTACGGGCCAGAGCTTCAGCGTGACCGAGCAGATCATCCCGAGCGACCCGAGGGAGCCGGTGACGAGACGGGGGACGTCGTAGCCGGTGACGTTCTTCACGACTCGTCCGCCCGCCCGCACGACGCGACCGTCGCCGGTGGCGAGCACGGTCTCGAGCACATGGTCGCGGACCGGGCCGTACCGCAGCCTCGCCGGGCCCGACGACGCCGACGCCAGCGCACCGCCCACCGTGCCGCCGGAGGCGAGCACCACCGCCTGGCCGCGCTCGGCGAGCATCCCGTGCAGGTCGTCGGCGGGATGGCCGGGCTGGACGGTCACCGTCAGGTCGTCGGGCTGCCAGTCGACGACCGACGTCATCCGCCGGGTCGAGACCAGGACATCGGCCTCCACCGGATATCCCATCCCGGCGCGGGTCCCGGTCCCCCAGAACCGGACGGACAGACCGTGTTCACTGCACAGGCCCAGCACGCGAGCGGTCTCCTCCGGGGTGACCGGCGATACGGCAACGTCGGTGTCCGGCGCACCGGGCACCTCGTCCCGGGCGAAGGCGGCGAGCAGCGAGGCGATCGAGGTCATATCCAGGTCCCCTCGGGGACGGGACGGCCGAACTCGGCGCACCGGGCGCCGGCCGGGAGGATCTTGCCGGGATTCAGCAGACCGTCGGGGTCGAGGGCGTCCCGGAGCCGGGCCTGGGCGTCGAGATCGACCCGGGAGAACGCCAGCTCCATCAGCTCCTTCTTCTCCAGACCGATCCCGTGCTCCCCCGTCAGGGCGCCGCCGAGCTCGATCGCGAGCGTCACCATCTCCCGCCCGGCGGCATGCACCCGATCGAGCACCCCTGGCTCGGAGGCGTCGAAGGCCAGCTTCGGGTGGAGGTTGCCGTCTCCCGCGTGCACCGTGTTCAGCAGGGTGAGGTCGTACCGCTCGGCGATCTCGTACAGGCGTCGCATCGCCTCGACCAGGCGGGTGCGCGGTACCACCGTGTCGTGGAGGTAGTAGTCCGGCGCGATCTGAGCGACGGCGCCAAAGGCAGACTTGCGACCCTTCCAGAGGATCGCACGTTCGGCCTCGTCGGCGGCGACCCGCACGGTCGCGCCGTGGGCGCGTCCGACCCGCTCGACGACGGCCGCCTCCGAGTCGACTGCGTCCGGATGGCCGGCCACCTCGGCGAGGAGCATCGCTGCAGCGTCGACGGGGAGGTCGGCGTGGATGAAGTTCTCGATCGCCCGAATCAGCGGGCGGTCCATCATCTCGAGCGCGGCGGGAACGACGCCGTCGGCGATGACGCCGGCCACGGTCGCCGCACAGGACTCGATGTCGTCGAAGGACAGCAGCAGGGTCCGGACCGCCGGGGCGTTCGGCGTCAGCTTCACCAGCACGCGGGTCACGATGCCGAGCGTCCCCTCGGACCCGACGAGGAGGGCGCGAAGGTCGAGTCCGATCGGATCCGGGGCCGCTCCGCCGACCGTGCGGATCGAGCCGTCGGCCGCCACGTATTCGACGGCGAGGACGTGATTGACGGTCGATCCCTCGGCCAGGCAGTGGGGGCCCCCGGAGTTGTTGGCGACGTTGCCGCCGATGGTGCACGCCGCCTGTGACGACGGGTCCGGGGCGAAGTGCAGACCGAGCGGCTCCGTGTGGCGGGAAAGGTCGAGGTTGATGACGCCCGGATCGACCCAGGCGGTGCGGTTCGCGGTGTCGACGTCGTGGATCGCGTCCATGCGGGTCATGACGAGCACGAGGGCTCCGCCATCGGGCACCGCTCCGCCGGCGAGCCCGGTGCCGGCACCGCGAGCGACGACCGGCGCACCCGCACGGGTGGCGGCCCCGACCAGGGCCACGACCTCGTCGACGGTCTCGGGGAAGGCGACGACGGAGGCATCCCCCGTCGCCAGCCCGGCATCGGAGCGGTAGAGGTGCAGTTCCAGCGGATGGGTACGGACGCGCTCCTCCCCGACGACGGCTGCTGCCGCCTCGGCGAGGGATCCGACGAGCGTCATGGTCGGAGCGTAGTGAGGGGCTCGGCGACGGCCCGCCGTCCGCGGGGGGCCCGGATGGTGCCGCCTGTGATCAACCGCAGAGGAGGTCGACGGACATCGTCCCGAGCTGCTCCCCGAGATCGGGACCCGTGTACGGAACGGGCCCGGTCGTCCGGATACGGTCGTCTTCGGCGACGAGGTCGAGGTCCTCGGCGACCACGAGGATCTCCCCGTCGACCTCGGCCCAGATCGTGTCGCTGATGATGCCGGCGGTCTCGGAACCCAGGTCGGTCGCGGTCACGACGACGGCTCCGTCCTCGGACTCGGCCGTGATCTCGAGCGCCCCCGCGACCACGCCGCATTCGCGGGTGGTGACGTCGTACGACTCACCGTCGATGACGACGACACCCTCGCCGGTGAGTTCGGGCGGTTCCACACCCAGGACCGCCGACAGCTGCTCGACGTACTCGTCGGGGATCCCCCCGAAGGAGTCGCAACGGACGTCGAACGTGACCTCGTGGGCAGGCGAGAACATGTCGGTGGAGTCCTCGACCACGACGAGCGGTCGGTCGGTGGTGATCCGCTTCCCTTCGATGGTGATCGCCGTGTAGAACTGGCGCTCGTTCGCCCAGGAGATCGACTCCGAGTCGCCCTCCTCGGGTGCGCGGAGGAGTTCGACGGACACCCAGATCGGCCCGACGGCGGCGTCCCGGTCGACGTCGAGGACGAAGAGCCCGTCCTCGAGGACCGCCACCGTCCGCAGGCGGAAGTCGTTGCGCGAGTTCGGCTCGCCCGCCAGCGGCGATCCGCTGCCGCCGTCCAACCAGCCGCAGAGGACGACCTCCACCTCGAAGGAACGGTCGTCGAGTTCGACCACCCCGCTGCCCGTCGCTCGCTCGATGGCGGGCTCCTCCTCCAGGGTCGTCGTGGGTGCGATCGTCGTCGTGGTGCTGGAGGCGATGGTCGTGCTCGTCGGAGACGTCGCCCTCGGAGGACTCGTGGTGCTGGAGGACGTCCCGGTCGTCGACGATGCCGTCGTGGGCGGTGCCGTCGTCGCTGCGAGGGTCGTCGTCGCGGCCGAGTCGTCACCGGTGCCGGCGATGGTCGGCGATTCTGCTGCGTCTCCGCCGCAGGCCGCCATCACGATCGCACCGACGGCGACGACGAGCCCGATTCGCACCGGATCGGGGCGGTCGAACGGCATCGAGGTCTCCTTGGGCGAGCGAGGCAGAACCTATCAGCGCGCCACCGTTCAGCCCGTCGAGTCCGGCAGGGAAGGAGCACCGCCCGACGGCCCGCTCGACTCGTGCCTACTCGAAGTACGGCCAGTCGATGGAGGCCAGGCAGGCGGTGTCGGGCCGGGTGAATGGATCGTCGAGGAACTGCGTCGCGATCTCGATGGGACACGCCTCGTTGAGGACGTTGTGGCCGGACCCGGGGATCTCGACGAGGTAGCCGTTGGACAGGGTCTGGACGGTGAGTTCGCCCCACAGGGGTGGCGTTGCGGTGTCGTAGCCGCCGACGAGCACGAGGGCCGGGATGTCGCTCACGACCGGTGAGTCGTCCACGCTCACGCGCGGATGCCAGTACGAGCAGAGATTGGTGAGTTCGAACACGGGCTGCAGCAGGGCGCTCTCGAGCTCGGGAGGGATCTCGCCGACGACCGCCGCCTCGATGCGCTCGAAGTCGCCGGTCGTGTACTCGTCGGCACAGATCACGCTGTTGTACATTCCCTCGGAGTCGGTGACGTCGTCGCTCTGGAACCGGCGGGACCATTCCTGCCCGGTCAGTTCGAAGAGCGCGTCCTCGTTGCCCGCACGCAGTTCGTAGATCGTCCACGGGATGAGGCCGATCGCCGAGGTGTCGGCGAAGGCCTGGCCGATGCCGACCACGATGTCGTCACCCGTGATCTCGCCCGGATCCTCGTTGTAGGAGACGACGACGTCCAGCAGGGTGTCTTCGAGGTCCGGGTAGGTCTCTGCGCAGTAGGCGTCGGCGGCGCACTCGGCGACGAGTCGTTCGAAGGACCAGAGGAAGCTCAGCGTCTCGGCTTCGGGCGTGTCGGCATTCGGCGGGAACGGCGAATCGAGGATGG
>JAWVYO010000054.1:0-15840 GCA_033722675.1 Acidimicrobiia bacterium | reverse complement strand
GAGTCGATGACGTCGGCCGGCGGGCGCCGGGCCCGCCGCTACGCCACACCCCGCCGCTTCGAGACCTGTGAGATGCTCGCCGACCGGGGCCTCCTCCCGGCGATCTTCTTCATCTTCTCCCGAGCGGGCTGCGAGGCCGCGGCCGGGCAGGTGGTGGACTTCGGGCTGCGACTCACGTCCGGTGAGGAGCGCCGCCGCATCAGGGCGGTCGCCGAAGCGCGGACCGCGCACCTCGAACCGGCCGATCTGGCGGTCCTGGGCTTCGATCGATGGATGCGGGGACTGGAGCTCGGCATCGCCCCCCATCACGCAGGGATGGTCCCGGCCTTCAAGGAGACCGTGGAGGAACTGTTCGCCGAGGGGTTGGTGCGCGTCGTCTTCGCCACCGAGACGCTGGCGCTGGGGATCAACATGCCCGCACGAACGGTCGTGATCGAGAACCTCTCCAAGTTCACGGGCGAGCACCACGAGCTCCTGCGCCCTGGGGACTACACCCAGCTGACCGGACGCGCCGGCAGACGCGGCATCGACGATGCCGGCACCGCGGTGGTGCTGCATTCCCGCTACGTCGAGTTCGAGCGGGTGGCCGGCATCGCCGCCGCCGGTACGCATCCGCTCGTGTCGAGCTTCCGGCCGAGTTACAACATGGCCGTCAACCTGGTCGCCACCTACCCCCGATCGACCGCCGAGCGGCTCCTGGACGCCTCGTTCGCCCGGTTCTCCGAGCTGCGGCGCCGGGAGCAGCTCGAGGAGCAGATCGACTCGATCCGGGCCGAGCTCGAGGCGGAGCGAGAGGCGGCCCGGTGCGAGCTGGGCGATGTCGCGGCCGTGGTCGACGAGCCCCGGGCCCGGGACGGCGTGATGCGGGAGTTCGCCTCGTCGCGGTCGGCGGGCGACATCATCGAATGGACGACTCGGGGTCGCGTGCGGCGCCAGGTGGTGGTCGCTCGCAGTCACGGCAAGCGGCCGCGTCTCGTGACCGTGGACGAGGAGGGCCAGCTCCACCGCCTGTCCCTCGACCGGCTGCCCGTCTCCTCCGTCGTCACCGGCCGTATGGACCTGCCGCAGCCGATCCGGACCCGGGACGCCGACTACCGCCTGCGCGTCGCCGAGGACCTGCGGGGAGCGGAGGTGGGCGACGCCCTCGATCTCCCGCACGAGACGGCTGCTCCGCCGGCCGCCGCCTGCCCGGACCTCGACCGCCATCTCGGGGCGCTGCGAAGCGTTCGCCGGCTGGAGAAGCGCCTCAGACGGCTCGAGCGGCGGGTCCGGGAGGCCCCCGGCGGCCTGGCCCGGCGCTTCCGGGCGATCATCGAGCTGCTGGAGGCCCGGGGGTACGTCACCGGGTGGACGCTGTCGGAGCACGGCGAGCGATTGCGCGTGCTGTACGCCGACCTCGACCTGGTGCTCGCCGAGAGCCTCCGGAGCGACGTGTTCGCCGACCTCGACGCCGCCGAGGTGGCGGCCCTGGCCTCGATGTTCACGTACGAGCCCCGGTCGGGCCCCGAGGCGGCCGCCTACCCCTCCCGGCGCCTCGCCGAGCGGGCATCGGTCGTGCTGGAGACGTGGGAGCGGCTCGCCGTCGACGAAGACCGGTTCGGCCTGCCCGTCACCCGCGCTCCCGAGCCCGGGTTCGTCGAACTGGCGCATCGATGGGTCGGTGGCGAGGGACTCGACGACTTGTTCGAGGACGAGGCGCCCGGCGTCGGCGACTTCGTCCGGAACTGCCGTCAACTGATCGACCTGTTGCGGCAGATCCGCGACGTCGGCGACGGACCCAGCGAGACGCTCGACGACGCGATCCGCCGGCTCGACCGCGGCGTGGTGGCCGCTGCGGGGGCGCTGTGAGGTGGGTCGGGCTCGTCAACCCGTCGGCCGGCCGGGGTCGACCCCTCGCCGAACGAGCGGCGGCCGCCCTCGAGGCCGCCGGGGTCGTCGCCGACCTCCACGTGACCGAGTCCGCAGAGCACCTCCGCACCCTCGTGCGCCACGCCGTGGCCGCAGGAGCCGACCGGTTCGTGGCCGTCGGCGGGGACGGCACCGCCTCGCTCGTGGTCGACGCGGCGCTCGACGCCGGTGCCGTCGACCCGATCCTCGGGATCCTCCCGGCGGGGACCGGATCCGATTTCGTTCGGACGTTCGGCATCTCCCAACGTCTCGAGGAGGCGGCGACCCACCTCGCGACCGGCCAGACCTACCACTGCGACGCCGTGGCGGTGCACGGTGCGTGGGGGGTTCGCCACGCCATCAACGCCGTCGACGCCGGGATCCTCGGTGCCACCGTCGAACGGGCCGAGCGCCTGAGCCGCCGCTGGGGCCGCCTCCGGTACCAGATCGCCTTCTGGCTGACCCTGCCCCGGTACCGGACGACGGGTGCGGTACGGATCGAGACCGAACGCCGGACCTGGGAGGGATCGGCCATCACCGTGGTCGCCGCCAACGGCCAGTTCTTCGGCGGGGGGCTGAACATCGCTCCGAAGGCCACGCTCGTCGACGGCGTCGTCGACCTGCAGATCTTCGCCTGTTCGAAGTGGCGGGCACTCGCCCTGCATCCGAAGGTGGCCCGGGGCGTCCATCTGCGGGACCGGTCCGTCATCCGGATGCGCGCCGCGGAGGTCCGGATCGAGGCGGAGGACCCGTGGCCGGTCGAGGTCGACGGGGACCACCTGGGCACGACGCCGGTGCGGATCGAGGTCCGCCCGGGGGCGTTTCGTCTCGCCATCTGAGGGCGGCGGCGGGTCGGGCCAAAGGTCCCTGCCGCCATGGCGGCCTGTCGATATACTGCCGCCGCCTTCCACTCAGGAGCCACGATGGCCAACAGCGACGAGGATTTCGAGCCGGACGAGGACTGGCTCGACGACGACGCCGACCTCGACGACGCCGACCTCGACGACGATTTGGACGACGATCTCGACGACGACCTGGACGACGACCTCGACGACGATTTGGACGACGACGGGGACGACGAGTCGGGGGAGGACGACGAGGCGCTCGACGAGCTCGAGGCCGAGGAGCTCGAGATGCTCACCGAGGACGAGGAGGCCGAGTCCCTCCCCGTCGACGAGGCCGAGGAGCTCCGCCAGATCCGCCGCGCCACCATCGCCCTCGAGAGCGGGGCCGAGGAGGCCACGCCCGACGAGTTCGTGTGCACGAACTGCTTCCAGATCAAGAAGAGCGCCCAGCTCGCCAACAAGCGCAAGAAGCTCTGCCGCGACTGCGCATGACACCGGTCGGGTACTCCGGCGGGGTCCACTAGCCTCGCCGCCGTGGACGTCGCCGCCCGACCCGCGACCCTCGACGATCTCGACGAGCTGCTGTCGATGTACCGCCTCCTCGAGACGGAGATGACCGCGCTCAAACCCCTCTGGGACCTCGCCGAGGGCCTCGCCGAACCGGCCCGGGCGAGCCTCGAGGACCTCGTCGACGCCGAGGAAACGACGGTCGCCATCGGCACGATCGACGGCGTGCCGCTGGGATTCCTCGTCGGGCGCGTCGAGCCCCTGCTGCCGCAGGCGGACCGGGCGCTCCGGGCGGCGGTGACGTACGTCTTCACCGTGGCCGAGGCCCGTCAGGTGGGTGTGGCCGAGGCGATGATGGACCACTTCTTCGAGTGGGCCGACGATCTGGGCATCGACCACTTCGACGCCCATGTGAGCCCTGGCCACCGCCTCGCCAAGAACTTCTTCGAGGCCAACGGCTTCACCGCCCGCCACATCGTCATGTACTCGTCGGCCGACCGATGAGCCCTGCCACCCGATGCACGCGCCGCCACCGGAGGGATCACCGGTGACCGTGCCCGGCGACGAGGTCGTCGAACTCCTCGTCGCGCTCGTGCGCAACGCCTGTGTGAACGACGGCACCCCCGACGCCGGCCAGGAACGGCGGTCGGTGGAGACGATCGCCGACTATCTGGGCGCACGCGGGCGGGAGTTCGAACCGCACCCGGGACGGGTGAGCACGCTGTATCGAGTCGAGGGAACCGATCCCGAGGCGCCCAGCCTCATGCTCATGGGGCACACGGACGTCGTGCCCGTGTCGCCCGATGGGTGGAGCGTGGATCCCTTCGAGGGCATCCGGTCCGACGGATTCGTGTGGGGCCGGGGCACCGTGGACATGCTCAACCAGACGGCCGCCATGGCGGCCGTGTTCAAACGCTATCTCGACGGGGAGGTCGCTCCGCCCGCGGGCGATCTCCTCTTCTTCGCCGTGGCCGACGAGGAGGCGTCCGGAACCTTCGGGGCCCACTGGATCGTCGAGCACCATTGGGAGGAGGTGGCGTGCGACTATCTCCTCACGGAGATCGGAGCTCCGGCCCTCACCGGCGGCGCCGGACCGGGGATCCCCGTGACCGTGGCCGAGAAGGGGCCCCACTGGCGACGACTGCGGGCGTCGGGGACACCCGGGCACGGCAGCCAGCCCTACCGGGCCGACAATGCGCTCCTCCCGCTGGCACGGGCGATCACCCGCCTCGACGAGCATCAGCCGCCCGTGGCGATCACCGACGTCTGGCGCCGCTTCGTGGCGGCCTGGGGTCCTCCGCGGGCCCTCGCCGAGGCCCTCGTCGACCCCGACCGGGTGGACGCCGCCATCGACGAGCTGGCACTGGACGATCCGGGGTTCGCCCGATGGGTGCACGCCTGCACGCACATGACGATCAGCCCCAACACGCTGGAGGCCGGCGTGAAGGCCAACGTGGTGCCCGATCGCGCCGTCGCGGAGTTGGACGTCCGGACGGTGCCCGGCCAGGACGCCGACAGCGTCCACGACCACTTCCGCAAGGCCATCGGCCCCGGCTTCGACGACGACCTCGACCTCGATCCGATCGAGAGCACCCCGGCGTCCGAGTCGCCGACGGACGGCCCGCTCTGGGAGGCGATGGAGACGGCGATCGACCGGGTGGCCCCCGGCGCACGACTCCTGCCGACGCTGATCCCGGTGGCCACGGACGCCCGGTTCTTCCGGCCCCGCGGCACCGTGTGCTACGGCCTCGGACTCCATGACGACCGCCTGGGCTTCGGCGAGTTCCTCTCGATGTTCCACGGCCACGACGAGCGCGTGAGCGAGCGCTCGGTGGGGCTCACGGCCCGGCTCTACGCGGCGATCGTGGACGACTTCAGTCGATCGGCCGGGTGATCGGCCCCGAGAGGGGCTTCGGCGTGAACCGGGTCGCCTTCGGTGGGAGGTGATGGCCCGTCTCGGCGGCGGTCCTCACCGACGCCAGCGGGACGTCCCCGAGCAGCAGCGCAGCACCGGGGGCGGGGAGGTCGGCCACCGCCGCGTCGACGTCGCCCTCGTACTCGGCATCGTGCTCCTCCACCCCCGCCAGGGGGAGCAGGTGGCGCGCCGCCACCGCGGCCGGCACCCCGGCGTGCCCCGGCGGGAGGTCGGCGGTCCCTGGCCGGAGGCGCAGGCCCAGGCCCGGGGTGCCGTCTCCGGGCCACCACAGCAGTCCGCCGGGCGGCGGCACCCCGGGACGCCGGGCGGGGACGACGTCGAACACCCGGTCCAGACCCACGGGGCGTCCGGCGAGGGCGAAGCGCCGGTGGAAGGACGCGGCGCGCAGTCCTTTCCCGGCCGGCACGACCATGCCGAGGATCCGCGCCGCCCGTCCGTCGCCGCCCACCGCGGCGTGATGCTCCCGGGCCACCTCGGTGCGGTGGTGCCCGTCGGCGATCACGAGCGGGCCCTCGACGCGGGGTCCCGACGCCACGACGGCGAGTTCGTGGAGCGAGCCGTCGTTCGTCTCCAGCACCAGGTCGGGATCGGGGAAGGGGACGAGGGGGAAACCACGCCGGTCGAAGGCGACGATGGGGCGGATGTCCATCGCAGAGCGCAGCCGCTGACGGCGGCGTCTCCCCGACTCGGCGGGCAACGTGGCCTCGTGGCCCCGCAGCGCCTCCAGCGGGATCTCACCGACGACCCCGTCGACGACCACCTCGTCGCCGACGCGCACCCGGTACCGGATCCACCGGTCCTCGACGGGGGCGAAGTGCCGGTGGAAACGGTCGGCCTCCGAGGACTGGTAGCGTCCGTCGGCCGGAGCATCGCGGAGACCCTTGGCGATCCGCTTCAGCTCGCGATGGTCCGTCACCGAGCCCCGGGCGAGGAATCCTGAGAGGGGAGCGATCATGACCACGGCCACCCTCCTAGCGGTGGACAACCTGGTGTGCGACCTCGACGGCGTCGTCTACCGCGGTGGCCGGGGCGTGCCCGGGGTGGGTCGCGTCCTCGAGGCTGCCGCCGACGCCGGTGTGCACATCCTCTTCGCCACGAACAACTCGACCGCCACCCCCGGGCGCGTCGCGGCCAAGATCGCCTCGTCGACGGGATTCCGGGCTCGGGCCGATCAGGTGGTCACCTCCAGCATCGCCGCGGCCGACCTGGTCCGCGACGAGGCCGGGCCGGCCCTGGTGGTCGGCGAACCGGGCATCGAGCGCGCGCTCGCCGGCGTCGGGATCGGGGTCACCGACACACCGGAACGGGCCGGGCTCGTGGTGGTGGGGCTCGATCGGCGCCTCACGTACGACCGCCTGCGTCTCGCCGCGGCCGCCATCTTCGCCGGGGCCCGGTTCGTCGCCACGAACACCGACGCCAGCTTCCCCGTGGAGGACGGCCTCTGGCCGGGGGGCGGCGCCATCGTCGCCGCTCTGGAGCGGGCCACCGGACGCGACGCCGAGGTCGCCGGAAAGCCCAACGCGCCCATGCGTGAGGCGCTGGAGCGTCGCCTGGGGCCAGGACGCACCGCCGTCGTGGGAGACCGCCCCGAGACGGATCTCGCGCTCGGGATCGCGGCCGGCTGGGAGCGGGTGCTCGTGCTGACCGGAGTCGTCGACAACCCCGAGGCGGTGCCACGCGAGATGACGCCGGACGTCGTGGTCCCCTCGCTGGCGGATCTCACCGTCCGCCCGCCGGCGTGACTCAGATGCGGCCGAAGGCATCGGGCTCACGGCGTCGCTCGCCTTCGAGGGTGTTGCCGAGCAACCGGCGTCGGAAGGGCAGCGTGATGAGCGCTCCGGCGACGAACCCGGCGACGTGCGCCTCCCAGGCGATCTCCCCGGCGTCCGAAGAGAGCAGGAACTGGCTCAGGAACCAGATGCCCAGGAAGGCGACGGCGGGGATCGCCACGATCCGGAAGATCACCAGGGTCATCACCAGGTGCCGGGGGAAGAGCACCAGGTAGGCGCCCATGACGCCGGCGATGGCGCCGCTGGCGCCCACGAGGGGGACCGTGAGTTCCGGGTTGACGGCGACGAAGCCCACGGTGGCGGCGATGCCCGTCACGAGATAGAGCAGGGCGTAGCCCACCCGTCCGTACGCCTCCTCGACGTTGTTGCCGAAGATCCACAGGCTCCACATGTTGAAGCCGAGGTGGGCGAGACCGCCGTGCAGGAACATGGACACCAGTGCGCTCAGCGGCACGTTCTTGTCGGGGAAGATCGGATCGGCCGCCTGTTCGTCGAGACAGGGGCCGCCCACCTCCTGCGGTTCCAGCGGATCACCCGTCGTGAGCTCGCACGCGATGGCGGCGTTCTCGTAGGTGAACTCGAGGGCGGCCTCGGGGTCGTCCCAGGGTTGGACCAGGAAGAACACGGCGAGATTGGCCGCGATGATCGCCCAGGTCAGGAGCGGTCGGATGCGGGTGGGATTGACGTCCCGGAGGGGGAGCAAGCTCGGGTCCTGTCGCTGGTCCGTGGGATGATGGGGCCATGGATACCACGCCACCGAACCAAGTGCCCGCCGGCGAGGACCCCACCGACGAGTCCGACGGCCTCCAGGACGTCACCCGACTCGTGGCCGAGCTACGCGACGCCGACCCGGCCGACGCCCCGTCCGTCGCCGATCGGGTCGTCGACCGACTGTCGGAGGCCCTCGACGACACGGACGGGACGGCGTCCTGACGCGCCGGCGGCTCGATCGCGAGCTCGTGCGCCGCGGGCTGGCGCCGTCGCGCAGCGCAGCGCGGCGCGCCATCGAAGCGTCCCGCGTGGTGGTCGTGGGCACCCCCACCCCCACCCCGGCCACACTCGTCGCCCCCGACGTCCCGGTGCGCATCGAGGACGGCCCCGGCTGGGCCAGCCGCGCCGGGGAGAAGCTGGCCGGCGCCCTCGACGCCTTCGACGTCGACCCGGCCGGCCTCCGGGTGCTCGACGTCGGAGCGTCCACCGGCGGTTTCACCGACGTCCTCCTTCGGGCGGGCGCGGCCTCGGTGGTGGCCGTCGACGTGGGGTACGGACAGATGATCACCCGGCTCGCCACCGACGATCGCGTGACGGTGGTCGACCGGACGAACGTTCGCACCGCCGATCTCGACGCGCTGGGCGCGCCCTTCGACCTCGTGGTCGCCGACCTGTCGTTCATCTCGATCGCGCTCGTCGCCGCCCAGCTGGCACGCGCCGGCCGCGACGGGACCGGGTACGTTGTCCTCGTGAAGCCGCAGTTCGAGGTCGGACGCGAGCGCGTGGGTCGGGGAGGCATCGTGCGCGATCCCGACGCCCACGCCGATGCCGTCGCCTCGGTCGCCGACGCCCTGGAGCAGGCCGGGATCGCCCCGGTGGCGGTCGCTCCGTCGCCGATCGACGGCTCCCGCGGCAACCGGGAGTTCCTGCTCCACGGCCTCCACGGCGGCGCCCGGCGGGTGACGACGACCGACATCGACGGGCTGGTGGCGCCGTGAGGATCGCCCTCGTCGTGCACCCCGACCGCGCCGGAGCCGCCGACGTCGCCTCGACGGTCGCCGCCGGAGCCGCGGACCGCGACATGGAGGTGGTGGCGTCCGAGGATGACGCCGAGCGGATCCCCGGCGTCCTCGCCCGGCGTCCGGGGGAGCCGATCGATGCCGACGTCATCGTCGCCATCGGGGGCGACGGGACGATGCTCGAGGCGGTCCGGGTGGGGATCGGCGAGGCGATCCCGGTGCTCGGCGTGAACGCCGGGCACGTCGGCTTCCTCACGGAGATCGAGCCCGTTCGCGTGGACGCGGCCCTCGACGCCCTCGCCGACGGCGACTACACGGTGTCGGAGCGGATGATGCTGTCGGCGGACGTGGAGGGCGGCGGGACGGTGCACGGCCTCAACGACGCCGTGGTCGAGAAGGTCGTCAGCCAGCACGTCGTCAAGGTCGGGCTCCACGTGGGACCGGAGCGGATGATCGGCTACCGGGCCGATGCCGTCGTGGTGGCCACGCCGACGGGGTCGACGGCGTACACGTTCAGCGCCGGGGGACCCCTCGTCGACCCCTCGCTCGACGCACTCGTCGTCACTGCGGTCGCCCCCCACACCCTGTTCAGCCGTCCGATCGTGCTGCGGCCCGGGGCGGTGCTCCGCCTCGTGGTCGAGGACGACCGGCCGGCCCGGCTCAACATCGACGGTCGGGCGGTGTCCGTCCTCGACCCCGGCCGATCGGTGACGGTGACGCGCAGCGACGCCTGCGCCCGCTTCGTCCGCGTGAACCCGGAGCGACACTTCACCGCCGCGGTCCGCGACAAGTTCCACCTCCACGACGGCTGATGCTCGACGAACTCCTCGTCCGCAATCTCGGGATCATCGCCGAGGCCCGGGTCGAGCCCGGGCCCGGTCTCGTCGCCCTCACCGGGGAGACGGGTGCGGGCAAGACGCTGCTCCTCGGAGCCCTGCGCCTGCTCCGCGGCGACCAGGCCCGCACGGACCGGGTGGGGCCCCACGACGACGAGGCCCGCGTCGAGGGGCGGTTCCTGCTCCCCGACGGGAGCGAGGCGACGCTCGCCAGACGGGTCACGTCGTCGCGTTCTCGCGCCTACGTCGACGGGTCGATGACGCCGGTCGGAGCGCTCGCCGACCGCCTGGACGGCCTCGTCGAGATCGTGGGTCAGCACGAACACGTCGGGATCGGTCGCCGGGCGGAGGCGCGCGCCATCGTCGACGGACGTCTCGACCCCGCCGGCCGGGAGGCCGCCGACCGATACGCCCGGGCGTGGGCGCGGCTCAAGGCGCTCCGGGCAGACCAGGACGACCTCGGCGGCGACCGCCGGGTGCTCGAACGCGATCGGGAGCTGACGGCGTTCCAGGCGGACGAGATCGCCGACGCGGGTCTCGAACCGGGCGAGGACGACGCGCTCGACACGACACTCGGGCGGCTGCGCCACGGCGAGGAGATCGCCGAGTCGCTCGGGGCGGCCCGTGACCGCATCGCCGGGGACGACGGCGCCGAGGACCTCCTGCGGGCCACCATGGCGGACCTGCGCCGCGTCGCCGTCCACGACCCCGAGATCGAGCACCTCGTCGGCCGACTGGAAGGCCTCGTCAGCGAGACGGCCGACGTGGCGGTGGTCCTGCGGGAGCTGTCCGAGGGGCTCGACCGGGACCCTCGGGCCCTCCAGGAGGCCGAGCGCCGCAAAGCCGTCCTCACCGACCTCATACGCAAGTACGGCGCCTCGGTCGACGAGGTCATCGCCTACGGGGAAGCCGCCAGGGAGCGGGCAGACCGGCTCGGTGGGCTCCTGGAACGCGCTGACCGCATCGCCGAGGAGATCCGTGCGGCGGAGGCCGACGTGGACGCGGCGGGCGAGGAACTGCGCGATGCCCGGCGTCGGGCGGCGAAGGAGCTGGCCGGGGCCGCCGTCGCCCATCTGCGCGACCTCGGGTTCGGCGATCCTCTCGTCGAGATCGTGGTCGAGCCGAACGACCCCGCCCCGCACGGGGCCGACGTCGTGGAGATCCGGTTCGCCTCCGACGCCTCGCTCGGCGCCGGGCCCGTGGGCCGCATCGCCTCGGGCGGCGAGCTCTCCCGTCTCGTCCTGGCCATCCGGCTGGCCGCAGGCATCGGGGACGCACCCGTGGTGGCCTTCGACGAGATCGATGCCGGTGTCGGTGGCGCCACCGCGCTCGCCATGGGGGAGAAGCTCGCGGCGCTGGCGCAGGGCCGGCAGGTCTTCGTGGTGACGCACCTCCCGCAGATCGCCGCCTTCGCCGATACGCAGGTGGCGGTTCGCCGTGAGGGGAGCTTCGCGACCGTCACCGTCCTGGACGACGACGACCGCCGCGGCGAGCTCGCCCGGATGCTCGGGGGCCTCGGGGAGGCCGAGGGGGGCCTGTTGCACGCCGACGAGCTGGTGGCCGAGGCCGCGCGCCGTCGCGGGACGGGGTGAACCGTGGCGGTCGAGGGCGTGGTGCTACAGTCGGCTGGACCGCGAGGAATCACACGATTGTGACCAAATACGTCTTCGTCACCGGTGGGGTAGCGTCGAGCCTCGGCAAGGGGATCACGGCGGCGTCGCTGGGACGGCTCCTCACCTCGCGCGGCCTCCGGGTGGTCAACCAGAAGCTGGACCCCTACATCAACGTCGATCCGGGGACGATGAACCCCTTCCAGCACGGTGAGGTCTTCGTCACCGACGACGGCGGCGAGACGGATCTGGACCTCGGCCACTACGAGCGCTTCACGGGCAACCACCTGCGCCGTGATTCGAACGTGACCACCGGCTCGGTGTATCTCTCCGTCCTGCAGAAGGAGCGGCGAGGCGACTACCTGGGCGACACCGTCCAGGTGATCCCCCACATCACCAACGAGATCAAGGCGCGTATCCGCCGCCTCGCCGAGCGCACCGAGGCCGACGTGGTCATCACCGAGGTGGGCGGCACCGTGGGGGACATCGAGATCCTGCCCTTCCTCGAGGCGATCCGGCAGCTCCGCAACGATCTCGGGCGGGACGCCACGGCGTACGTCCACGTGACGCTCGCGCCCTACATCGCTCCGAGCGAGGAGATGAAGACGAAGCCGACGCAGCACTCGGTCGCCGAACTGCGCAGCCGTGGCGTCCACCCCGACGCCATCGTCGTGCGGTCCGACCGGGAGCTCGACGAGAGCGCCCGACGCAAGATCTCGCTCTTCTGTGACGTTCCCGCAGAGGCCGTGATCAACGCCCCCGACGCCTCGTCGATCTACGAGGTACCCCTCGTGCTGAACGCCCGACGCTTCGACGAGGTGATCTGCCGCCGACTCGGGTTGGAGACACCGGAACCCGATCTCGAGGCGTGGCGAGCGATGGTCGATCGCATGCAACGGGCCACCACGGAGGTGTCGGTGGCACTCGTCGGCAAGTACGTCGACCTCCCCGATGCCTACCTCTCGGTCGTGGAGGCGCTCAGCCACGGCGCGCTGGCCAACGACGTGCGGCTCGACCTCCGATGGATACCGTCGGACGACGTCGACGGATTGCTCGCCGACGCCATGCTGGACGGCGTCGACGGCATCGTCGTGCCGGGTGGATTCGGCGTCCGCGGCATCGAGGGGAAGATCCAGGCGGTCCGCTACGCCCGAGAGCACGACATCCCCTTCCTGGGCCTCTGCCTCGGTCTGCAGTGCGCCGTGATCGAGTTCGCCCGTGGCCGTCTGGGGCTCGCCGACGCCAACAGCGCCGAGTTCGATCCCACCAGCCCCCACCCGGTGATCGATCTGATGGAGACGCAGCAGGGGGTCGAGGACCTCGGTGGGACCATGCGCCTGGGGCTGTACGCCGCCAAGCTGGTGGAGGGCTCGCACAGCCGCCGCCTCTACGACGAGGCCCTCGTCTACGAGCGCCACCGACACCGCTACGAGGTGAACAACCGGTACCGCAAGGACCTCGAGGCAGCGGGCATGCTCCTCGCGGGCCTCTCGCCCGACGATCAGCTCGTCGAGATCGTCGAGCTGCCCGACCACCCGTTCTTCGTCGCCTCCCAGTTCCACCCCGAGTTCAAGTCCCGCCCCGACGCACCCCATCCACTGTTCGCCGGGTTCATGGAGGCTGCCGCAGCCCGCGGCCGGGGTGAGGCGACCGTCGACGAGGTCGCCGCGGAGCACGCCACCGACCGCGGCTGATGGACGACCGTCCCTTCCCCCTCCTGGGGCGCCGGCGGATCGCCCGTTCCTCCTTCCTCACCTTCGAACGCGAGCACCGGTGGGCGCCCGACGGGAGCGGCGTCCGGCGGGAGGTCGTCCGTCACCCCGGGTCCGTCGTCGTCGTGCCGTGGGACGGCACCCACGTCCACGCCCTCCGCCAGTACCGCGCCCCCGTCGACGCCGTCGTCCTGGAGCTGCCCGCCGGCAAGCTCGACGTTCGGGACGAGCCGCCGGCGCAGACGGCGATCCGGGAGTGCGTGGAGGAGATCGGCATGCGGCCCGAACGGGTGCGGCTGCTCCAGCAGTGCTGGATCTCGCCCGGCTTCACCGACGAGTACACGTCCATCTTCCTCGCCGAGGGCCTCGAAACGGTGCCCTCCGACCCCCAGGGCGCCGAGGAACTGCACGCCGAGATGGTTCGCCTCGACCCCGACGAGGTCGAAGCGCTCCTCGACGAGGGCGGCCTGCGGGACGCGACCACGATCATCGGATTGATGGCCCTCCTGCGCCACCTGGAACGGTGACCACCGACCTCCTCGACGAGTTCCTCGCGTCGCTCCGTGTCGAGCGGGGCCTGGCTCCGGCGACCGTCTCCGCCTATCGGCGCGACGTCGGCCAGTACCTGGCCTTCCTGGACGGAAGGGGGCCGAGCCCCGAACTGGTCACGGCATGGCTGGCCGGCCTCACCGAACGCGGCCTGGCCGCCACGTCGATCGCTCGCAAGCTGGCGGCGGTGCGTGGCTACCACCGGTTCCTGGTGGCCGAGGGCCTCGCCGAGGACGACCCCACCGCCCTGGTCGACGGTCCCCGGCGGCCGGCGGCACTGCCGAAGGCGCTCCCGGTGGAGGACGTCCTCCGGCTCCTCGACGCCCCCGACGCCTCCACGCCCCTGGGGCGGCGGGACCGGGCGATCCTCGAGTTCGGCTACGGGACGGGCGCCCGGGTGGCCGAGATCGTGGCCCTCGACCAGACCGACGTCGACCTCGACGAAGCCACCGCCATCCTGACCGGCAAGGGCGACAAGCAGCGGCTCGTCCCCCTCGGTGGACATGCGGTGGCGGCGATCCGCGCGTGGCTCCCCGATCGCCTCACCCTTCGCCGGAGCGGGCGCGACCCTGGCGCCGTCTTCGTGAACGCGCGAGGAGGCCGGCTCACCCGGCAGGGGGTCTTCGGAATCGTCCGGGCACAGGCGAATCGTGCCGGTCTGGACCCCGGTTCCGTGTCACCCCACGTGCTCCGCCACTCCGCCGCGACCCACATGGTGGAGGGTGGCGCCGACCTGCGAACCGTCCAGGAACTGCTGGGGCACGCTACGATCGGCACGACACAGGTGTACACCAGGGTGTCCCCGCACCACCTGCTCGAGGTGTACGCAACGTCCCATCCACGGAGTGGCTCGTCATGAGCACGACATTCGACGCCGAGACTCGCCTCCGAGAGGAACGCGAGCAGCTGGTGCACCAACTCGAGGAGTTGGGCGCCAACGAGAAGGGCGAACTCACCGGAGACACCGACTTCGGCGAGGGGTTCGCCGACGCCGCGGCCGCCACGGCCGAACGGACCGAGGTGATCGGTCTCGTCGAATCACTGAAGTCGATGCTCGACGGCATCGACGCCGCGCTGGCTCGCATCGAGGAGGGGACCTACGGGCTGTGCGCCCGGTGCGGGAACGAGATCGGCGCCGCCCGCCTCGAGTTCCGGCCCGAGTCGGTGCTCTGCGTCGACTGCAAGTCGAAGACCCGCTGAGGCCCCCGGGGGCGGCGTGATCCACGAGAACGGGTTCGTGGACCTCGCCCTCTTCCTGGCGATCCTCATCCCCTCGGTCGTCCTCCACGAAGTCGCCCACGGCGTGGTCGCCCTCCGTCTCGGCGACACGACGGCGCGCGACCAGGGGCGGCTGACCCTGAACCCCGTACCCCACATCGACCCCTTCGGCTCGGTGATCGTGCCCGGGATCCTGGCCCTGTCCGGAGCCACCGTCTGGGGGTGGGCGAAACCGGTCCCGGTCGTCCCGAACAAGTTCCGCCGGCCGACCGAGCACATGGCGGTGGCCGCGCTCGCCGGGCCCCTCACAAACCTCCTCATCGCGGCCGTCATCGCCCGCATCGGGCCCTTCGCCCAGGTCGGCGACCGCCTCACGCTCACCACCGGCGGCCTGCTGCCGCGCCTGCTCTTCTTCGCGATGGTCGTCAACGTGGCCCTGGCGGTGTTCAACATGCTGCCGATCCCGCCCCTCGACGGGAGCCGTCTGCTGCCCCTCGTGCTCAGCGACAAGGGGCGCCTCGTCTACGCCCGGTTCTCCGAGTACGGCTTCCTCGTCCTCATCGTGATCGTGCTCGTGTTCGATGGCCTCCTCGAGCCGGTCGGCGACCTCATCCTGTGGGTCGTACGGTTCCTCGTATGAGGCTCGCCCACCTCGCCCGGCGGTTCTTCGAGAGTGTGCGGGCCCGCCCGCTCGACCCGGTGCAGCAGCGCGCCGTGGAGGCACTCCTCCAGCCCGGCGAACGCCCCCTGTTCTGGGGCCAACAGCCCCTCGACCAGCGCCACGCCTACGAGGCCGCGGCCTCGATCGCCGCGGCGGCGCCGGATCGGCTCGACCTGCGGCGCGCCGCCCTCCTCCACGATGTCGGGAAGCGCCACGCCCGGCTCGGGGTCATCGCCCGGGTCCTGGCGTCGCTCACCGCCGTCGCCGGGCTCCGCGCCCGCGGTCGATGGGCGGCCTACCTCGATCACGCGGCCCTCGGCGCCGCCGACCTGGCGGCGATCGGCTCGGACGACGTCGTGGTCGCCTTCGCCCGCCATCACCACGAGGCCGACGCGCCCCCCGGCGTCGACGCGGGGGACTGGGCGCTGCTGCGCGCCGCCGACGGCGAGTGAGCGGTCAGAGACGCAACGTCGCCGTCCCGATTGCCTCTCGGGCCCGGGTGGGGGCCGCTACGGTGACGCGCTGATGACGTACGGCGTCCACACCCCCGTGTTCGAGG
>JAWVYO010000053.1:0-15930 GCA_033722675.1 Acidimicrobiia bacterium | reverse complement strand
TCCGCACCCATCACGAGCGGACGATCCTCGAAGGCGGCCGCGACGTCGTCGTCCAGGTCGGGTTCGGCGGCCAGCACGCAGGCAATGCCCTCCTCCGCAGCGATACGGGCGAACGATCCGGCGTCGCCGGGGTCGTCGGTGACGAGGACGTCGAACCCCTCGAGCGACCGGATGGCCATCGTCTTGCGTTCGGCGATCTCGCCCTCGTGGCCGTACAGCCCGAGGGCGTCGAGGTTCCGCTCGGCGAGGAGGATGCGGCCGGCGCGCGTGCCGATCTCTCCGGCGGCGTGGAGGGCGACCCGCATGGTCAGCGGGAGACGGGCTTCCAGGTTCCCGACGGCTCGGGGCGTCGGACGGGGCGCTTCTTGATGGCGACGAACGCCAGGACGGCCGCGACGAGGGCGACGATTCGGCGGAGCGGGGCGGACATGGGGCGAGGGTAGTGCGGGCCCCGCAGCGGGGCCCCGGCGGCCCGGCTACAGTCGAACCGTCCGATCCCATGATCGGAGACGCGGTGGTTCCCCGCTCCCGGGGACCTACGAGCGAAGTCCGGTGAGAATCCGGCGCTGTCCCGCAACCGTGAAGCCCTTCGGGGACGAGCCGGGTCGCCTGCCACCGGGTCGCATTGGACGCCATCGGAGGAAGGGTGGCCAAGCTTCGGCGTGCTTCTCTCACTCCTCGATACGAGGAGGACCGCGTGCGCAGACCACTGCTTGCGCTGATCGCCCTGACGCTCGTCGCCGCGGCGTGTGGCGACGACGCTGCCACGACCACGACCACGGTCGCGACCACCACGACCACGGTGGCGGCGACGACCACGACGACGACCGTCGCCGAGACGACGACGTCGGCGCCGACGACCACGACGACCGTGGCCGCCTTCCCGGTGACGGTGCTGGGGGCGACCGTCGAGACGGAGCCGCAGGCGATCGTGTCGCTCTCGGCCACCCACACCGAGATCCTGTACGCCGTCGGTGCCGGCGACCGAGTCGTCGCCACCGACCTCTTCTCCGACTTCCCCGCCGCGGCGGCCGACACCGAGAAGATCGACTCCTTCTCGCTGAACGTCGAGGCCGTGGCCGACCTCGACCCGGATCTCGTCCTCCTCGCGTTCGATCCCGGCGACGCCGTCGACGGGTTCGCCGCCCTCGGCATCCCCGCCGTGCTCTTCCCCGCCCCCACCGACCTCGACGCCGCGTTCGAGCAGTGGCTCCAGGTGGGAGCCCTCACCGGTACGACGGCCACCGCCGAGGGCCTCGTCGAGGCGGTCCGGGCAGAGATCGCCGACATCCAGGCGGACCTGCCCCGGCCGGATCAGGCACCGACCTACTACCACGAGCTCGACCCGACGCTCTTCACCGTCACGTCGGAGACCTTCGTGGGCGCCGTCTACGCAGCGGCCGGCATGGAGAACGTCGCCGACCCGGCCGACGAGAGCGGGTTCGGATATCCGCAGCTGTCGGCCGAGTTCCTGCTCGAGACCGATCCGGACTACGTGTTCCTCGCCGACTCGCTCTGCTGTGACGTCACCCCGGCGTCCTTCGCCGAGCGCCCGGCGCTCGGCGCCCTCACGGCGGTGGAGGAGGGACGGGTGATCCCCCTCGACGACTCGGTGGCGTCCCGGTGGGGCCCGCGCCTCGTCGACTTCCTGCGGACGGTGGTCGTGGCCGTGTACCCGACCGCCTTCGGCGAGTGACCACGGGCGGCGGTGTGCGCCGGGTCCCGGTCGTGGCGGTCGTCGCGACCACCGGGGCGCTCGTCGCCGCCGCCGCTGCGGGCATCCTCATCGGCCCGGCGTCCCTCGACCCGGGCCCCGTGCTCCTGGAGGTCCTCGATCGCCTCCCGCTCGTCTCGGTCGACTCGGGGCTGACCACCCGGGAGGCGGCCATCGTCTGGGAGCTGCGCGTCCCCCGGGTGGCCCTCGGCCTCCTCGTGGGGGCCGTGCTCGCCGCCGCAGGCGGCGCCTACCAGGGGGTGTTCCGCAACCCGCTGGCAGACCCCTATCTGCTCGGCGTGGCCGCCGGCGCCGGGTTCGGGGCGACCATCGCCATCGTGAGCGCCGGGTCGACCGCGGCCCTCGTCCCCATCGCGGCCTTCGCCGGAGCGCTGGGGGCGGTGGCGCTCACCTACGCGCTCGGCGGCGTGGGCGGGGGCGGGCGGACCGGGGCCACGTTGCTCCTGGCGGGCGTCGCCGTCGCCGCGTTCTTCACCGCCGCCCAGACCTTCCTCCAGCAGCAGAACGCCGACACCGTCCGCCAGGTGTTCGCCTGGATCCTCGGCCGGCTCAGCACCGCGGGCTGGTCGGAGGTGCGGTTGCTGCTGCCCTACGCCGTCCTCTCAATCGCCGTGGTCCTGCTCCATCGCCGGCTCCTCGACGTGCTCGCCGTGGGCGAGGAGGAGGCGGAGTCGCTCGGCGTCCGGGCGTCGCGGGTGCGGCTCGTCGTCGTGCTGGCCGCCACGATCGGGACGGCCGCCGCGGTGGCGGTGAGCGGCCTCATCGGGTTCGTCGGCATCGTCGTGCCCCACACCATCCGGCTGCTGTGGGGATCGTCGTACCGGGTGATCATCCCGATCTCCGCGCTCGCCGGAGCCGCCTTCCTGGTGCTGGCCGACCTGGTGGCCCGCACCGTCCTGAGCCCGGCCGAGATCCCCATCGGCGTGGTCACCGCCTTCGTCGGCGGCCCCTTCTTCGCCGTCGTGCTGCGGCGGTCGTCCCGGGGGTGGGCGCTGTGAGCGGGGTCGCCATCGGCGGTGCCGTCGTCCGCTACAACGGCCGGCGGGCCGTCGACGACGTGACCCTCGAGGTGGGGGCCGGCGAATGGGTGGCCGTCATCGGTCCCAACGGCGCCGGCAAGAGCACACTGCTGCGCGCGGTCGCAGGCGTGGTCCCCCTCGAGGCGGGGACGATCACCATCGGCGGCGAGCCGATCGACGGGCTCCGGCCCCGTGAGCTCGCCCGCCGGGTGGCCTTCGTCCCCCAGGAGCCGGAGTTGCCCCCGACCATGACGGGACTCGAATACGTCCTGCTGGGCCGCACCCCGCATCTCGGGTACTGGGCGATGGAGTCGGCCGTCGACCTGACCATCGCCGAGCGATCCCTCGAGGCGCTCGGGGCATCCGAGTTCGCGCAGCGGGCCCTCGGACGGCTGTCGGGGGGCGAGCGGCGTCGCGTCGTGCTCGCCCGCGCCCTCGCCCAGGACGCCGCCGTCCTGCTGCTCGACGAACCGACCACGGCCCTCGACATCGGCCACCAGCAGCACGTCCTCGACCTCGTGGAGGGGCTGCGCCGCACGAGGGGCATCGCCGTGCTGAGCGCGGTGCACGACCTGACGCTCGCCGCCCAGTACGCCGATCGTCTCGCGCTCCTCGACGAGGGAGCCCTCGTCGCCGAGGGCGACGCCGAGACGGTGCTCACCACCGAGCGCCTCGCCCGGTTCAGCGGAGCGCGCGTGACCGTGCTGCGGGGGCCCGACGGGGCGCTCGTCGTGGCGCCCGTTCGTCAGACGTAGGTGTCGAAGAGCGAGCCGATCAGGTAGCTGAGCCCGGCGCCGGCCGCCGCGATCGCCACGTTCTCGAGGCCCGACAGCAGCCAGGGCTTGCGCGTGGTGACCGTCTTGGCGACTCCCACGGCGAAGAGACCGACGCCGCTGCCTGCCGCCGCGATCCAGAGGCCGAGGCCCGTGCTCTCGACGAAGAAGAACGGGAGGATCGACGGGAGCGAGCCGGCCAGGAAGAGCAGTCCCGAGAAGGCGGCGGCCAGGTACGGGTTGCGGCGCTCCTCGTCGACGACCCCGAACTCGAGGGCCATCATCACCCGGAGGAAGGTCTCGTCGTCGCCGTCGAGGGCATCGACGACGTCCTCGACCAGGTCGTCGCGCAGCCCCATGTCCCCGAACATCTCCCGGATCTCCTCGCGTTCGATGTCGCGGTGGTGGAGCAGGTGCTCGCGCTCGAGTTCCTCCTCGGAGTCGAAGAGCTCCTCCTGGGACTTCGTGGCGATGTACTCACCGGCCGACATCGAGATGGCGCCCGCCACCGACGCCGCGATGCCGGCGAGGAGGATCTCCCGGGCCGCGAGCCCGCCGCCCACGACCCCGACCACGAGCAGGAAGATGGAGACGAGCCCGTCGTTGACGCCGAGGATGATGTCGCGGAGGTACTGGCGGGTCGGGCCGACGTGCGGTCGATAGGGCACCTCCTCGGCGGAGGCCGGAGTGTCCGGTGCGGTCGCCATCTGCCGTGAGTGTATTCCCGCTGCGGGCCGGCCCGACGGCGTCGTGTCGACTTCGCTACGGTCGACGGGGCAGGCGATTCGGGAGGACGACGTGACGGATCAGGCCTCGGCGATCCAGCGAGCGTGGCAGAACGACGACGCCGCCGGCGTCGTGACGCCGGTGCGATCCGATCCCGAGCGGTACAAGAAGAACGGCAAACTCAAGAAGAAGTTCTACGAGGCGGAACTCGCCGATCTCCAGGTGGAACTCGCCAAGCTGCAGGCCTGGATCCGGCAGCACGGCCTCAAGGTCGTCGTCATCTTCGAAGGGCGTGACGCGGCCGGCAAGGGAGGCGCCATCAAGCGCATCGCCGAGCGGCTCAATCCCCGCGTCGTGCGCATCGAGGCGCTCGGCACGCCCACCGACCGCCAGAAGTCCCAGTGGTACTTCCAGCGGTACGTGGAGCGGCTCCCGGCCGCCGGCGAGATGGTCCTGTTCGACCGCTCCTGGTACAACCGCGCCGGCGTCGAGCGCGTCATGGGCTTCTGCACCGACGAGGAGTACCGCGAGTTCCTCCGGTCCTGCCCCGAGTTCGAACGCATGCTCGTGCGGTCGGGGATCATCCTCATCAAGTACTGGTTCTCCGTCTCACGGGAGGAACAGGAGCGTCGGTTCAAGGACCGCATCGAGGACCCGAAGAAGCGCTGGAAGCTCAGCCCCATGGACCTCGAGTCCCGGAACCGCTGGGAGGAGTACTCGAAGGCCAAGGACGAGATGTTCGCCCACACCGACATCAAACAGGCCCCCTGGTTCGTCGTCCCCTCCGACGACAAGAAGGCGGCCCGCCTCAACTGCATCTCCCACCTGCTGTCGGTCGTCGACTACGAGGACGTCATCCCCCCGAAGGTCGAACTCGACGAGATGCCCGACGACCACCGCGTCACGTACGTCCGTCCCCCGATGAGCGACCAGACGTTCGTCCCCCAGGAGTACTGAGTTCTCTTTCCCGGGCCGACTTCGACGGCTGCGCCGTCGAACAGACGCCGGGCCATGTCTCCCGCTCCGCTCGGGCCGTTCCTTGCTTTCTGCCCGGGCCGACTTCGACGGCTGCGCCGTCGAACAGACGCCGGTCGGCCCTGCTCCGGAGGCGGGGCCCCTGCCCCGCCCCGGCCGTCCTGCGCGGTGCGCCCATGCACGGGTGGTGCCGCCGCGGGGCGGCACGCAACCACCCAACGCATCCGAAACGACTTCGCTACGCTTTCGTGAGAACGTTCACATATGCCGGGTCGGTGCCTAGCCTGACGTGCTCCGCCGGTGTCCCGGCACACCCATGCACAGATTGCTGTCGTTGCTCGCCGTCGTCCTCGTCGCCCTCGCGGTGACCCCGACGGCGCGCGCCCACGAGGGGCACGAGCCGCCGGCGCCCCCCGACGTCCTCGACGCCCTCACCGGACGGCTGCACCACCGGGTGGGCGAGGGCTTCGACCTCGACCGCGAGCGGCTGCCCGACGAGGCGTTCGCGGCGCGGGTCCGCGGCGCATGGCCGGAGGTGGCCACGGGCCTCGCCCAGATGCGCGCCGCGGCCGTGCAGACCGTCGGCCCGGTCATCGGTTCCGCCGTCGCCGATCGTCTCGTCGGCCGCCCGGTGACCGACTTCTTCAAGGTCCCGGGGGTGGCGATGCAGCTCGAGACCGTCGAGGACATCGCCGTCCTCGAGGGCTTGACACCCCGGTGGCGCCGCGCCATGGAGGCCTACACGGCGGCGACCGAGCGCTTCGACGTCGGAGGGTTCCGCCAGTGCCCGATCAAGGGCTGGCACTGGTTCATCGACACGTGGGGCGCCGCCCGTCCGGGGCATCGGCTGCACTCGGGCACCGACATCCACTCGCTCCTCGGCATGCGGCTCTACGCGATGGAGTCGGGGCGGATCGTCCAGATGAACTGGCACTACGCCGGCGGCCGCACCCTCTACCTCCTCGGCGAGACGAGCGGCGACGTCTACTACTACGCCCACCTCGACGGGTACGCCCGCGACGTCGGTCTCGGCGACCGTGTCGAGCTCGGCGACTTCATCGGCTACGTCGGTGACACCGGCAACGCCCACGGTCCGCACCTCCACCTCGGCTGGATGCCGGGGACGGGTGGCGTGGACTTCGACGCCCTCCAGAACCCCTACTTCCTCCTCGTCGACCTCTGCGGCTGACGCTCCTCAGCGCGACGAGAACGCCCGCCGGAGCCACCGGCGCGCCGGGCTCCAGGTGACGAGCACCGCGGCCGTGAGGATCGCCGCGATCGCGAACGACGGCCGCTCGCCCGGCGACACCGCGGCGCTGCTCCCCACGATCGGTCCGAAGGCCTGCCCGAGCCGCACGAACGTCACGAACGAACCCACCGCCACCCCCCGGTACTCGGCGGACACCGACGACGTGACGAAGTCCTGCAGGAGCGGGAAGGTGAGGCCCAGCCCGAGCCCGATCACGGCCAGCGCCAGGGCTGCGAAGACGGTGTTCGCCGATGTGGCGAGACCGCCGAACCCCGTCGCGATGAGGGTCAGTCCGCCGCTGAAGACACGCCCGGTGCCGAACCGATCGGCGGCGCGTGCGGCGAGCAGCGATCCGGTCGTGCTCCCCACCGACAGCGCCGACTGGATCACGCCCCGCATGGCGGCCCCGACCCCGAAGGCGGACTCCAGGAAGAGCGGCGTCGTCGTGAAGCCGAGACCGGCGAACACGATGAGGGCGAACGTGCCGAACGGCAGGAGGCCCCCGAAGTCGACGAGCTTCCCGTTGCGGCGCAGGGCCCCGGTCATCGCCCGGATGTGACGGATCGGGGGGTCGGGGCGGTGCCCGGTCGGCCCCGGCAGCTTGCGGGCCCAGACGGCCATCGGCAGGGCGCCGGCGAACACCAGGAACGGCAGGAAGGGGTCGACCTCGGCGAGGGCGCCGCCGAGGATGGGCGAGACCATGCCCGTGATGGTGAGCCCGGCACTGTTCCAGCCGAGTGCCCGGCGGCGTTCTCGTCCGGCGGGGAAGGTGTCGCCGATCACGATGATCCCCAGCGACAGGATCCCCGACGTCCCCAGTCCCTGGACGGCCCGGACCGCCACGAGGGGCCAGAACGACCGCGCGAAGAAGCCCGCCATCCCGGCGAGGCCGAACACGAGCAGCGATGCGATCCCCACGAACCGCCTGCCGTACCGGTCGGCGAGGTAGCCGATGGCCATCGCCAGGAAGATCCCCGGGACGGCGACGGCGCCCTGGACCATGCCGATGAGGCCGCGCGAGACGCCGAGGGCGTCGGCGAGATCGGGGAGGGCCGGGGTGATGAGCGAGAAGGTGAGGACCCCGAACCCGGTGATCCCGATGACCAGGGGGAGGAGCCGCCGCCCCTCGTCGTTCACCTCGCCCGCCGGCGCGACCCCGGTTCCTCGACCATCGGCCGGGTCAGGGGGCGTCCGTCGATGGGGGCCGACATGATCACGCCGGTGACCGTGTCGCCGTACTCCCACAGCGGGTGGAGCACCCGTTCCAGGTCGCCCACCGACGCCACGGCGACCCGCAGGACGTAGGTCTGCTCGCCCGACACCCGGTAGAGGCTCACGATCTCGGGGATCGAGCGGGCGGTCTCGAGGAAGCGATCGTGCAGGTCGCCGCTGCCCATCACGTTCATCCGGACGAAGGCCCGGACGTCGAGGCCGAGGGCCGCCTCGTCGATGACCGCCCGGTATCCGGTGATGATCCCGGCGTCCTCCAGTTTGCGCACCCTGGCGGTGACCGCGGGAGCACTCAGGCCCACGCGGCGGCCCAGTTCGCGGAACCCGGCCCGGCCGTCGGTCTGGAGTTCCCCGAGGATCGCCCAGTCGATGTCGTCCAAAATCACGTTCTGTTCCGTCCGGGGCCCGTGCGGCGGGTGACTGCACGCGCTTCGTCACGTCGTGTGCATCAAAACCTTACAAAGTGGTGCCGAGATCGGCAATCTGGCATCGGAAGTGCCGCTCGATGCGCTTGAAGTGCGAGGGAGGGTGTCGTTCAATGGAGGTGGAGGTGATGATCATGAGCACGCTCACCCTGACCCGCGAGACCGAGGCCACGCAGCCCGAGTTCGAGGCGGCCTTCCGCCGGCTCGTCCTCGCCTGGGAGGAGCACGAAGCGCTCCGTTCCCGTGGCGCGTCGTTCGGCGCCCTCGTGGAATCGCGTGCCGCCCTGCAGCGGGCCCGCGTCGAGGCCGCCCGCGCACGCCGCGCCGCCTGACCCCTTCGTCATCCCTCCCTCGGCACCGGGGCGCCTGCTGTCAGGCGCCCCGGACCGCGTCCGCCACCGCGCCGAGCGCTTCGAGGACCGGCCGCCTCGTCTCGCCGCGGGGGAGGACGCAGGTGAAGCCGTCTACGCCGCGCTCGCGGTAGGCGAGGCATCGGTCGACGGCCTCCGCCACCGTGCCGACGATTCCGATCTCGGCGACGTCGCCCGTCCATGCGAGTACGTCCTCGGCGACGGCGAGGGCCCGGTTCGCAGCACTCCGGTCGGTGCCGACGGCGGCCGGGATCTGCAGCGTCGTGCGGACCGTCCGTCCCTCGGCGGCCTCCATGACGGCGTCGCGATGGCGCTCCAGCTCGGGGATGGCCTTCGCCGGGCAGTTCCAGGCGTCGGCCCGGCGACCGACGATGCCCTTCATCTTCTCCCCGGCGGTGCCCACCAGCACCGGGGGCCGGGGCCGCTGCAGGGGCATCGGCTCGCACCGGGCCCCCTCGAGCGTGATGAACTCGCCGTCGTAGTCCACGGCTCCCCCGGCGAACAGCAGATCCAGGGCATCGAGATACTCCTCGAAGTACCGCACCCGGTCGCCGGGTGACGGGAACGGATAGCCGAAGGCCCGGTACTCCTCCTCGTACCAGCCGGCGCCGAGGCCGAGCTCGAGACGTCCGCTCGACAGGTGGTCGACGGTGGTCGCCTGCTTCGCGAAGAGCCCGACGTTGCGGAACGAGACGCAGTTCACGAGATGGCCGACCCGCACCCGCTCTGTCATCGCGGCGGCGGCCGCCAGCGACGTCCATGCTTCGAAGATGGGCGCCTCGGGCCGGTTCGGGGCGAGGAGGTGGTCGATGATCCACACCTCGTCGAGGCCCGCCTCCTCGGCCGCCCGGACCTCGCTCTCGACCTGCGCCCACCCTCCGCCGGCGGTGGCCACCCCGATCCCGAATCGCATGATCCACTCCGTTCGTCGACTCCCGTGTGAGGCTAGGTCGGGAACCGCGGCGGGCGGTCGCTGCGTCACAGCGACGACGAGAGGGAGACGATCCATGATCAAGCGACTCGGTCTGCTCACCGCCCTGGCCCTGCTCACCGCGGCCTGCACGTCGGGGACCTCGGGGACGACGACCGTGCCCACGACGACGGCCACGACGACGCCCGGCATCACTGCGAGCGCCGAACGATTCGACCCGGCCTCCGTGCGGTTCGTCGCCGCGCTGGAGCGGTTCGACGCCTGCGACGGCGTCCTCGATCACTTCCGCGCCGAGGCGATGGCCCGCGTCGGGCCCTACGGCCTGGACGGTCACCGCGTGTATCCGATGCCCGTCTTCGCTCGCGAGGAAGCCGCCGTCGACATGGCCGGTGACGATGGGGCGGCCCCAGCGACGACCACCGCCGGAGCCACGGCCGGCGGCGGCGAGGGCACCGAGTTCTCGGGCACCAACGTCCAGGTCGCCGGCGTGGACGAGCCCGACATCGTCAAGACCGACGGCGAACGGATCGTCACGATCATGAACGGGCGGCTGTCGGTGACCGACGCCGACGCGGGCCGGCTCCTCGGAACGTACTTCCTCGGCGAGGGATGGGGCCATCGCTTCTTCCTGAACGGCGACCGCGTGGTCGTGTTCTCCAGCGGCGGGGAGGACGTCATGCCGCTCGAGGGCGACATCGCGTCCACGACCATGCCCCGGTTCCAGGCCGACACCGTGCTCGTCCAGGAGATCGACATCTCCGACCCGCTCGACATCCGGGTGATCCGCCGGCTCGCCGTCGAGGGACGGCTCCTGAGCGCCCGGGCGATCGACGGGACCGCCCGCGTGGCCATCTCCTCCTATCCCTCCCAGCTGCCCTTCGTGTATCCGTCGTCGCCCGCCGCCGAGGACACGGCCGAGGAGACGAACCGCCGGATCGTCGCCGAGTCGACGCTCGAGACCTGGCTGCCCGACTACGTCCTCACCGACGAGTCCGGCACCGTGCTCGAATCGGGGCTGGCGGTCGACTGCGACCGCATGCATCGGCCGGCCGAGTTCGCCGGCTTCGACACGCTGTCCGTGCTCACCGTCGACCTCGACGGCGGCCTCGGATCGGGGGAGGGGACCGGGGTCATCGCCCGCGGCGAGACCGTGTACGCCTCGACGGAGAACCTCTACGTGGCGACGAACATCTGGGTCCCCGAGGAGTTCTTCGCCTCGGAGCCCCGCGACGAGGACTTCGAGGAGCGGTACGAGACGGCGATCCACAAGTTCTCGATCCCCGCCGGCGCGCCGGCCGAGTACCAGGCGTCGGGGAGCGTGGAGGGCCACCTCCTCAACCAGTTCGCGATGGACGAGTTCGACGGCGACCTCCGCGTGGCCGTCACCGACGGTCCTCCGTGGGGCTTCCGGGAGTCGTCGGAGAGCTACGTCAAGGTGCTCCGCCAGGACGGCGACCGGCTCGTCGAGATCGGGTCGGTGGGCGACATGGGCAAAGGCGAACGGATCTTCTCCGTCCGCTTCGTCGGCGAGACGGCCTACGTCGTCACCTTCCGCCAGGTCGACCCCTTCTACGTTGTCGACCTGCGCGACCCGGCGAATCCCGCCGTGACCGGCGAACTGAAGATCCCCGGCTACTCGAGCTACCTGCATCCGCTCGGTGGCGGGAGGGTGCTCGGCGTGGGTCAGGACGCCACCGACGAGGGTCGGGTCACCGGCTCGAAGGTGTCGCTCTTCGACGTGTCCGATCCCACCGACCCCCGCGAGGTGGCCGTGTGGTCCCTCGGTTCGGGGAGCAGCGAGGTCGAGTGGGATCACCTCGCCTTCCTGTGGTGGGCACCCGAGAACACCGCCGTCGTGCCGCTCAGCGACTGGCGGGGAGACTTCTTCGGCGCCGTCGCCCTCGAGGTGACCGACGGGATCGCCGAGCGGGGCCGCATCAGCCACGAGTCCGCAGGGGCCCTGCCCGGCAGCGACTGCGAGGTCGTCCCCGACGACGTCATCCGGCAGTGGGTCGGCGACGAAGGCCTGGTCGTCCAGGTCTGCGGCGGGCAGGAGATCGGCGGATACGGCGACCTGTCGTGCGAGGTGTTCACCGAGTTCCGCGAGGACGAGCTCGGCGAGTTCGTGGACGTGACCGGCCTCGAGGTCGCCGAGGGCGACCGGATCGAGGTCTGCTTCCCCGACCACCGGGGCGGCGACCCGATCATCCGCAGCCTCGTCATCGGCGACACGCTGTGGACGCTGACCAACCGCACCCTCCAAGCGAACGACCTGTCGACCCTCGAGCGCCTGGACCAGGTCAACATCGGCTGAGGACCCGGAGGGGGGTCGCCCCTGGTGGCGCCCCCTCCGTCAGCCGCCTGCGGCGGCTGTCCCCTCCGACCCCGGGGAGGAGCCGCGGTGCTCACCCGGGGGCCCGTGAGCCGGGCTCACACCTCGTCGCGCCAGGGGCCGACGCCCGTGACGCGGTCGACGGCGACCCTGATCACGTATCCCGCCGGCGGGTCCGGCATGGGCGGGAACGTGACCCCGGGACCGAGGTGGCTGTGGGCGAGGCGCTGGAGGAGTTCCGGCGCCCCGCCCTCGGTCACCTCGGCGGTGCCGTAGAGGACCGCGTACTCGTCGAGGCCGTGGGCGTTGCGGCTCCCGGCCTCCACCGACAGGACCACCCGGGGATCCCGGCGCAGATTCCGCAGCTTGCGCTGGTCGAACAGCGTGCCGACTACCACGCGGTCGTCCTCGATCCCCGCCCAGGCGAGCGTGACGAAGGGCGTCCCGTCGGGGTCGAGCGTGGTCAGGTGGACGAGGCGGTCGCCCCGCTCGATCAGTTCGCGCACCGAGCCGGGAAGCATCACCCCACGATGAAGAACCGCCAGAGCAGGAGTCCGGCGATCACGTACATCACCGGGTGGACCTCCCGGCCCTTGCCGCTCAACACCGAGATGGCCGCGTACGAGATGATCCCGAGGCTGATCCCGTCGGTGATCGAGTAGGTGAAGGGCATGCCGACGATCGTGAGGAAGGCCGGGATCGAGATCCGGTAGTCCTCCCAGTCGACCTTGGCGGCCCCCGTCATCATCATCGCCCCGATGATGATGAGCACCGGCGCGGTGGCCAGGCTGGGGATGGCGCTGGCGAGCGGCGACAGGAACATCGCCGCCACGAACAGCAGCCCGGTCACGAGCGAGGCGAGGCCGGTCTTGCCGCCCTCCTCGACGCCGGCGGCCGACTCGATGTAGGTGGTGGTCGAGGACGTCCCGAGGAGGGCGCCCACCGCGGTGGCGGCCCCGTCGGCCGTGAAGGCGGCGCGCGGTGCCTCGATGTTGCCGTCCTCGTCCAGCATGTCGGCCTTCTCCGACAGGCCGATGAGCGTGCCCGCGGTGTCGAAGAAGTCGACGAACAGGAACGTGAACACGACGCTCAGGAGGCTGGCGGCGAAGGTCCCCGAGACGTCGAAGGCCGCCCCGATGTCGAGGGCTCCGATCAGGTCGCTGGGCCAGGTGAACCCGAACACGCCGTCGCCGAAGCCCTGGAACTCGCCACCGGGGAACACGTCGGCCTTCGTGATGATGGCCACTGCGCTGATCACGACGATGCCGATGACGAGCGCGCCCTTGATGCGGAGCGCCAGCAGGGCGCCGATCACGAGGATGCCCGCTCCGAGCAACCACAGCCGGGCGTCGGTCCAGTCGCCCCGGGTCAGGAGCGTCGCGGGGCTGTCGGTGGTGAGCCCGTTCCCGTTGCCGGCGTTCTGGAAGCCGATGATGGCGAGGAAGGCGCCGATGCCGGCGGTGATGGCGTGCTTGAGCGCCAGGGGGATCGAATCGAGGATCCAGGCACGCAGGCCGGTGGCCGAGATGATGAGGAACAGGATCCCCGACACGAACACCGCCCCCAGCGCCTCCTGCCACGCGTATCCGAGCTCGAACACCACGGTGAAGGTGAAGAAGGCGTTCAGGCCCATGCCCGGTGCGAGGGCGAAGGGCAGGTTCGCCCAGAGCGCCATGATGAGCGTCCCGAAGGCGGCCGCCATGCACGTCACCGTGAGCAACTGCGGGAACGCTCCCTCGAAGTCGATGGCGTTCGACAGGATCGCCGGGTTCACGAAGATGATGTAGGCCATCGCCAGGAACGTGGTCACGCCGGCGCGGATCTCCGTGCCCGCCGTGGAGCCTCGTTCGGAAACGGCGAAGAACCGATCGGTCCAGTCGGTCAGCGCTCGCGGCGCGGTCACCGCCACGGGGTCCCTCCTCCCATGTCGTGGTCTTCCCGGACCAGACGGTAATCCCTCCGTAAAGCGCCCGCTTACGCTGCGTTGAGCGGGTCCTCCATAGCGTCGGCTACCGACGACGGAGGGACCCGGGATGCGCCAGGCAGCGGTGATCGCGACACTCGCCCTCGCGATCGCGGCGTGCTCGTCGGACGACGCCGCGACCACGACGACGCAGCCGCCTCCCACCACGACGGCCGCTCCGACGTCCACGACGGCGACGGTGCCGGCGACGACCACCACGACGACGGTCGCCCCGACGTCCACGACCGCGCCCACCACCACCACGACCACGGTCCCGTCGCCCACCACCTTCGACGCCGAGTGGACCTTCACGGCCGAGATCGCCGACGAGGAGCAGCCCGCCCTTCCCGCAGCCGGGGACGGCGGCCGCTGGGACGGCACGTTCCGGTTCTCGCCCGAGGTCGTGATCGTCGACGGCGTTCACCACATGTTCTACACCGGCTGGGGCCCGGTGCGGGTCGCGATCGGGCTGGCCACCTCCGAGGACGGCCGTGTCTTCGAGCCCGTGGGCGAGGAGCCGATCCTCGAGATCCGCGAGCCCGTGGCCGGACGCACCGCACTGGCGACCGCGCCCGTGGTGCGGATCGCCGACGACGGCACCTGGGTCATGTATTTCGGGCATCTCATCAGCAAGCGGTTCCCCGGCCGTGCCCTCCTGCGGGCCACGGCACCGGCCCCCGAAGGACCGTGGGAGATCGACCCCGAGCCCGTGTTCACCACCGGCAGCGGCGATTGGGACGCCCAGTTCCTGCCCCAGAGCATCGCCCCCCACGACGGCGGATTCGTGCTCGTGTACGACGGACCCGAGAGCGAGGTGAACCGGGTGGGGGCGCTGCGCTCGGACGACGGCGTGACGTTCACGCCGGTCGCCGACGATCCGGTGATGGAGGAGTCGCCGGTGCCCGCGTGGGACGCCGCCGGTCCCGCCTCGCCGGTGCTGTTCACGGGGCCCGATGGCGAACTGGAGATGTTCTACGTCGGGCTGGAGGGACAGGACCGCACCCTCCCCAACGAGCTCCGCCTGGGATATGCCCGCAGCACCGACGGCGGCGCCACGTGGGAGCGGTTCGCGGGGAACCCGGTGGTCACGATCCCGACGCAGGGTGCCACCGCCGGCAGCCTCGGCTACCCGTGGCTCGGCGGCGCACGGGTGGGTGAGGCCTACCGGATCTACTACGCGCTGTCGGCGGGCGCGAACGGCATCGGCTTCGTCGATGTCGTCATCGACCGCTGAGTCACAGGACCGCGAACACGCGCCAGAGGGCGGAGGGATCGCTGAGGGGATCGCCGTGGACGAGGAACCCGTCGGCGGGTCCGTCGGCTGCGAGCACCCCGGCGGTGGGCTCCCCGAGGAGTTCGCCGCCCCGCCACGTCGCCGCCCCGAGCGCCTCCCCCGGTTCGAGCCCGGCGGCGACGAGCGCCTCGACCTCCCAGGCGAGATGTCCGGCCCGCAGCGACCCGCCGCCGAAGTCGCTGCCGGTCGCGATCGGCACCCCGGCCCGGTGGGCGATCCGGGCGCTCTCGCGGGCTGCCTCGAGCCGTTCGGTGATGCGGCGACGGGCGTCGGGGCCCACGAACCGATCGAGGAGCGTCGTGTCCCCGAAGGTGAGCCACGACGAGAACACCGAGTGGGTGGTCACCAGGAAGGTCCCGCGCCGGGCCATCTCGTCGGCGACGTCGGGCTCGATGCGGTCCCCGTGCTCGATCGACCGCACGCCGCCGAAGACCGCCGCCCGGGTCCCTCCGGGCTGGGTGGCGTGGGCGGTGACCGTCGCGCCGCGATCGCCGGCGGCGTCCACGACCCGGCGGATGTCGTCGGCCGACCAGATGGCGTCGTCGGGGTCGGGACCGTCCAGGTACAGCTTCAGGTGGTCGGCGCCGTCGGCGAGCTGTCGTTCGGCGATCGCGACGAGCTCGTCGGCGTCACCGGCGAGATCGAAGAGGTGGTCGAGGGCCGGCAGGGCGCCCGCCTTGCCGATGTGGGAGCCCGAGGCCCGCACGTACGGCCGGTCGCGGCGCCCCTCCCAGGCGTCGCGGACGTGGAGGCTCAGCGCCCGGGTGACCCCGTCGACCTCGCGCGTCGGGGAGCCCACGTCCCTCGCCCATCGGATCCCGGCCCGCACGAGCCGCTCGCCGTTCTCCTCGGCCACGTGGAGCAGCTCCTCCGTGTCGTCGGCGAAGCGATCGATCCAGTGCGACCC
>JAWVYO010000052.1:0-16352 GCA_033722675.1 Acidimicrobiia bacterium | reverse complement strand
GGGACCCGGCCGACACCGCGATGAGGCGTCAGCCGAAGAGCCGGGGGCAACGTGAGCCCGAAGGGAACACAGCCGATGGGGCTGGGGACCCCATCGGCACCGCGATGAGGCGTCAGCCGAAGAGCCAGGGGCACAGTGGGCCCGGCAGGACTCGAACCTGCGACCGAGGGATTATGAGTCCCCTGCTCTAACCGACTGAGCTACGGGCCCGCCTCCGCATCGTATCCGGCCGATCTCGGCGCTCGATGGGTGGATTCCCGGCGCTCGCTTTGCGGCCTCCCGGGAGTTCGCCTCTCAGGACGAGCCGCGCTTGATCCCGGCCTCCTTGAGGACCGATGCCGGCACGCCTTGCTCGCGCCATGCGGCGTAGGTGATGCCCTTGCGCTCGGAGAACGACTTGGCGACTTCGACGAAACCCTCCTCGAGCTCTTCGAGATCGGCCTGGGCCTCGAGGCGCTCCAAGTCCTGCTCGGCGTCGATGCGCGCCTGGCGGTATTCGACCGTCTTGAGCGGGTCGGTCTCTTCCTCGATCTTTGCCGTGAGATCGGCGATCTTCTGCTTGAGGCGGTCGGGCGATGGCGGACGTCCCGGTTTGCGGTTGGAGACCGCCTTGAGATATCCCTTGATGGCCCTGGCCTCACGACGCCCCTGCGCCAGTGCGGCTTTGTGTTCTTCCGACATCGCCACGGCGGTGCACCTCCTGTGCGGTCACTCTCGGCCCCTTTACCCTACCCACTCGACGACCCGAATGGACCATCGATGATCGACCGGTGTTTCGAAGAGATCCGTTCCCTGCACACCTGGTTTGGTGACTGGTTCGCCGGGGAGATTCCACCAAATGGGCTCGAGCGCTTTTCCGCGGCGCTCGCCGACGATTTCGTCATGGTGACGCCCGCAGGTCGCGTCCTCGATCGTGAAACCGTGGTCGGCGGCATCGCCGAAGCCAGGGGCGCGCGACACGTCGACATCCGGGTCTCCGAGCTCCACGTGCACTGGCAACGGGGAGATCTTGCAGCCGTGCAGTACGTCGAGCACCAGCACGGTGACGGCGGCCCGATCCAGGACCGGGTGACGACGGCGGTCTTCGAACCGCACGGGGACGCCCCGACGGGCGTCCGCTGGCTCCTGGTCCACGAGACCTGGCGGGACGAAACGTCGGCTGTTTGACAGTCCGCCCCGGCTCGGGGCACCGACTCCCGTTGGAACGAATGCACACGCCCCCGGGAGCGGCCAGCATGAATCAGGATCCCAAACGCCTTCTCGTCTCCGCGCTCATCGGCGCCGTCCTCGTGGCGGCCGCCGTCCTCGTCGCCTTCACCGGGGGCGACGACGAGGCCACCACGGCGGTCACGACCGCTCCCCGCTCGCTGACCACCGCTGCCGGACCGCCCCCCGGCAGCGGTCCCGATGCCCCCGAGATCACCTTCGAATACTTCGACGGGACCGAGGCGACCCTCGCCACCTACGAGGGCCAGCCCCTCGTCGTCAACTTCTGGGCGTCGTGGTGCCCGTCCTGCGTGGCCGAGATGTCGGCCGCCTTCCGGCCCGCACAGCAGCGGCTGGGTGACGAGGTGGCCTTCCTGGGCCTCAACCTCCAGGATCGTCGCGCCGAGGCCGAGCGGCTCGCCGAGGAGACCGGCGTCCTCTTCGATCTCGCCGAGGATCCGAACGGGGTCTTCTACTCCGAGTTCGGAGGGTTCGCGATGCCCTACACCGTGTTCATCTCCGGGCACGGCGAGATCGTCCACGAACACAACGGTCCGCTCACCGAGGACCAGCTGGTCGACCTGATCGACGAACACCTCCTCAGCGCATGATCGACGCCCCCATCGCCCTCGCGTTCGTCGCCGGGCTGGTGGCCACGCTCAATCCCTGCGGGTTCGCGATGCTGCCCGCCTATCTGTCGTACTTCGTCGGGATCTCCGGCGACGACGTGTCCGAATCCCGGGCCGAAACGCTGCGGCGGTCCCTCGTCGTCGGCGGCACGATCTCGACTGCCTTCGTCGCTGTGTTCGGCTTCGTGGGTCTCCTCATCACGGCGGGCTTCCGGGCGGTCACCGACATCGTCCCGTGGCTGGCGCTCGCCATCGGCGGCGCCATCACGATCCTCGGCGTGGCGATGCTGCGCGGCTACGAACCGACGGTCGCGCTGCCGAAGGCGAAGCGCGCCTCGAAGGGCCAGGGGCTCCGCCCGATCTTCGGCTTCGGAGTCTCCTATGCCATCGCCTCGCTCTCGTGCACGCTCCCCGTGTTCCTCTCCGTCGTCGCCCTGCAGACGCAGCGCACGAACCTGGTGAGCGGCGTGCTCACCTTCGTGGTGTACGGGGTGGGGATGTCGATGCTGCTCCTGGGCGTCACCATCGCCATCGGCCTCGGGCGCCGCGCCCTCGTCGCCCGTCTGCGACGGTCCGTGCGGCTGGTCAACCGGATCTCCGGGGGCGTCCTCGTCGTCGCCGGCGTCTACATCGTGTGGTTCTGGACGACCAACCTCCGCTCCGGAGCCGACGCCCTCGGCGACTCGGGGGCCTTCCGCTTCGTCGAGTCCCTCTCCCAGCGGGCGTTCGATCTCGTCGGCGGCAACGCCCTCTGGTGGGGGCTGGGCCTCGCCCTCCTCATCGGGACCGCCGCGGTGGTCGCCTTCCGCCGCGAGGATGCCGACGATGGGGACGAGGAAGCACCGATCCCAGCGGAGACCCGTGGCTGACGTTCGGCGCGACGTCGCGCCGGCTGCGACGGATCCGACGCCCGACGATGCCCGCCCGCCCGGCGCCCTCGGGGCGCGGGTGGCCATCGCGGCCGCCGAGCTCCTGGTCCTGACGCTGTGGTTCTCGGCCACGGCGGTCGCCCCGCAACTCGGCGACCTGTGGGGGCTCGACTCGACCGGGACGAGCGCCCTCACCCTGGCCGTGCAGATCGGGTTCGTCACCGGCGCCCTCGGCCTGGCGATCGGGGGGCTCCCCGACCGCTTCCCGAGCCGTCACATCTTCGTGGTGGCCGGCCTCGTCGGGATCGCTGCGAACAGTGCCATCACGATCCTCGACCGCGGCGACTTCGGCGTCGCGCTGGTGCTCCGGTTCGTCACCGGCGCCGCCCTCGCGGGGGTCTACCCGAGCGGTCTCAAGGTGATGGCCGGCTGGTTCCGCCGATCGCGCGGCATGGCCCTCGGGGTGCTGGTGGGCGCCCTGACGATCGGCAGCGCCGGCCCGCACCTCATCCGCGGTGTCGGGCTGGAATGGCAGGGTGTCGTCCTCGGCGCATCCGTTGCGGCGCTGACGGGTGTCGCCGTCATGGCCTTCGTGGTCGACGACGGCCCCTTCGATCCCCCGCCGTCCCGGTTCTCCTTCGCCCACATCACCTCGATCGTGCGCAACCGCGGCGTCCGCCTGTCCACCTACGGCTACCTCGGCCACATGTGGGAGCTCTACGCCATGTGGGCGTGGACCGCCGCCTTCCTCGCCGCCTCCGCCGAGGCGCGAGACGCCGGGGACGGCTGGGTGCCGGCCGCCACCTTCGCCGTCATCGCCGTCGGCGGCGTCGGCGCGTGGCTGGCGGGGGTCGTCGCCGACCGGTCGGGCCGCACCATCGCAGCGGGCGGCTCGATGGCGCTCTCGGGCACCATCGCGCTCCTGTCGCCGCTCGTGTTCGGCGCGCCCTCGGCGGTCGTCGTCGCCGTGTTCCTCGTCTGGGGATTCACCGTGGTGGCGGACTCGGCGCAGTTCTCCGCCATGGTCACCGAGACCGCCGGCGACGAGGAGCGGGGCACCGCTCTCACGCTGCAGACGGCGCTGGGATTCCTGCTCACGCTCATCACGATTCAAGGAATTCCGGTTCTCGCCGATACATTTGGATGGCGCTGGGCGTTCCCCGTGCTGGCCCTCGGTCCGGCCGTCGGCATCGCCGCGATGGTGCGGCTGCGACGGTCCGACGAGGCCGCTCTCCTGGCGGGAGGACGGGGATGATCGAGCCCGAAACGAAGTTTTGGGTTTGCACAACGGCGCAAAGGGGAATATCACTACCCATATAGGAGTTATGGTCTCTTCCTCGAGACCCGGGGGAACAATGACGCCCGAACAGGCGTTCCCCTGAGTGACGAACGATCAAGGAGCACCGAACTGACGATGAAGCGAACGCGCCAGACCGCCGCCGCCGTCGACGAGCGGGGCCGGCTGACCGCCGACATGCTCGGGCAGTACCTCAACGAGATCGGCCAGCACGATCTGCTGACCGCCGACGACGAGGTGGCCCTCGCCCAGGCGATCGAAGCCGGCATCGAAGCGCGCGCCCGCCTGGATTCCGACGAGAAGCTCTCGCGGGCCGAGAAGGTCAAGCTGGAGCGCGCCGGACGGGCCGGGGACCGTGCCAAGGATCGCTTCATCGAAGCGAACCTCCGACTCGTCGTGTCCAACGCCCGGCGGTACCAGAAGTCCGGGCTCGACATGCTCGACCTGATCCAGGAGGGGAACCTGGGCCTCATCCGCGCCGTCGAGAAGTTCGACTGGCGCAAGGGCTTCAAGTTCTCCACCTACGCCACCTGGTGGATCCGCCAGGCGATCACCCGGGCCATCGCCCAGAAGTCGCGCACCGTCCGGATCCCCGTGCATCTGCACGAGACGCTCCTGACGGTGCGGGGCACCGCAGCGAGTCTCGAGGCGGAGCTGGGTCGGCGGCCCGAGCCCGAAGAGATCGCCGCCGAGACCGGCATCGCCCTCGACCAGGTCCTCGACGCCCTCGAGGTGGCCGACTCGGTCGCCCTCGAGACGCCCATCGGGGAAGACGGGGCCGTCCTCGGCGACTTCATCCTCGACGAGGAGGCGATCGACCCGCTCGACGCCGCCGCCGACGAGGAGGTCCGTCGGGTGATCCGCGGCGCCCTCGACATCCTGCCCGAGCGTCAGGCGAAGATCCTCACGGAGCGCTTCGGCCTCACCGACGGCCGCACGAAGCCGCTGTCGGAGATCGCCGCCGACCAGGGTGTGACGTCGGAGCGGGTGCGCCAGCTCATCAACGATGCTCTGGCCCGCCTCCGTGAGCACGCGGCCCACCTCGACGAGGCCGCCTGAAACGACCCGACCATCGACCTGTGAGCGGGGGCCTGCAGGCCCCCGCTTCGCGTGTCAGTCGATGACGATCGACGGCGGCCAGGTCCGGGCGCCCGGCCAGAAGGTCGGGACGTCGGCGGGGAAGGACGTGCTGGCGGGCAGCCGATCCAGCACCGCGCCCTGCAGCGGACCCTCCAGACCCACGCCGGTGACGGCGTCGAAGACGGATCGCGTTCTCGTGTCCACGAGTCGTCCCCCGTCGACGGCCAGCACGACCTCGCCGCCGTCGACCTCACGGGAGAACACCGACCACCGGTCACTCCCCGCCGGGTCGAGGACGACGGCGACGGGCCGGGAGGCGACGATGTCGTTCGCCACGCCCACCGACCGCAGCGCTGCGACGGGATAGGCGACTGCGGAGCGGCCCAGGTCGACGACGATGACGAGGTCGTCGAGCTCGGCGCTGGCGCTGCCGGCGGGGGCATCGAGCGCCAACGTGGTGGGGTGCGCCGACCGCCAGGCCCCCCAGGACGTGGTCACCGATGGGATCAGCTCGACGGTCTGGCCCGAACGTGGCCCGAGGATCGCCTCGCCCAGCGGTTGGCTCCACACGCTGCCGGTGTCGTGGTCCCACCAGGTCATGGCGTTGCCGAAGAGCGCCCCCTGGTTGCCGAACACCAGCACGCGCTCGCCCACCGTGCGGTCGTGCACCATCGCCGTGCCGCACAGGGGGCACCACGAGACGAGCACGGGCACGCCACCGACGGTGTCGACGACCATCTCGCGGCGATCGAGGAACCCCACCGGATAGGCGCGCGCATCGCCGTCGATCGCCACGCCGATCACCAGGTCCTCGTCGCCCCACGGACTCTCGCCCGCCGGCACGAAGACCGGGTCGTAGACGGGGAGGATGTGATCTCGGGGAACCAGCTGGCGGAAGCGGGCGGGGAGGCGTTCCCCGGCCTCGACCGGATCGAACACCTCCTCGGGATCGACCGGCGCGGGGCTGCGCAGGGCCCGACCACCGCCCGAGCCCGACGACGCCACGACGACCACGAGCACGAGGACGGCGAAGACCGCGACCACGGCCACGGCTCGCTTCACCACGGGGCCGGCGAGGCGCGAGGGAGGACCCGGGTGACCGTGGTGGCGTGCATGATCCCTTCAACGCCTCGCCGACGTCCGGCGAGCCCGAACCGTCGTGCACTCGACAGTGTCGGGGAACAATCGACGGCAGCACGACGGTTGGCAGGGTCGTGGAACGCTCCGACGCCCAGCACTTCGCCTGGCTCGGTCGCAGCTTCGGCCGGACCGACTACCTGCTCTTGAGTCCCGACGACCTCGAGGCCATCGCCGCCATCGGTCGGTACGTCCGGAAGTATCCCGGCACCCACCTCTTCCGGCAGGGCGAGGAGGCGAGATCGGCCTACGTGGTGCACAGTGGCGAGGTGGAGCTCTACCGAGGCGACCATGCGGAGGGCCGGATGATCGTCCGCGTGGACGAAGGCGCGGTGCTCGGTGACATCGCCATGTTCCGCGGCGGGCCCTACCTCTCCTCGGCGAGGGCCGCCAATCGCGTGACGGCCCTCGAGCTCGACCGTTCCCAGCTGCTGCCGCTCCTCGTCGAACGCCCCATCATCGCCCTCCGCTGGCTCGTCGCCGGGCTCGACCAGCTCGAGCGGACCCAGCGACGCGTGCTGCGGCTCATGCACCGTACGGTCCTGCAGCAGGTCGCGGACCTCCTGCTCGACGAGGCCGACGACCGGGGCGAGATCCGGCTGTCGCAGGAGACGATCGCCACCCTCCTCGGGACCACCCGCCAGTCCGTCAACGAGGCGCTCGGAGAACTGCGGGACGCCGGGGCCGTCGAGACCGGCTACCGCCGGATCACCCTCGTCGCTGCCGATCGCGCCGCGAAACTGGCGGGACGAACCGCCTGACGCCGGCCGCCGATCTCGCCCAGCGGCGTCGCGCGTGGTAACAACGTCCCTCATGACCCCTGCCCACCCAGAGGACGGCGCGCTCGTCGACCGGATCGAGGCCGGCGACCACGGCGCCCTCGCCGAGGCCTACGAGCAGCACGCGTCGGCGCTCGTCGGTCTGGCCACCGGCCTCACCCGCAACCGAACACTCGCCGACGACGTGGTCCAGGAGGTCTTCACCCGTCTGTGGCGGCGACCCGGACGCTACGACGCGGATCGCGGGAGCCTTCGAACCTTCCTCCTGCGCGACACCCACGGACGGGCCATCGACCTCATCCGCTCCGAGAGCGCCCGAAAATCGCGCGAGGATCGCGAGGCGATCCTGTCATCCGGAGCGGGCGACGGCCCCGAATCGGAGGTGTGGGACGCGGTTCGGTCCGAACGGGTCCGGGCCGCTCTCGAAAACATCCCAGAACGCGAACGTGAAGCGATCCAGCTGGCCTACTACGGCGGTCTGTCGTACCGCGAAGTGGCCAGGCAGCTCGCGGAGGCCGAGGGTACGGTGAAGAGCCGCATCCGAACGGGCCTCCAGCGCCTGCGCGGACCGCTCATGCAGGAAGGACTGTCGCCGTGAGCGACGCGACGAACACCGAAGAACTCGTCGCCCTCTACGCCCTCGGGGCCCTCGAGCCCCAGGAGGCTGCCGAGGTCGAGCGCCTGCTCGCCGCCGATACCGGGGCGGCGGCGTCCTTCGACGCCTACCTCGAGGTCGCCGCGTCGCTCGGGAGCGGCGTCGCCGGCGACGCCACGCCGGCACTCTGGGACCGCATCGCCGCCGACACCCGGCCGGCCCCGGTGGTCGAACTCCGCCCCCGCCGGACCCGGATCCTCGCCGCCGTGGCGGTCGCCGCCGTCTCACTGTCGGCGGTCCTCGGCGTCGCGCTGTTCCTCCAGGCCCGTGATACCGCCGAGCCACCGCTGGCCGTCGCCGTCGAGCAGACCCGTGAGGCGTCGGGGACCGTCGTCGTGCCCATGACCGGCGACGTCACCGCCGAGGTCGTCCTCGGCAGCGACGGAATCGGCTACGTGGTGCCGGGCGACCTGCCCGCCCTCGACGACGCCTCGACGTACCAACTGTGGGCGATCGTCGACGACCGGGTCATCTCCGCCGGGGTCCTCGGTCCCCGGCCGGGCATCGCCCCCTTCCAGGTCGACCCCGGAGTCCCGGTCGCCGGGTTCGCCCTCACCGTCGAGGTGGCGGGCGGCGTCGTCACGAGCGACCAGCCCGCTGCGTCCGTGGGCCTGCTCGACGGCTGACGTGGGCCTCCACGACACCGTCGCGACCGTCTACCACCGCACCGCCGAGCTCCTCGCCCTCGACGCCCATCGCCCCTCCGCCCTGGGCCCGATGCTCATCGGGGGACAGCTCGACGAGTTCGCCGTGTCGGTCACCGGACGGTCGGGCGGGCTGCTGCGGGCGCCGTACCGGAACCGCTTCCTCGTGGTCGCCCACCCCGATCGAGCCGCCACGCTCCCCCGCGGCTTCCGGGCCGAGCGATGGGTGTGGCATCACCGGCTCCGCGGGTGGATCCCCATACCCGAGGAGGACCCCGTGGCCGGCGTGCGCGCCGACTTCCGTGGGCAGCTCGCCGAGTGGCTCACCATGGAGCGGCACGCCGCGCTGCTGCGGGGCGGCTCCGTTCCCCGGTTCGAGGCCTCCGACGGCATGTTCGCCGCCGAGACCCCCGGCGCCCCCGAGACCCCCGACGACCTGATCGGACCGCTGACCGACCTCGTCGGCGTCGGCCGGGAGCTCACCGACGCCTGATCGGCCCTCCGCCTCCTGGTCCTCCCGCTGGCTGTCGAGGAAGTCGGTGGAGTGGTCGGTGAGTTCGATCGTTGAGGGGGTGACGACGGGCCCGCACGGGATGCGTGCGAGCGGCCGACGTCCACGTCACCGGCGACCGTCGCCGTCGACCCGGCCCGGGCCGTCGGATGGACGGTCGATCGGGAGCCGAGGTGCTCGGGGAGCACGCCGCCGGCCCTATCGGTCCGGCCGTGATGTATGGACCGGCCACCGAGCCGGGTACGGAGGGGTCGACCGCCACCCCGAGGTACTCGCATGCCAGCCCAGGAACCACGGGACGCCCTCGCGGACGTCCGCACGAACCTGCAGCAGGCCTGGCCGTCGTTGACCAGCCAGGACCTCGACAACCTCCCCAGCGACCGTGACCAGGCCGCCCGGCACATCCAGGAGAAGACCGGGGCCGACCTCGAGGAGATCGAGGCCACCCTGTCGGACGTCTGGGGCATGGTCCCCGAGCGCACCGAGGCGCCGGAGGACTGAGATGGACCACTCGACGCTCCCCCGGCCCGGGATCGCCGTCGTCGAGCACTTCGACACCACGTACCGGTTCCGCCGCCATCGCCTGCTCCGTGCCCTCTTCGACCGCGTCCGACGCCGCCGGACCCGACGTTTGAACGACCGCCAGCGCGGGTAAGAGTCGAGAGAACCCGAGAGGCTCAGGGAGCGTCGGAAACGGCCGACTGAGACGGAGGCCTCGCCTCCGAATCCCTCGTACCTGATCCGGATCATCCCGGCGAAGGGAATGAGTCCCTCGGGTTCAACCATGAAGAGGAGCCGCCGGACACACGCCGAGCGGCTCCTCTTTTTTTCTGTGCGGTCGGGTTCGTTCAGTCGCCGGACACGGCGATCACGATGGCGGCGACGATCGCTCCGATCAGCCCGACGATGAGCGCCTTGGCCATGGTGCTGCTGCGGACCTCGTCCACCTTCTCGGACATGTCGGCGGCGGTGCGCAACGCGGCCTCGGCCTCACGCAGCCGCTCGGTGGTCTCGGACATGTGCTCTTCTTCCATGGGTGCTCCTGATGGGGTGTCGACGCGATACCCCGAATCGCCGCGACCGATACCGAGCCGAGCCCGCCCGGACCGTCAGTCGGCGTTGTCGCCCGGCATCACCTTTGAGACGTGGACGCCCCGGAACCCGGCGCCGGTGATGTCGATGAGGATATTGTCCCCCGGCATCACGCGCACCCACTTCGCGAGCAGCCCGGCGCCGGTGATGTCGATGAGAATGTTGTCCCCCGGCATCACCGTCCGAAAGATCGTCGGCCGCTGCCCGCCCGGGCAGTCGACCTTGCATCCCGGTGGCGCAGCCACGGCCGCAGCCGGCAACAGCGTCATCACCACGGCGACGATCGTGGCGAGGGCCAATCGAGTCCTCATGCGTGCTCCCCCTCGAGCTCGACGGAGCCTTTTCCTACCAGATCGCCGCGGTGTCCGTCAAGCGGTCAGGCCGTCTCGGCCTTGCGCGACCGCTGCCACTTGCGAATCCTCGGCAGCTGCCACCGGATGACGCCGGTCCAGAACACGAAGCCGATGACACCGAACTTGTAGATGTTGTTGACGGTATCGGAGTACCCGTCGGCGGGCAGCAGGAAGAAATACCCGCTGATGAACAGTCCTGCGATGAAGTGCATCCACCGCAGCGCGATGCTCCAGTTCTTGAACACGGTCCCCTCCTCGATCCGGCCTGGTCGGATGAGCATAGATCGGGGCGCGCCCGCCCCGCGGGCCGGGTTCGATACGGGCTCCGGGGGTGGGACTCGAACCTTCGCCCTCCGAGCCCGCGCCCCCGGTGCAGGAGCACCGAGGAGGCAGAACGCGGATGCACATCGACGTGTGTTGGAGGGGCTCCGGGGGTGGGACTCGAACCCACAACCTACGGATTAACAGTCCGCCGCTCTGCCGATTGAGCTACCCCGGAAGGGGCGGCCGCGAGGGTATCACGGGGCCGATCCGACACGACCCTCCCCCGCTCGACCGGGCCGCCCGATTCATAGGCCCCGATTGGCTGTCACAATGGAGCCATGGCATTCAAGACCGGATTCATCGCAGGCGCCGCCGTCGGGTACGTGCTGGGGGCACGAGCCGGACGGGAGCGGTACGAACAGATCGCCGCAGCCTTTCGAGGCTTCCTGGGCGACGAGCGCGTCCAGAACGTGACCAGCAAGGGCAAGGCGTACGTCGACCTGGCCACCGAGCGGGTGCGGGGCACCGTGGGCGAAAAGATCCACGACGCCTCCGACCGCCTCCGCGGCGACGACGGCGACGCAGCAGCCTGAACTCAGCCGTCGCCGAGATACCCCTCGAGGCGACGCGCCCGTGAGGGCTGGCGCAGTTTCGCCAGGGCCTTCGTCTCCAACTGGCGGATGCGCTCGCGCGTCACGCTGAAGTGCTTGCCGACCTCTTCGAGGGTGCTGATCTTCCCGTTCTCGAGGCCGAACCGCATGATGAGCACCTGACGCTCGCGATCGTTCAACTCCTCCAGCACGACGGCGAGGTACTCCTGGAGCAGCTTGAAGGAGGCGGCCGTCACCGGCGCCTCCGCCTCGTGGTCGGGAACGAAATCGCCGAGGGTGGAGTCCTCCTCCTCGCCGAGGGGCGTCTCGAGCGACAGGGGGTCCTGGGCGATGCGACGCAGTTCGGTGATCTTCTCCGGATCGAGCTCGAGGTCCGTGGCGATCTCGTCGATCGTCGGTTCCCGTCCGAGGTCCTGGCTGAGGTTCCGCTGCACGGCAGCCAGCTTGTTGATCGTCTCGACCATGTGGACCGGCACCCGGATCGTCCTCCCCTGGTCGGCGAGGGCCCGGGTGACGGCCTGGCGGATCCACCAGGAGGCGTACGTCGAGAACTTGAAGCCCTTGCGATAGTCGAACTTCTCGACGGCCCGCATGAGGCCGAGGTTGCCCTCCTGGACGAGGTCGAGCATCGGCATGCCCCGTCCGATGTACTTCTTGGCGATGGACACGACGAGGCGCAGGTTCGCCTCGACGAGCCGCTGCTGGGCCCGGTCGCCGAGGCGGATCTGACGCTCGAGGATGACCTTCTCGGGGAGGGTCAGCTCGTCGGCAGCGTCCAGTTTCGTCTTGGCGCGGATGCCCGTCTCCATCTGCATGGAGAGCTCCACCTCCTGCTGGGCGTCGAGCAGGGGCACCCTGCCGATCTCCTGCAGGTACATGCGGACGGGATCGGAGACCTCGATCTCGGGCGTGGCGGCGTGGACGTCGAAGATCGCCTCGGGATGGTCCTCGCGGACCTCCACCTCCTCCTTCCGGAGCACGTCGAGCACCTGGTCGAAGGCGGTCGAGGCGGCCTCGGCGTCCTCCAGCTCCTGCTGGACCTCCATCATCATGAGGAAGCCACGCTGTTTCGCCCGCTTGCGCAGCTCGTCGAGGACGGCGGCGACGGTCTCGGTCACTCGGGGCTCCAGACGTTTCGACGTTCCCGCTCCAACGCTATCAACCGTTCGAGTGCCGCAGAAGCCTCTTCGGGCCGGCCCGCCGCCTCCGCCTCGGCCGCCTCGCGGCGCACGTCGGCGATCCGCGCATCGAGCACCCCGGCGGCGAGGCGGCTCAGCACCTCGGTGCCGTCGTCGGGGAGGGGGGCCTGCTCGAAGGCGAGGCGCTTCAGCAGCTCGGCGGCGTCGGAGTCGTCGTCGCCCAGGAGGGCCCCGAGATCCGGGGGCGCCCCTGCAGGAAGCCCTTCGACGGCAGGCGCCAGCAGCTCGTAGGCCTCGCGATGCTCGGGCACCGAGAACAGCTCGGGACCGGCACCGTCGAGGCCCGGGACGTTGGCGAGCAGCAGCCGGAGCAACTCCCGTTCCGCCTTCTCGAGTCCGGTACGACGCCGCGCCGGACGGGCCGAGCTGCCGCCACGGTCGGGCGGCCGTTCCCGGGGCGGCGGCGCGTCGCTGCCGCGCCGGGCCTGCTCGATCGCCGGCGTGACCACCGCGGGGTCGACTCCGGTGCGGCGGGCCACGACGACGGCGTATTCGTGGCGGGCCACGGGGTCGGGGTGGAGGGCGACGAGGTCGGCCACCGCCCGCACGGCCCGTCCCCGCGCCTCGGGCTCGGCGAGATCGAACCGTTCCAGCTCCCGGTCGATCCGGAAGGACAGGAGCGCCTCGGAGTCGGCGACGGCCTTGCGCAGCACGTCGACGTCGCCGTCGGCGACGAGATCGGCGGGGTCGCGGCCCGGCGGCAACGCGGCGACCCGCAGGTCGAGGTCGCCCGGCACCGACTTCTCGAAGCCTCGCACCGCAGCGCCGGCCCCCGCCTCGTCGGCGTCGAACATGAGCACCACCTTCTCGGTGAACCGCCGGAGGATGTCGACGTGCTGGTCGACCAGCGCCGTGCCGCAGGTGGCCACGGCGGTGTCGAGGCCCGCCTGGTGCAGGGCGATCACGTCGGTGTAACCCTCCACGACGATCGCCACCCCCTCGCGCACCATCGACGACTTCGCCCAGTTGAGGCCGTACAGGAGACGGCTCTTCTGATACAGGGGGGTCTCGGGGCTGTTCAGATACTTGGGCCCGTCCCCCTCCAGCAACCGGGCGCCGAAGCCGACGGCATCACCGCGCACGTCGAAGATCGGGAACATGACTCGGCCGCGAAAGCGGTCGTAGAGGCGGCCCGAACGCGCCCGGGCCGCCAGGCCGGCGGTGACGAGGACGTCATCGGGGACCGACTGCGCCCTGAGGGCCCGGACGAGGGCGTCGCCGTCGTCGGGCGAGTAGCCGAGTGAGAACGTCTCGACGGTGTCGCCGTCGTAGCCGCGGTTGCGGAGGTAGGACCGGGCTCTGGCGGCGTCGGAGGCCTTGCGGAGCCGCTCCGTGTACCACTCGACGGCAGCCGTGGTGGCCTGCACGAGCGACTCGCGCCTGCTCCGGCGCTTGGCAGCCTCCGGGTCCCGCTGGAGCGTCACCCCGGCGCGGCGGGCCAGGAGTTCGAGCGCGTCGGTGAAGTCGAGGGTCTGGGTCTCCTGGACGAAGCGGAAGATGTCGCCGCTCTTGCCGCAGCCGAAGCAGTGGTAGAGGCCCCGGTCGGGGGCGACCGACATCGACGGGGTCTTCTCCTGATGGAAGGGGCAGACCGCCATCACGGACCGACCCGACCGCTTCACCTTCGTCACCTCGGCGACGAGGTCCACGAGGTCGATGGCATCCCGGACCCGCTCGATGTCCTCACGCCGGTACGCCATGGCCGCAGGGTACCGGTCGGGGGTGGACGCCGGTCAGGCGCCGAGCGACACGGCGCGATCGCCGATCGTCCGAGCCAGCCGATCGTCCGTCGTCAGCAGCCGGGCGTCGAGTACCTCGGCGGCAGCCACGTAGAGGGCGTCCCGGGCGGCGATCGCATCCCGCAGCTCCCACGCCCGGCGAGTGAGTCGCCCGGTGATGGGCAGCCTGGGCCAGGGTGCGCGGCCGAGCGTCGTCAGGGCCCAGTCAACATCGTCGGCGGAGATGACCCCGGCCCTCGCCATCCGGGCGAACGCTCTGAAAGCCTCGGCGTCCATGTGCGCGACCGTCGACGGGACGGAGCCCCGCAGGAGTCGAGCGACCGGACCGGCGCGCCAGGACCCGCTCAGGAGGTCGACCACCGCGGACGCGTCGACGACGACCTGGCTCAGGGCAGCTCCTCGCGCGCTGCGCGCACCCATTCGGCGCCGTCGATTCCCGGATGCTCGCGAAGCCGGTCGACCTCGGCCAGCCACTCGTCCATCGGCAGCCGTTCCACGTGTTCGCCGAGGAGCCGGGTCACATAGGCCTGCAGGCTGATGCCCTGGCGCTCCGCCCGACGCTTGAGCTCGGAGTGAATCGTGTCGTCCACGTCACGGATGAGGATGTTGGCCACCGGCTGCGGACTCCATGCTTGCGTTCTGCAAGCATACCTGTCCCGGAACGCACGACGCCCCCGGAGGGAGGGAACCGGGGGCGTCATGGGTTGGGGTGTGTGCGGGTTCAGCGCCGGCGGGGGAATCGGGCCAGGCTGGCCCGACGCGTCGCCCGGACGGCGGTGATGGCGATGTCCGGGTGGAACATGTGTCGCTCAACTCCTTGGGAGTATTCCGTGGGATTTCGTCCCTTACAAGCGGAACTGTAGCAAAGATATTCCCGTAACTAAATCGATTCGCGGTAGAATCTCCAATCGATGGACGAACTCGACCGCAAGATCCTCGTCGCTCTCGCCGACGACGCCCGCCGACCGCTCTCGCGGGTGGCCGAAGAACTCGGGGTCGGCTCGACGACGGTGCACCAGCGGGTGCGACGGATGGAGGAACGTGGCGTCATCGTCGGCAGTCGCCTGCTCGTCGACTGGGAGGCCGTGGGTCTCCCCGTGGTCGCCCTCGTCAGCATCGAGGTGGCGGAGGACGCGCCGCTCCGGGACCAGGCCGACCAGCTCGCCGAGAACCCCTACGTCCAGAACTGCTTCGCGGTCACCGGGGAGTTCGACCTCCTGGCGGTGATCCGGGCGCACTCCTCCAGCCACCTCGGAGAGATCCTCGAGGACCTCCGCCACCTCGTTCCCGGGCGCACCCGGACGGTGATCGTCCTCTCCACGTACTTCGACGGACGGGTGCCGCCCCTCGGGGAGCCCGTCTCCGACTAGGTCGATCCCCGGCTGAAGACCGGACTCGACGAATCGGTCGTGGTCCCGTCGCCCAGCTGACCCTTGTTGTTGCGACCCCAGCACCACAGCTCTTCCCGGTCGGCGACCGAGGCGCAGGTGTGCGTGTTCCACCCGCCGCCGACGACGCTCACGTCGTCGAGGGTGGCGCTGCCCCCGGACCCCACCACGCGGGTCGGGACGGTGCGCTGCGTCATCGTGCCGTCGCCCAGTTCGCCGTGTTCGTTGCGACCCCAGCAGTACGCCTTCCCCGACGTGGTGGTCGCGCAGGAGAACTCGTCGGCGAGTCCGAGGTCGGTGGCGTCCGACCAGGCCGCTGCGGTGTGACCGACGACGGGGAGCGGGATCGCCGACGACGCCGGTTGGGGCGCCAGACCCACGACATCCCAGAGGAAGATGAAGGGCTGATTCTCGCTTTCGGCGGTGTCTTTCTCGAGCAGGATCTCATCCGTCCACCACGTCGAACCGTCCCACCGTGACATGTTGAGTCCGCTGTTGACGTCCACAGCGCCGACCATCATCTCGTCCGTGTCGTCGTCGGGAAACAGCACGACCGAACGGGCCTTGGCCCCGAAGTCGGAGACATCCGCCTCGGCCGTCCAGCCACCGGCCGAGGTCCACGTCCGATAACGCACCCGGTTGTCGTCGTCGGCGTAGGCAGCCACGAGGTCACCGCTCACGGCCTCGAATGCCACGGCGACGGCAAGGCCCGTCGACGTGCCCGTCGTCGTACTGAGCACCTGGGCGTCCCCCCACGCCGAGCCCGACCACACCTTCGCCCAGCTGTCGTGGTTGTCGGTCACCACCCCGAGCGCGATGCGGTCCGTCCCGGGATCGGACGCTAGAACGGTCCTCCGCGCGCGGCCGGCGGCCCCGGACGGCACCGATGTCGAGCCCTC
>JAWVYO010000051.1:0-16388 GCA_033722675.1 Acidimicrobiia bacterium | reverse complement strand
TCGATCACGTCGTCCTCCTCGTCCCCGACCTGGGCGCCGCCGCCGAGGCGATCACGGCCGTCGCCGGCGCCCCCCGCCGCCGGGCGGTCGTCCGTGACCGACCGACTGCGTTCTGGGTCGTCGGCACCCTCCTGGAAGTGGTCGAGGAGGGGAGCGTCGACCGCCCGCTCCTCTACGGCGTCTCCCTGACCGTCGACGAGCCCCTCGAGGACGTGGCGGATCGATGGCACCTCGCCGGCCACCGGGTGACCGGCCCCCGGGACGCCATCCAGCCCGGTCGTCGGATCCTCACGGTCCCCTCGGCGTCGGCCGGTCTCGCCGTGATGACCCCTCGCGTCTGAGGTTCCCCCGTCGGCCGGGCGCCCGGATGTGCGCCGCCCGGTCCGTGCGAGACGGTGGACACGGCGGTAGGGTCGGGGCCACGCTCACGGGGGAGGGGAACCTTCATGCACGCGTTCGCCCCACGGTCGGCCCTGGCGGGACCGGCACGGATCACGTTCGTCGCCGCGCTCCTCTTGTTCGTGGCGACCATCGTCGTCGGCATCCTCAACGGCATCGACGTATGGGAGCCGGACCACGACTCGCTCATCGGCCACGTCCACGCCGGAACGCTCGGCTGGATCACGATGGGCGTCTCGGGGATCGGTTTCCTCATGTTCTCGCGCGACCGGGAGGTCGGGACGTCGGAGGTGGCCACGGCCTATCGCCTCGCCTGGTCGGTGGTCGGCGCGATCACGCTCTACGTGGGCGCGTTCTTCCTCGGCGATGCCGTCTTCGACGATCGGATCCAGCGGCCGATCGTGGGCACCCTGCTGTTCGTCGTCGTGATCTGGTACCTCGTCTGGCTCCTCGGCGCCCACCGGGCCCACGCCCAGGCGAGCGCCGGTCGGCTCGGTTTCGTGCTCGCCTGGATATCGCTGATCGTGGGCGCGGCCTTCGGCGTGATCCTCGGCCTCTACATCGCCAACGGCGAGGTGCCCCTGCTCTCGGACGACACGGCCGCCGCCGTCGCGGAGGCCCATCCGCCGGCGATGGTCATCGGGTTCCTGCTCCTGGCCGCCTTCGCCGTCATCGAGTGGATGCTCCACGAGCGGTGGAGCCGGGCGGGTGCCGCCCAGATGTGGCTGCTGTTCGTCGCCGGCCTCGTCATCAACATCGCCTTCGTCACGGGCCTGGACCAGGAGCTCGCCGGACCGGCGAACCTGCTCATGATCGTGGCCGGGGTCATGCTCCTGTGGCGGTCGCGCGAGCAGCTCGCCCCCTCGGGGTGGCGCGGCGTCGGCGCCGGGGTCTTCCCCCGCATGGCGCTCGTGTTCCTCGTGGTCTACCTCGTGCTCCTCACGATCCTCGTGTCGTGGATCGTCACGGAGACCATCGACTTCGACGCGGTGACCGACGCGCAGATGGGTCTGATCCTGTCGTTCGACCACGTGATGTTCATCGGGGTCATGACGAACGTCCTGTTCGGGACCCTGGCGGTGAACCTGCCCCCCGACCGGACGGTGACGGCGAATCGGATCCTCATCTGGGGGGTCAACGTGGGGATCGCCGGCTTCGCGGTGGGGCTCATCGCCGTGGAGGCGGTCATCAAGCGGATCTTCACGCCGATCCTCGGCGTGGCGCTGCTCGTGGGGATCTGGGTGTACTTCCAGGAGCTCGTGCGCGCCCGGGCCCTCGACGCGGTGGAGGAGTCGGTCCCCGGCTGAGTCCGGTCAGTCGAGGCCGAACATCACGTCCCGGAGTCGGACGCGGCGCACCTCGAAGGTGTCGAGGTCGATGGTGAGTGACCCGAGGCGGAGACCCCGCATGCCCTCGCCCGCGTTCGTGATGACCCGCAGGGCGCCGTCGTCGTCGTGGGACAGGGCGCCGAGCCCGAGACAGTTGCCCTCACCGTCCATGATCCCCACGAGTTCGTGGTCGAGGCGGGCGAGGTCCAGCCCGGCCGGCAGCGTCGGGGCGAAGACGGTCGGGCGCACCCGCCACCGCTGCAGCGGTTCGGCGAAGGCGGCTGCGAAGGCCTTCGTCCGCTGGGCCCGTCGATCCTCGGGGGACGAGGGGCGGACCTGGGGATCGACCCCGGCGATCTCGACGTCGGCCGAGAAGAACCGTCGCAGCATGCCCACGAGCGGTTCCAGTTCGGCGCCGCGCTGGAGGCCGACCACCGTCTCGGGGTGACACAGTTCCATCTTGTGGTATTTGAGGGTCTCGCCGAGCACACCCGAGACCGTCCCGGTCGTGTCCATCACGACGAGGTCCGCCTCGGCCCGGGCGAGGTTCGTCAGCCGGGCGGTCGCCACCACCTGCTGCAGGACGACGCCCTCGGGCGTGGTCGAGCCGACGAACTGGAGGGCGTCCGCCCGTGACAGGTCCTCGGCGTCGCCCGGAGTGCGGACCCAGTGGAGGCCCACGCAGGCCGGGGGACCGGTGGTGACCTGGTCGACGTCGGCATCGACGTAGGCGGCGGTCCGACCGGCATCGGCAGCCGCACGGAGCAGGCGGCGGGCCAGTGAGGTCTTCCCGGTGTCGGGACCGCCGATGAGCATGACGACGCCGGTGCGATGGACCAGGTCGTCGAGGAGCGCGCCGTGGGGGTCGTCGGTGGTGGTCATCGTCGTCGATCGTACCGGCGGTCCGACGCCGGTCCGGGCAGCGCCACCGCCCGCCTATGCTCCGCCGCCATGCCCCACGTCTCGTTCCTCTCCGACTTCGGGCACGACGACGAGTTCGTCGGTGTCGTCCACGGGGTGATCGCCCGGATCGCCCCCGAGGTGCGGGTCGTCGACGTCACCCACGCGGTTCCGCGCGGGGACGTGCGGGCCGGCGCCCTCTCGCTGCTGCGGGCCGTCCAGTACCTCCCCGACGGCGTGGTGCTCGCCGTCGTCGACCCGGGAGTCGGGACCGCGCGTCGCGCGATCGCGGCGGCCACCGCCAGGGGGTACGTCGTGGGTCCCGACAACGGCCTGCTCGCGCCGGCGGTGGCGATGGTCGGCGGAGCGACCCGGGTGGTGTCGCTCGACGCCCCGGAGTTCAGGCTCCCCTCCGACGGCGCCACGTTCGAGGGACGCGACCGGTTCGCCCCGGCCGCCGCCGTGCTGGCCTCGGGCGAGGCCGAACTGGGCGACCTCGGGCCCGACGTCGCTCCGGAGTCCCTGCAGCCACTGCTCCTCCCCCTCGTCGACCACGACGAGCACGCGGTGAGCGGGGAGGTGTGGTGGATCGACACGTTCGGCAACCTGCAGACGAACGTGTCGCCCGACGACCTCGCAGGACTGGGCCTGCGCGAGGGCGACCGGGTGGAGGTCAGGTTCGGAGCGATGCGCCACGACCTGCCCTGGCGGGCGACCTACGGCGACGGCAACGAGCCGATCCTGCACGTCGACTCGCACGGTCTCATGGCGGTGGCGGTCCCCGGCGGCCGCGCCGACGAGGAGTTCGGGGTGGCGGTGGGCCTGTCGGTGGGCTTCAGGAGACCGAGAGCAACTGGATGAGGAAGACGACCCCCGCGACGCCGATGACGGCCAGGAGCAGGAGCAGCGCGAGGACGGTGGCGGGGCGCATGCCGCCGACGCTAGCCGGGGGAGGGGCCTGACGACATGGCCCGTTCGATCCGACTCCTGACGCGGCCCGGGTGCACGCTCTGTCACGAGGCCCTGGGGCGGCTGCGCCCGTGGGCCGATCGTCTCGGCCTCACCGTCGTGCTCGAGGACATCGAGGACGACCGGGCCCTGACCGAGCGGTACGGGTTCCGCATCCCGGTCCTGCTCAGCGAGCGCGGTGCCGAGTTGGCCGAGGGCCGCATCGGGTCGCTGGGGGTGGCGGTGGCGGCGATCCGGGCTCGCCTGGGGCGGAGCGGCCCTCCCGACTGACGCGCGGATCCGGTGCCCGGACGCGGCGGTAGATTGTGCGCTCGTGAGGCCCGAGGTCCCGACCGCCACCGTCCAGCGCCTGCCCCTGTATCTCGGGGTGCTCGAGCGCCTGCCCGACGACGTCACGAACATCTCCTCCGACGAGATGGCGGCGGAGGCCGGAGTGACGCCGGCGAAGCTCCGGAAGGATCTGTCGCACCTCGGCTCGTACGGCACCCGGGGCGTGGGCTACCCCGTGGACCACCTCCGGTTCCAGATCCGCCAGGTGCTCGGCCTCAACCGGACCTGGTCGGTGGTGATCGTCGGAATCGGGAACCTCGGTCGGGCCCTCTCGGGGTTCCGGGGTTTCGGGGAGGAGGGCTTCGACGTGGTCGCCCTCTTCGACGCCGATCCCGAGGTGATCGGCACCCCGGTGGCGGGCCTCGAGGTCCTGCCCGTCGACCGCCTCGCCGAGGTGATCGCCGAGGAGTCCGTGGACATCGGCGTGATCACCGTCCCCGCCCGAGCCGCCCAGGAGGTGGCGACCGCCCTGGCGGACGCCGGCGTGCGGTCGATCCTCAACTTCGCCCGGACCGTGCTCAAGGTCCCCGACGACGTCGACGTGCGCCGCGTCGACCTCTCCAACGAGCTGCAGGTTCTCAGCTACTACCTGCACCGGGCGGGGGGCGGGTGACCGTCGCCTACCGCTCGGGGGCGTCCGGTCTCACCGGTGTGGATCTGGCCCCCTTCTTCGCCGGGTGGCCGAGCCCCCCGGCCGCCGACACCCGGCTCGCGGCGCTCCGGGGTGCCTCGCACGTCGTCACGGCGTGGGAGGGCGAGGAGCTCGTGGGGTTCGTGACGGCGATCTCCGACGGGGCGATCGCCGCCTTCATCCCCCTCCTCGAGGTGGTGGAACGTCGCCGGGGCCGGGGGATCGGGTCGGAGCTGGTCCGCCGGATGTTGCGGGAGCTCGACGGCCACTACTCGATCGACGTCGTGTGCGACGAGGAGCTCGTCGGGTTCTACGAACGGTTCGGACTGATGCCGTGGCGGGCGATGATCCGGCGGGACCGGACCGCGCCGTCCTAGGCCGCTTCCGTCTGCTCGGTCTCCAGGCGGTGCAGCGCCGTCAGGAACATGAAGAACAGGATGAGCGACCCGAGCATGAGGGCGCCCGGCAGGATGCGGAGCTCCCACGCGTTGAGGCCCTCCAGGTTCGCCGGCCGCAGGCCGCGGGGGGCGTAGAGGGAGTACAGCAGCCCGATCACGAACATGAACCCGAAGAAGCCGGCGCCGGTGACGAGGAACGCCAGCCGGCGTCCCAGGTTCGTGTAGGTGATGAGGAAGATCGAGCCCACGAACACGAGGAACGAGCCGACGCCGACGATGATGCCCCGGACGAGCACCCCCGGCTGGGGCTCGCCGTCGGGGCCCACGTTGTTCTTGCCGACGAGCTCCTCGTAGAGCACGTCGATGACCGCACGGAACTGCGGGATGAGTGACAGCACCGTCAGCACGGCCAGGACGATGCCGAGCCACTGGAGGCGGGTCAGTCCCCGTTCGTCGTCGCGGAGGCGCCGGAGGATGTCACTCACGGCAGCACCCGTTCGAGTCGCACGATCAGCATGAGGTCCTCCTGGGTGAGCGTCGCTCCGAAGCCGGGCATCCAGCCGCGGCCGATGCCGTTCACGCCGTACCCCTGGCCGTTCTCCGAGCCGGTGATGATGAAGTCGAGGTGGTCGGCCTCGTCGGGGAACTGGACGACCGACCGCCCGTCCTGCAGCGACGGCCCGAAGGCCCCCGAGCCGGCCTCCTGCGTGAAGGCCACCCCGGCCGAGTATCCGGCGGTGTGACACCGGGCGCAGTAGGCGTTGTAGAGCCCGACGGCTCGCCGGGCGTCCGACAGGTTCCCGTCGAACCCGTCCGCGGCGATCTGTTCGAAGTCGAAGGCGTAGGCCCGCTCGGCCAGCGCCGTCTGCAGGAACGCCTTGCCCTGGAGGGCGCCGTCGATGAGCCGGTCCTGGGAATCGACGGCGAGGCGCGCGTCGCGGACGATGGCTTCGACCTCGGTCACCACGAAGTCGGCCTCCTCGAGGTCGGGCACGCCGGTGGAGCCGGAGAAGTTGGAGAACTGCGATTCGGGGTCGAACTGGATGCCGTCGAATTCGCCGTCTTCGTCGATGCTGCCGAGTGCGTCGCGGGCCTCCGAGGGCGGGGCCACCTCGACGAGACCGACGATGAGGTCGTTGAGGGCCAGTTCGGCGGCGTCGCTCAGGCCGTCGCGGTCGCTGTCGCGGCCCTCCTCGGGGCAGGGACGGCTCAGCAGTTCGGCGGACTCGACGGTGCAGGTGCCCGCTCCGGCGAGGATCTCGCCGAGCCGCTCGGGGAAGTCCTCCACGGCGACGAGGTACTCGGGTGCCCGGGCGAGCTGGGCCAGCTCCGCGTCGAGCTCCTCGATGCGCTGGACGATCGTGTCGTCGGCGCCCTCGATGCGGGAGAGTTCGCGCTGGACGGCCCCGTCCACCTGGGCGAGGGCCTCGGCCTGGCTGATCGTGATGGAGTCGAGATAGGCGATGAGTTCGTCGAGCTGCTGGGTGTTGAGCGGGCCGCCGCCCTCCGTTCCCCAGGCCGGCATCGGGCTGCCCTGGCGTCCCCAGACGAGCCAGTAGCGGACCTCGTCCTCGTCGTAGCGGTACAGCACGTCGTTGAGGGACGGGGCGGCCCAGGCGGTGCTGAGCCCCGAGCGAGCCTCGACGAAGGCGGCGGCCCCGCCCCCGCCGTCGGGACCGTGGCAGTCGCCGCACTGGAACTCCTCGTACCAGTGGATGCCGCGCTCCACGGCGATTTCGTCGAAGGTCTCCGCGGCCGAGGCCTGGCGGTTCGACTCCGAGAGGTAGTAGACGGGCATGACGATGGCCAGCAGGCCGCTCACGATGAGTGCCGAGGCGAGCACGCCGTTGAGCCGCTTCGACTCCAGCTCGTCGTCGGAGGAGAACTGGGTGAGGTTCTGGGGAGCGGCTTCGCGCTTGCGGCGACGCACCCGGGTCTGGCCGATGACGTAGGTGAGCCATGCGATGAGCGCCAGCACCGCCAGCGACAGCATGACGGCCCCGAGGCCGATCGGCTCCCCGGACGGTGCCTCCGCTTCGGCGACGGCCAGGATCAGAGGCACGAGGGTCCCTGGGGGTAGTTGACGCTCTTGACCGAGGCCCGCGACGTCTGGATGACGGTGCCGGTGTCGATGATCAGCTCGTCGGCGTCGTTGACCTCCACGACGAACCGGTCCAGGTTGCGGGGGGCGGGGCCGTCCTCGTACTCACCGTGGCTGTTGTACTTCGAGCCGTGGCACGGGCACTCGAAGCCCTGCGACGACACGCACCACGGCACCCGGCATCCCAGGTGCACGCACCGCTGCCAGAGGGCCATGATCCCCCCGGCGATCACGGGCACGTCGTCGAACTGGCTGGAGGCGGGGTTGCCCCGGAAGGGCAGCAGGTAGCTCTGGGCGGCCGAGACGAAGAGCGGCTGCACGCGCCCGTCGGGGAGCACGATCTCGGACTCGATGTCGGCGACGCTGCCGGCGTTCACCCGCGAGCCGAACCCACCGGAGGCGAGCTTCGGCCACATGAAGGCGAGGGCGGCGAGCCCGAACTGGGCCATGAAGATCCCGAAGACCGCTCCGAGGCCCCGGTTGAAGAACTGCCGTCGGGTGACGCCGAACTCCTCCTCGGTGACCTCCGGCTTGCGCGTGAGCGGGTCGACGGGCGGGGAGGCGGCGGCGCCGACGAGGGCCGGCTCGGGCTCGGGCTCCGGTTCGCGTTCGCGGACCCTCGACCGATCGCGGGCCTCGGCGCGGCGATCCAGCGCGACCTTCCGTTCGCCCTCCGTGCGGCGGAAGGCGATCGTGAAGATGGCGACCGCGGCCAGGAGCGCGATGCCGCCGAAGGACAGGACGAGTATCTGCGTGGTGCTCATAGGTCGAAGAAGATCCCGTCTCTCCAGGGGAAGGAGAAGTTGAAGCCCGGGCCCCGGTAGAAGGAGCCGATGATCGTCGTGATCGCCGACGCCATCACGAAGAACGTGAAGATCATGATCGCGAACTTGCGGTCGGACGGCCGCACCGAGGGGTTCCGGTCGATGTAGGGGATGATCGCCAGCCCGGCCAGGCCGAGGCCCGGGATGAGGACGCCGGCGATCTGCGGATCGAAGTACGAGAGAAGCTCCTGGAGGCCGAGGAAGTACCACGGCGCCTTCGAGGGGTTCGGCTGCTCGTTCGGGTTCGCCAGCTCGAGGAGCGGGGCGTCCTGGAACACCGAGAACACGACGAGCGCCGCCGTCACGACGAGCAGCGCCACGAACTCGACGGCCACCAGGTGCGGCCAGGTGCTCACCTTGTCGGTGGGCTCGCTCTTGACCTGCTGGATCGCCTTCGCCTTCACCACCGTCAGGAGGCGCTGGGTCCGCACGCCCTCGGGGATCACCGGAGCGGCGGGCTTCGCCGCCACCGCCGTGGCCGCGCCGCCGCCACCGCTCGGGGCCGGTGCGGCGGCGCCCCCGCCGCTGGGGGCCGGCTCGCCCTTCATCTCGGCGAGCACCGCCTCCACCGGGCGGCCCATGACCTTGGCCCGGGCCTGGGCGGAGCGGCGGAGCAGGTGGTCGGGCAGCTTCGCGGCCGCAGCGGCCTTCTCGGGGTCGGCCTCGCCGCCGTTGCCGCTCGCCGCCGGCGCCGCGGCGGCCTCGGCGGGCGCCTCGGCGGGCGCGTCCGCGGACTCGCCGCCGGCGGGCTCCGGCGGGGCCTCGCCCTTCATCTCGGCGAGGATCTCCTCGACGGGACGGCCGGTGGCCTTCGCCTTCGCCTCGGCGGACCGGCGCAGGAGGCTCTCGGGAATGTCTGCCATGCCGATTCCTCCTTAGAGCGGACCGGAGATGCCGCCGTCCTTGCGGACCCGCCAGAAGTGCACCGCCATGAAGATGACGATGAGGAACGGGAGCGCGAGGACGTGTAAGACGTAGAACCGCAACAGCGTCGGCGCGCCCACTTGGATCCCACCGAGCAGCACGAAACTGACCTGGTTGCCGAAGACCGGTGTGTACCCGGCCATGTTCGACCCCACGGTGACCGCCCACAGGGCCAGCTGGTCCCAGGGGAGCAGGTAGCCGGTGAACGAGAGCAGCAGGGTGAGGAGCAGCAGCACCACGCCGACGACCCAGTTGAACTCACGCGGCGGCTTGTAGGCGCCGTGATAGAAGACCCGGGTCATGTGCAGGAACACCGTGATCACCATGAGGTGGGCGCCCCAGCGGTGGATGTTGCGCACCAGCTGCCCGAAGGCCACCGACGTCGACAGCGACGCGATGTCGTTGTACGCGTCCGGCGCGCTGGGCCGGTAGTAGAACATCAGGAAGATGCCGGTGATGGTCAGGAGGATGAAGAGGAAGAACGACAGTCCGCCCAGGCAGAGCGTGTAGGACAGCCGCACGCCGTGCCGCTTCACCTTCACCGGGTGGAGGTGATAGAGCACGTTGTTCATGATCACGTACGAGCGGTTCCTCGGGCTGTCCGAGTAGCCCTTGCGGAAGGGTGAGCCGGGCCGGAAGATCGATTCCCAGGCCTCGCTGCCCCGGATCTTCTCGCCGACCTCTCCGAGCCGCTCGCCGACCGTGGTGCGGCTGTCGCCGTTGCCGTTCGCCACTATTCCTCCGTCCTAGTACCGCATGCCGTAGGCGTAGCCGTTCTTGTGATCCCGCTGCCCGCTGTCGACCTCCCACAGCGGCAGGTCGGACTCCGCCGCCTGCTGGGCGAGCGAGCCCTCGAACTTACCGAGGCTGATCACTCCCGTGGGGCAGCGGTCGATGCAGAGGGCGCAGCGGGTGCACACGTCCTCGTCGACCACGAACATCCCGAACTCGGTGCCGAGTGACCGGGGGTCGTCGATCTCCACCGCCTCGGCGATCGCCTCGGTGGAGACGTAGTGGATGCACTTCCAGGGGCAGATGTCGACGCAGCCCTCGCAGAGGATGCACTCCGCCTCGTCGATGTGGAGGAACTGCTTGGGCCGGACGGCGGCCTTGAGGTACTCGCCGTCGACGACCGCCAGCTGGTAGTCGTCCCGCATCGGGATGGTCTCGAACCAGACGTCTGATTTCGCCATGGCTCAGTTCCCTCCCTTCACGACGGGTCGGCCGTAGGGCGAGACCGGCTCCGGCTTCGGCGCCGGTGGCTGCTTCGCCCGCTCCTGCAACTTGTACATGGTGACGGCGATGGCGCCCAACAGGACGGCGGAGTACCCGCCGGCCACGGCGTCCTTCACGACACCGAAGGAGATCGAGACCTCGTTGTTGAGGACGAGCCATTCGGGCAGGGTGAACCAGATCTTCTGGCCGGTCCACTCGAAGTTGCCCTGGGTGAGGGCCAGCCACTGGTTGGGGACGACCCCGAAGAGGAGCAGCATCTCGATGGTGAAGAGCAGCGCGGCCAGCGTCGCGATGGCCCACGTCATCTCCCGCTTCCAGATCCATCCGACGACGATCGCGCCCATCAGGACCTGCGATCCGAGGAACGCCACGGACTGACTGGCGGTGGGGATCATCCAGCATCCGAAGTCCTCGTCGAGGCCGAAGGGGAGGCATCTGGGGATGTGGGGGTAGATCTCCTGGCCCACCGCGTTGGTCTCGGGGAGGGCGGTGAAATGGGCGGCGAAGCTGCCGAGGAGCAGGACCACGAGACCGGCGCCGACGCCGATCACTCCGATCCGAACCCGCTGCTGCTGCGTCACGTGAGGTGCTCCAGGGAGACCGCTTGGGGGCGCATTGTACGACGCAGGACCGATCTCGGAAATCAGAGGCGAACGGCCCTGGTCGGCGGCCGCCACCGTACCTCGTCGTCCCGCCGTCGATGGCCCGCGGGATCGGCCCGGCTCCTTTTTGACCAGCGCCCATCCGGGCCCCAGAATGCCCGCCACCCGATCACCCGATGCGGGCGGCGGAGGCCCCGATCGCTAGTCTCCGGCCCGCACGGCGCGCCGACCCAGGAGGAACCGAGCCAGTGACCGCCGCCGAGACCGTGGCGGAGCCGGACGTCGACGACGTCGCGTCCGCTCCGACCGACCCCGGCCCCGACAGCGTCGCCCGAGCCCACGGCGTCGCCGCGGTGCTCTTCCTCGTCGTCGGCGTGCTCGTCTACCTCGGCGCCGCCGCCAAGCTCGTCGAGCCTGACTTCCTGTCGGGCTCGGCCGCCCTGAGCTACGGCCGCCTCCTGCCCGTTTCGTTCGCCGCGTTGCTCTACGGCTGGCTGGGCCTCATGGCCGTCGCCGCCGCGTACTACATGCTCCCGCGTCTCACCGGGTCCCGTCTGGCGCTGCCACGCGTCGCCCTCCTCAATCTGCTCGTGGTCGCCGGAGGCGTCGCCGCCGGGTCGGTGGCCGTGGGCGTCGCCGGTCAGGGGGCCGGAGGCCGCTACCTCGAACTCCCGCTGTGGTCCGACGCCATCGTCGGCGTCGGGTTCCTGGTCGCCGCCGTGGTGGCGACGCGTACCGCCGCCGCCGCCTCCGATCGCCTCCCGACCGCCGCCTGGTATCTGGTCGGCGCCCTCTGGTTCTACGCGATCGGGTACGCCATCGGCGCCGTCCCGCTCTTCGACGGTCTCGGCGACGCCCTGCAGGGCTGGTTCGCCGTGACGCTGCTCGCCGGACTCGCCCCGGCGTCGGCGGGCATCGGCGTGGCGTACTACCTGCTCGGCCGCGTGGCCGGCGAGTGGCATCCGCGTCTCGGGGTCCTCGCCTTCTGGTCCCTGGTGTTCACCTGGCCGTGGACCGCACCGCACTATCTCCAGTACGGCCCCGCCGAGGAATGGCTCGGGACCGTCCCGGTGGTCTTCGCCCTCGGCCTCCTCGTGGCGGTGGTGGCGGTCATCGCCGATCTGGCCTACGCGATGCGCGGCCGTTTCGAACAGGCGCGGCGCTCCGTCCCGATCACCTTCGTCGCCGTCGGGCTCGCCCTCTTCGCACTCGTGCCCCTCGTGCTCGTCGTGCAGAGCTTCCGGTCGTCGAGTTCGGTCGTGCACCTCACCGCGTGGGGCACGGGATTCGAGCAACTCACCCTGCTGGGAGCGTTCGGGTTCCTCGCCATGGCGGCGGCCTATCACGTGCTGGGCATCGGCCGGTACTGGCGGCGGAACTTCGCCGGCGTCCACCTGGTCCTGGCGGCGGGGGGCCTCGGGATCGCCGTGCTGTCCCGCTGGGTGTCCGGCCTCCAGGCCGGGTACACCTGGGTGGCCGGCGTCAACTCACAGGCCTACGAAAACGTCGGCGAGGGCTTCCGCAACACCCTGCGGGCGGCCGAGGGACCCGACGTCGTCAACCTCGTGGGGCTCGCGATCTTCGCCGTCTCCCTCCTCCCGTTCCTCGCCGGGTTGGTGCTCAACGCCACGGGCGAGGCCGGTGAGGTCGAAGGGCCGCTGGAGCCCGAGGGCGCGCCCACCCAGCGGCTCGGTGTCGTCGTCCAGGGCGCGTTCCTGCTCGTGGTCGCCGCCGCCCTCGTCGTGTTCGTCGTCCCGGCGATCGACGCCGGCGACGAGCCCTCCCTCCTCGCCGAGGACAGCCCCTCGCGCGTCCGCACCGACCCGCTGTTCGAGCGGGGCTACGAGCTCTACCTGTCGGAGGGCTGCTGGTACTGCCACACGCAGCAGGTGCGCCCGATCGTCACCGACGTCGGTCTCGGTCCCGTCTCCGTGCCGGGCGACTACGTGGACTCCGACGGCGCGGTGCTCGGTCTCGAGCGGATCGGGCCGGACCTCGCCCATGCCGGCAGCCGGGAGCCGACCAACAGTCAGCGGCTCATGCGGGCCTATCTCGCCGACCCGCGCGATCCCCCCGGTGACGCCGTCGACGACGTCCGCAGGCCGTGGTCGACGATGCCGGCGTACGGCCATCTCTCCGACGACGACCTGCGCGCCCTCGCCGCGTACGTGACCGGTTTGGAATAGGAACGAGGTAGAACGAACACCCATGGACGAGCTCCTCCAGCAAGCAGCGGAGGCCATGAACGCCCCGGCCTCGATGGTCGAGCGTTCGGCCCGTGCCCGCGCCCAGTCCGAGGGTGTGTCGGTCGAGGACGTCCTCCGCGCCTGGGCCGGCGGCGGCGAGATCGTCGCATCCGGCGGCGGGGGCGATGCTCCGGCGGCCGAGTCCACCGCCTCCGAACCCGCGCCCGAGGCCGCAGCGGAGGCGGAGCCCGAGGAGCCGAAGGGTCCCGAGGTCGAGGTCGTCGGCGACGCCGACGTCCCCGCCGACGACGAGTTGGAGGCGGCCGAGCCCGCGGAGGAGGACGAGGTCGTCGACGACGAGGAGCTCGTCGTGGCGGGCGGCGTCCCCAACTGGTTGGTGGCCGTGTTCATCATCGTGCCCGTGTTCGCCATCACCTACGCCCTGTTCCTCCCGAACGGGCCGAACTGCGGCGACGCCGGGCGGCTCGCCGTCGACCCGATCACGGGCGAGGCCGTCGGCTGCGACGGATCCGCCTACGGCGAGGGCACGATCGACTTCTTCGCGATCGGTGAGGAGACGTACGCCTCCTGTGCGGCGTGCCACGGCGCCAACGGCGGCGGCAACGCCAACTTCCCCGGCTTCACCGGTGGCGCGATCCTCGCGACCTTCCCCACCGGCCAGTGCGAGTCGCACGTCGAGTGGGTGCGCATCGGCACGGCGGACTGGCCCGACCCCACGTACGGCGCCACCGAGACGCCCGTCGGGTCCAGCGGCGCCCTCATGCCGGGGTTCGGGAACTCGCTGACCGAGACCGAGCTCCGGGCCGTCGTGCTGTACGAGCGGGTCGCCTTCGGCAACGCCGACCTCGATGCCGCCATCGAGGACTGCGGCCTCGGTGCCGAGGGCGAGACCGCGGCCCTCGGCGAGTGACGGTGCCGCCATGAGCGGCCTCGTCGACCTCTTCAGCGACACCCACACCCTCCCCACCGACGCGATGCGTCGCGCCATGGCCGAGGCCGAGGTGGGCGACGAACAGCTGGGCGAGGATCCCACGACGAATCGGCTCCAGGCGATGGTGGCCGACCTCCTCGGCACCGAGGCCGCGCTCTTCATCCCCACGGGATCGATGTGCAACAAGGTGGGTGTCGCCGCCCTCACCCGGCCGGGCGACGCCGTCGTGTGCGACGCCATGGCCCACGTCCTCCGCTTCGAGGGCGGCGGTGCGGTGGCGATCTCGGGCGTGGTGTTCGAGCCCCTCGAGACCGAGCGGGGCTGGTTCACGCCCGACCGCCTCGACGAGGTGCCGGTGGGCGGGAACGTGTATCAGCCCCGGTCGGCCCTCGTGTGCCTCGAGAACACCCACAACTTCGCGGGCGGGACCGTGTGGCCCATCGACGTGTACGAGGCGGTGACGGCTCGGGCCCGCGAGCGGGGTTCGGCCGTGTTCACCGACGGGGCGCGGCTCCTCAACGCCGTGGCGGCCTCGGGCGTGCCCGCCCAGCGCTGGGCGGCCCCGGTGGACGGCATCTGGATCGACCTGTCGAAGGCGCTCGGCTGCCCCGGCGGCGCCGTGCTCGCCGGGAGCGCTGCGTTCCTCGAGGAGGCGAACCGCTGGAAGTACCTCCTCGGCGGGGCCATGCGTCAGAGCGGCATCCTCGCCGCGGCGGGCGTGTACGCCCTGGAGCACCACGTGGATCGGATCGTCGACGACCACGCCAACGCCCGGCGCCTCGCCGACGGCCTCGCCGACGCCGGCTACGGCGTCGAGGAGCCCGAGACGAACATGGTGTTCTTCGACCCGGCGCCGGTGGGTCTCTCACTCGACGACGCGGTGACGGGCCTCGCCGACGCCGGCGTCCGGGTGGTCGTCCTGGCGGGCCGGATCCGGGCCACCACCCATCTCGGCGTGTCCGAGGCCGACATCGATCGCGCCGTCGGGGCCGCCCGGGCGCTCGCCGAGGGATGACCCCGATCAGGCGATGACGAGGATCCAGCCGTCGGGGTCCCGGTAGCCGACGGCTCCGATCCCGGCCCAGTAGCCGTTGGCCAGGGGGACCGGCTCCTCCCCGGCGGCTTCGAGGCGTTCTTCGATGGCGGCCCGGCCGGTCTCGTCGGCGAGGTAGAGGACGAGGAGGTCCTCCTCGGTCGGCTGCGGCGCCGGCTCGCCGGAGCGATGCCGGAGGAGCTCGAGCTGGAACCGCTCGTCGGGGAGGCCGAAGATCGTCCCGTCGAACTCCCCGCCCCCGAACTCGCCGATCACGGGGAGTCCGACCAGGTCGCGGTACCAGGCGACCACCTCGTCGTAGTGCCGGGCGGGTCGAGCGGTCCGGGCGGCGCGGAGGGGCGGGTCGGCCGGTGTCTCGTGCATCGGAGGAGTATCCCAGGAGTGACGCGAATCCCGTGTCGTACGCTGATCCTGGACGCCGTCCCCGGCAGGCGGTCGGGCAGCTCTCGCTCCGATGGCCAGGAGGAGGTCGAGCGCCCCGGGACCCCCGTCAGGACTCCACTGCTCTCCGAGTCCCGTTTCAGCTGGCTGCCGTGGCGATGACGTCGCGCAGTTGAGCCTCAGAGGGAGAACCAGCGAATCCCGACTCCGTGCGGTAGACGCGGCCACCGAGGCCCACGGGAGCATCAGGATTCCCCCACGGGTCGACCCCGTCGACCAGCACCGTCGGCGAGCCTCGGAACCGCATCCGCTCAGCCTTCTTCGGCGAATCGACACGGACCAGCGACAGTTCTGCGTCGATCCCAAGATCCGAGACGACCTGCTCGATCCGCGACGCTGTCAGCCGCCAATTGGGGCAGTCATCGAAATACCTGATCTCGATCTCCATCTCACCTCACCCTAGAACAGCCGCAGTAGCCCTTCGGGACGCCTGACCTCGCCGGCGCGGGTCGAGGATCTGTCACACCTGTGGGGCAGGTTGGGGGTATGGATCGTGCGTTGTTGAACGATGCGATCGGGGCGTTGGAGCGGGTGAACCGCGGCCTGGCCCCCGGGTCGTTGTCGGAGCCGGAGGTGAACGAGCTGCTGGCCCGCTACGCCCGGGTGGCGAAGCTCGCCGCGTACGGGACGACGGTGCTGTCGGGGCGCCTCCGTGACGCCCGCACGGTGGCGCGGGTGACGGGCACGTCGGTGGGTCGGGCGCGACGCACCCTGGCCACCGCCGAGGCCTTGGAGCGAACCCCCGAGTTGGACGAGGCGATGCGCACCGCTTCGGTGTCCGCGGATGAGGCCGCCGAGATCGCCCGCACCGAGACCGAGGCGCCGGGCGCCACCGCCGACCTTTTGGAGGTGGCCGCGTCGGAGGGGTTCGGGGTGCTGCGGGACCGCGCCCGGGACCGACGACTCGCCGCCACCGACCGCACCGACCTCGCCGACCGGCAACGGAAGGCCCGCTCGCTGCGGCATCGGGTCACCGACCTGGGCATGGTGCGGGTCGAAGCCGACCTCGAACCCCACGTCGGTGCCGGACTCGTCGCCCGCCTCGAAGCCACCGCCACCCGCCTCCACCGTCGAACACCCACCGCCGAACGGGAACCGATGCCCCGGTACCTC
>JAWVYO010000050.1:0-16500 GCA_033722675.1 Acidimicrobiia bacterium | reverse complement strand
CGGTCACCGGGCGGCCCGTTCGCGTGTCACACCAGGATCCAGGCCACCGTGCCGAATCCCACGCAGTAGACGGCGAAGGGCGCCAGGCCGCGGCTGGCGAGGAGCCGGACCAGACCGGCGATCGCCAGGTAGCCCGACAGCGCGGCGACGGCGACGCCGACGAGGACGCTGGCCTCGAGGCCGCCGGCGTCGGCGAGGTCGAGCGTCTCGAGGAGGCCCGCTCCGGCGATCGATGGGACCGCGAGCAGGAAGGCGTACCTCGCCGACTCCAGCCGGTCGAGACCCCGGGTGAGCCCGGCGGTGATCGTCATGCCCGAGCGGGAGATGCCGGGCACGAGCGCCAGCGCCTGGGCGACCCCGACCACCACGGCGTCGTGCCAGCGGCCCTCCTCCAAGCAGCGGCTCCCGACGGGGACGAGGGTGCTGGCGGCGAGGACGAGGCCGGTGACGATGAGCGCCGCGGCGGCGATCCAGGGCTCGGCGAAGGCGTCCTCGAGCGGTCCCTCCAGGGTGAGACCGGCGATGCCGGCGGGGATGGTCCCGATCGCGAGCAGCCAGGCGACCCGTCGTGCGTCGGGGTCCGACCGGAAGCGAAGCAGCTTCACGAGGTCGCCGCGGTAGTACCAGATCACGGCGGCGAGGGTCCCGAGGTGCAGCACCGCCGAGGTGGCGAGATCCGGCTCCTCCATGTCGAGCAGGGCCGGGACCAGCACCAGGTGGCCGCTGGAGGAGATGGGGAGGAATTCCGTGAGGCCCTGGACGAGGCCCCAGAAGGCTGCGGTGAACATCCGGCCCGACGTTACCGGCCTCCGTCGACACCGGGGCGAACCGCCACGAGGAGCGAGCCGCGCGCCGCTGCCGCCGCGACGAGGGGCGCCTGTGCGCCCGGAACGGCGACCAGGGCGGCCCGGTAGGCGGTGCCGAAGCGATCGCCCTCCTGGGCCGCGGTGACCAGCCCGGTCACCTCGAGGGGCGGGTCGGCGGAGACCAGCAGCACCGTGTCGCCCGCAGCGGCGTGGGCGGCGGCATCCACGGGTACGGCCCACCATTCGTCGGGTGGGATCGGCGTCGCGGTGAGTACCGACGCCGTCAGCGGGGTCCCCGCGCGGACCTCGACGGCTGCCACCCCCGTGCCGGCCGGCTCGGGGAGGATCCCGGCCGGGACCGGACGCCACTCGACCGCGACGGGTTCGCCCCGGGCCGTGTCGGCGGCGGCGAACGGATAGTCGACCGTGGCCCTCGACCGGAGATCCCAGGCGAGCGCCGCGACGACGAGGAGCACGGCCGCCACCCGGCGCGGCAGTGGTGAGGGCCCGAGCCAGTACACGGCTGCACCGTACGAGTCCCCGGTCCTCCGGTGAACCCCGGCGTCAGGCCTCCGGCGCGTGGCTTCGTCCGACGGCGCGGAGGTATGGGGGGAACTCCACGCCCTCGGGGAGCCGGGGATCGGGGATCGGCTCGCCGGGCACGAGGTCGAGGGGGATCACCCCGGCCCAGAGATCGAGTGCGTAGTCCTCCTCGTCGTCCTTCGGGGGCCCGGTTCGGACCTTCGCCGAGGCCTCGGCGATCGGGAGTGACAACACCGTGGTGGCGTCGATCTCGGCCTGTGTCGGTCGGCGGGAGTCGTCCCAGCGTCCGGGGGTGACGTGCTCGGTGATGACCCGCAGCGCCTCCCGCTTGCGGTCGCGATCCCGCAGTCGCTCGGCTTCCCCGAACACCACGACGCTGCGGTAGTTCAGCGACATGTGGAAGGGGGCGCGGGCCACCACGACGCCGTCGACGTGGGTGACCGTGACACAGATCGGGACGCCGGTCCCGACGGTTCGCAGCATGCGGCTGGCGGGGGCGCCGTGGACGTGGAGCCGATCCCCCTGCCGGGCATGGATCGTGGGGATCACCACCGGGCGACCCTCGTCGTCGACGAACCCGACGTGGCAGACGAAGGCCGCGTCGATGATCGCGTCGATGGTCTCCCGGTCGTAGCGGGCCCGCTCGGGGAGCCGACGGACGGTCGTGCGATCGGACGACATGGCCCGGAACGGTAGTCCGGACGGGCCCGGGGAGGGATCGCGGGCCGCCCCTAGACTCGCGTCCGTGGAGCCCGCCACGATCCCCGTCCTCGTCGCCGCGTATCTGGTCGGAAGCATCGACTTCGGCGTCATCGTCCCGCGGCTGCGGGGCATCGACATCTACGCGGTGGGGAGCGGCAATCCGGGAACGTCGAACGTGCTGCGCACGATGGGGAAGGGAGCGGCGGCCGTCGTGATGCTCGGCGACGTCGCCAAGGGATTCGTCGCCGCCATGGTCGGGGATCTCGTCGTCGGCGAAGCGGTGGGGTTCGCCGCCGGCCTCGTCGCCGTCGCCGGGCACTGCTTCCCCGTATGGCACCGGTTCAAGGGCGGGAAGGGCGTCGCCACGGCCGGCGGCGCGGTCTACTGGCTCGAGCCGCTCCTCGGTCTCGCCCTCATGGCGGTCTGGGCCGGGCTCGTGGGTGCGACCAAACGGGCCTCGATCGCTTCGATCGCGCTGGCGGTGCTGCTCGTGCCGGGCGTGGTGCTCTTCGGCCATCGCGACTGGTCCGTCGTCTGGGCCGCCGGCATCGCCGGCCTCGTCCTTGCGAGGCACCACGGCAACATCCGGCGGCTCGTACGTGGTTCCGAACACACCGTGGGAGGTGCGACCGCATGAATGTCGACGTCTCGGTCATCCCGGCCGCCGGTCACGGGACGCGCATGCGGCCCGCGACGCGCAGCGTCCCGAAGGCGCTGCTTCCGGTGGTCGACCGGCCCGTCATCCAGTGGATCGTGGAGGAGGGGGTGCGGGCCGGCGTCAGCGAGTTCGTCATCGTCGTCAGCCCCGGTGTCGAGGACCTCCTCTTCAGCCACTTCGAGGACATGGAGGGGCTCGACGCGGTGGAGGATCTGGACGGCGTGGACATCACGTGGATCGTGCAGGAGGAGGCGCTCGGCCTCGGCCACGCCGTCCTCGTGGCCCGCGACGCCGTCGGCGACCGGCCCTTCTTCTGCCAGCTCGGCGACAACATGGTCGTTCCGGGCGACGACCAGCTCGGCTACCTGCGGGCGGCCTCCGACGGGCGGTCCGTGATGCTGCTCCGGGAGCTCGGCGATCCCGAGCTCGAGAAGTACGGGGTCATTGTGCCCGGTGAGCGGTCGGGCGACCGTATCGAGGTGCTCGGCGCCGTGGAGAAGCCGGGTGTGGAGGCCGCACCGAGCCGGTTCGGCTTCGTGGGCCGGTACCTCTTCACCCCCGAGGTGTTCGATCAGCTCGAGGGCGCCGAGCCCGGCTACGGCGGGGAGATCCAGCTGACCGACGCCATCGCGGCGCTCGGGGAGGCGGGTCGCTGCCTCGGGTGGATCGGCGACGCAGACCTCCTGGACTCGGGGACCCCGTTGGGGTTCCTGGAGTCGGCTACGAGGCTCGGGCTCTGGCACCCGAAGACCCGCCGGGCCTATCGCGGATTCCTGGACGAGCTCGTCGGGGACGCGTGAGACCGCTCGCCGACGCCCAGCGGGAGGTCTTGGCGGCCATGCAGCCGCTCCCGACCGAGCGTGTGTCGATCGACGAGGCGGCCGGCCTGGCCCTGGCCGACGATGTGGTCGCCCCCCATCCGGTCCCGCCCTTCGACAACTCGGCGATGGACGGGTACGCGGTACGTTCGGCCGACACGGCCGGTGCCCCGGTGACGCTGCGGGTGCTCGAGGACGTCCCGGCCGGGTCGGTCCCGACGATGCCGGTCGGCGCCGGCGAGGCGATCACGATCATGACGGGGGCGCCGATGCCCGACGGGGCCGACGCCGTCGTCATCGTGGAGGAGACCGAGCCGTGGGGCGACGACGGAGTCGTCGTCCGCACGGAGGTCGAACCCGGCGCCAACGTACGACGCGCCGGCGGCGACCTCGTCGCGGGCGCCCCCGTGTTCCCGGCCGGCGAGCGCCTCGGCCCGCGTCATCTCGGAGTCCTGGCCTCCATCGGGGTCTCGGCACCGGCGGTCCGGCGCCGGCCGATCGTCGGGATCCTCTCCACCGGCGACGAGGTCCAGCCCCCCGACACGGCGGTGCTGCGTCCGGGGACGATCCGCGACGCCAACCGGCCGATGCTGGGGGGGCTCCTCGCCGAAGTGGGCGTCGGGGTCGTGGACTTCGGGATCGTGCCCGACGACGAGACCGCCCTCAGGACGGCGCTCGAGACCGCCGCCGCCCAGTGCGACGCCGTGGTGACCAGCGGCGGGGTGTCGATGGGGGAGTACGACCTCGTGAAGCAGGTGCTGGGGGACCTCGGCGACGTCGGGTTCTGGCGCGTCGCCATGCAGCCCGCGAAGCCCTTCGCCTTCGGGTTCCTCGGCGAGACCCCGCTCTTCGGCCTGCCCGGCAACCCGGTGTCGGTGATGGTGGCCTTCGAGCAGTTCGTCCGGCCCGCGCTGCTGCGGCGCATGGGATCGACGCGGCTCTTCCGGCCCAGGGTGCCGGGGGTGCTCGCCGAGGACGTGGGGACGAATCCCGAGAAGGTGGTGTTCCTGCGGATGCGGACTCGGGTGGAGGGCCCGTCGTGGGTCGCCGAGCGCAGCGGCGGGCAGCTGTCGAACATGCTGACCGCACTCGCTCGTGCGGACGCCTTCGGCGTGGTGCCGGTCGGGGTGGGCGACCTCGCCGCCGGCGACGCGATCGACCTCGAGCTCTTCCGCCATCCGGAGGCCCGGACGTTCGAGGAGGTGCTCGGATGAGCGAGCTGTCGCATCTGGACGACGAGGGCCGGGCAGCGATGGTCGACGTCGGCGGCAAACCGGAGACCGAACGGACGGCGGTGGCCGAAGCCGTCGTCACCATGGCCGAAGCGACCCGGGCGGCGCTGTTCGGCGGGGACCTCCCGAAGGGGGACGCCGTGGCGGTCGCCAGGATCGCGGCGATCATGGCCGCCAAGCGCACCGCGGACCTCGTCCCCCTCTGTCACCCGATCGAGCTGACCGACGTCGCCGTCGACATCGCCTCCGACGACGTCGGCGCCCGCGTGACGGTGACGTGCCGGACGAGGGCGCGAACGGGTGTCGAGATGGAGGCGATGACAGGTGCCTCGATCGGCGCCGTGACGATCTACGACATGATCAAGGGCGTGGACCGGGCGGCGGAGATCGGCCCCGTACGGCTGCTCCACAAGTCCGGCGGGAAGAGCGGGACGTGGAGCCGGTGAGGGCCGTCGTCATCACGGTCAGCGACCGTGTGAGCCGGGGTGAGGCCGAGGACCGGTCCGGCCCCGCCGCGGCCGCACGTCTCGGTGATCTCGGCTTCCAGGTCGAGGTGCGTGTGGTCGCCGACGGCGTGGAGTCGGTGGCCGGAGCACTGCGCACGGCCGTCGGCGAGGGAGCTGCGGTCGTCGTGACGACCGGCGGTACCGGGTTCGGTCCGCGCGACCTGACGCCCGAGGCCACCCGCGTCGTCATCGACCGCGAGGCGCCGGGACTCGCCGAGGCGATGCGGGCGGCGACCTTCGGCGTCAACCCCCACGGGATGCTCTCGCGGGGGGTGTGCGGCGTCGCCGGGTCGTCGCTGGTGGTCAACCTGCCGGGATCCGTCGCCGGGGTGGTCGAGTCCCTCGACGTGATCGGTCCGGCGCTGGGGCACGCGGTCGCGCTCCTGGGTGGTGGCGGCACAGACCACGATCCGAAGTCGAGTGGTCACTGAGAGTGTCGCTTGCGGATACGGTGGTCGGACGTATAGCCTGGCCGTCACGGCTGACGGGATTTCGCGACTTCACCCATGGAGATCATCCTCTTCATCCTCCTCGCAGGTGTGTGGGCCGCGTTCGTCCTGCCATCCGTCATGAACTCCAGGAGGGAGACCCCTGTGACGCAGAACCCCCGCCAGAGCAGCCGGACCGCCGTCCGGCAGCCCGTCGGTGCGGGCGGCATGTCGGAACGTGAGCGGGTGCTCGCCCGCCGCCGGAACACGCTCGTCGCCCTCGGCCTCGGAGCGATCGTCACGCTCGTGGCCGCCATCGTCACCGGCTCGGTCGTGCTGCTGGCGCTCAGCCTCCTCGTCGACGTGGCGCTCGCCGGATACATCGCGATGCTCCTGCAGATCAAGCAGAGCAGCGGTGCGGCCGGCCGCCACGGACGGTGGGAGAGCGAGCCCGAGCAGGTCCGCGTCGTTTCGCGCTAGATGGATCGAGATCTCGGACCCCTCTCCGAGGCGGTGCGAGCGGTCCTCGACGCCAAACACGCAGCACGCGAACTCGGGCTCCGCAACTCGCGCCAGGTCATTCGAGCGTGTGCGAACGCCATCCGATCCCTCCACCGGGGGGAGCGCGCCGCCGCCGAGGAGCTGATGGCGAGGGCCGAGGCGATGCTCCGTGAGGCCCAGGAGGCGCTCGCCGACCACCCCGACATCCTCCACGCCGGGTTCGTGTCCGACGCGGCCAAGGAGTACGCCGAGGCCCGCACCTTTGCCGCCTACCACGACGAATCCGACCTCCCCCTCCCGGCCGACCTCGGCGTCGGCGCCGCCCCGTACCTGAACGGGCTGGGAGAGACGGTGGGCGAGCTCCGGCGGCGGATGCTCGACCAGCTGCGCGAGGGTGACCTCGACGCCGCCCGGCGCACCTTCGCGTCCATGGAACAGGTGCTCGACCTGCTCGCCGACCTCGACTACCCCGACGGCATGACGGGCGGCCTGCGGCGGACCACCGACGTCACCCGCTCCCTCGTCGAACGCAGCCGGAGCGACCTCACCTCCACCATCGTCCAGGAGCGGCTCCGCAGCCAGATCGCCGGCTCGTAGTCAGGACCCTGCGAGGTCCTCCCGGGCCCGCTCGATCACTTGCATCGCCAGCTCGGCCGCCGCCTCGTAGCCGAGCCGCGCGCCCCTCGAGCGCACGGCGGCGGCGTCCGCCCCCAGGACGTCCTCGATCTCGACGACGATGCGTCGGTGCTGTTCGCCGTACGGTCCGAACAGTTCGGGCGCCTCGTCGCGGTGTGCTTCGACGGCCGCATGGAGGGTGAGGGCGTCTTCGTCGCGCCCGAGCCGGTGGAGCAGCTCGATCAGGTTGCGGATCGTGGTCCACATCTGGGACCGATATCCGGCGCCCCGCCAGAAGGTGACGCACCGCTCCATCGCGGTCAGGGCGGTGTCGGGCTTCCCGTGACGGCCCGTCGTGGCGGCGAGGGCGATGAGGGAGATGCTCGCCACGAACTCGTTGTGGACCGACACCCCCAGTTCGATCGCCTCCTCGAACCGGTCGATCGCCGCGTCGGGATCGACCTCGGCATCGATCTCCCCCTGGGTGTACTGGGCCCAGGCGAGCATCGACGGGTTCCCGGCCGCCGATCCGAGATCGAGGAGCCGGCGGGCGGTCGCCCGGGCGTCGTCGACCTCGCCCCGGTAGAGCTGCGCCAGCGCCAGGTCGGCCCCGATGGACGTGGCCGACGCGGCGAAGGTCGTCCGCATGGCGAGTTCGATCTGGGCCGGGGTGTCCCGCACCACGGTCTCGATGTCACCCGAGAAGAAGGCCGCAACCAGCGTGAGGTGGTTGCGGGCACCCTGGGCGTCGGCGAGGTCCGCGACCCCCTCCGTCTCCCGGTGGATCCGCTCCACCGCCTCGTCGAAGCGTCCGGAGAACAGTGTCCCCAGCGCCACGACCATGGCGTAGGCGGTCCTCCCGGGATGATCGGCGGGCATCAGGTCGATGGTCGAGTCCGCCCACTCGAAGAGCTCCGGCCGCATCTTCCCCGCCATGAGATGGGGCAGGCCCGCACCGATGCCCCCCAGCACGTCCACCTCCCCGGCGTCGGACGCCCAGGCCAGCGCACCGCGGAGGTTGTCCAGGTCGGCGAGGAGGCCATCGACCGCGCTCGCCTCGTCGGAACCGTTCACCGCCACCGCGGCCCTGCGGGACACCGCCGCGTACCAGTCGGCGTGACGGCGGGCGGTCGCCTCGGTCCCGCCGCGTTCTTCGAGCCGCTCGTTGCCGAAATGCCGCAGCGTCTCCAGCAGCGAGAACCTGGTGGACCGGCCGCGGGACACGACGACGAGCGACTTGCGAACCAGTTCGCGGAGTGCGGCGGCGACGTCGTCGGCTCCGAGCCCGCCGCCCGAGCACACCGAGCAGATGGCGTCCTGCGTGGCCGATCCCGTGAACACCGAGAGACGATCGAAGACCAGCCGGTCCCGCTCGTCGAGCATCTCGTACGACCAACGAACCGTGTCCTCCAGCGACGAGTGACGCGACTCCGGGCCCCTGCCCGGCGTCCGCAGGGCCAGCGACCGATCCTCCAGCCCGGCAAGGATCTCCGCAGGGGTCATGACGTCGCACTGGGCCGCTGCGAGTTCGATGGCGAGGGGGAGCCCGTCGAGCCGGCGGCAGATCTCCCGGATCGTCCCCACGTCGTCGAGGGTCAGGTCGGAGGCCACGCGGCGGGCGCGGGACCGGAACAGTTCCACCGCATCGTCGCCGATCCCCAGCGGCTCGACCCGGTACACCACTTCGCCCTCCACACCGAGTGCCTCCCGGCTCGTCACGATCAGGTCACACGACGTGGGATGGGAGAGGACGGCGTCGACCAGTCCGGCGGTTCCGGCGACGAGATGCTCCGCATTGTCCATCACGACCAGGCGTCGACCGATGGACAACGCGTCCAGGACGCTGTCGAGCACCGACATGCCGGGGCGCTCCGACACCTCCAAGGCCGTCGCCACGGCCGCGGCGACGGCCGTCTCGTCCCCCACGGCCGACAGGTCGACGAACCAGAGTCCTGCGTCGTACCGATCGGCGACACGGCGGGCGAACGCTCGGGCGAGCTTCGTCTTCCCGACCCCGCCGACGCCCAGCAGCGTGACCAGGCGGGTGCCCTCGAACAGGTCCTCGACGCGCTGCAGCGCGGCGTTGCGGCCGAGCAACGGTGATCGGGACGGGCCGATGTTGCCCCTCGGGCCTCGCGCCGGCATCGAGGCCGGCCGGTGAGGGAGATCGGGATGGCGGAGCTGCCAGAGGCGCTCCGGACGGAGGAGGTCGCGGAGCCGGTGCTCCCCGAGATCGACGAACCCGAGCGAATCGGGGGCGGCGTCGCTGACGAGGAGGCGCACGGCGTCGGTCACGAGGACCTGGCCGCCGTCGGCCACCCCCGCCACGCGCGCGGCGCGGTTCACCGAGGTCCCGAAATAGTCGCCGTCGCGCTCCTCGGCGGTGCCGGTGTGCATGCCCATCCGCACCCGGATCTCGCCGATCGTCTCGGGCCACCCACGCCGGCCAGCGACCGCTGGACGTCCAGCGCGGTGTCCAGTGCGGACATCGGGGAGGCGAACGAAGCGCCGAGCCCGTCACCGGCGTGGGAGAAGACGTAGCCGTCCCGATCGGCGATCGATCGCCGCAGGATGCGATCGTGGGCCGCCTGCGCCTCCGACATGTCGTCGGGATGGGCGTCCCACAGCCGCGTCGACCCCTCGATGTCGGTGAACAGGAACGTCACCGTTCCCGAAGGCGGTACCGGCATGTGACCTCCGGCTGCGAGCGTACCGGAGGTTCCCGAAGGCAAGCCGGTCGTTTACAATCGGGCGCCCCTCCTGGGGGTGTAGCTCAGCCCGGCAGAGCGCTTCCCTCGCACGGAAGAGGCCAGGGGTTCGAATCCCCTCACCTCCACCCAATCGAGCCTCGTGATGCAGGACGTCCGCGTCGTTCTCTGGTGGTGCTCGTTCGGTCTGGGCGCGGGCCCGCAGGGCGAAGGTTCGAATCCCCTCACCTCCACAGTTCACATTCCCGGGCCGACTTCCTCGGCGGCGTTCGCCGCCTCGGAACAGACGCCGGTCGGCCCTCCTCCGCAGCATGGGGCCCCATCCCCATGGCGGCCGTGGTCCTTCACGTGCCCGGCCGGACTTCGCCGCCTGACGGCGGCGAACAGACGCCGGTCCGGCCTCCTCCACGAATGGGTCCCCGACCCCATCGTGGCCGTGAGTGTCGTGGTGCAGGCTGTCCGCCGACCCGGGCCGACTTCCTCGGCGGCGTTCGCCGCCGCGGAACGGGCGCCGGTCGGCCCTCCTCCACGAATGGGGCCCATCCCCATGGCGGCCGTGGGGTCCACGTGCCCCGGCCGGCGGCGTCAGCGTCGGGGGCTCAGGAACTCGACGCGGTTGCCGAAGGGGTCGGAGGCATAGGACCGGTCGAAGCCGGGCAGCGGCTCGCCGTCCACCACCTCCGCGCCGGCGGCGACGAGCCGGTGACGCAGCCCGCTCAGATCATCGACCTGCAGGGCGGGATGGGCCGTTCGGGCGGGTCGGAAGTCGACCTCCACCCCGAGGTGGATCCGCACCGAACCCGATTCGAACCAGCAGCCGCCTCGGGCTTCGAGATGGGGAGGCTTCGCCACCCGGGGCACGCCGAGCACCCCCTGGTAGAAGGCGACGGCCTGCTCCTCCCCACCGACCGGCATCGCGAGTTGGACGTGGTGGAGGGCCTCGATCATCGCCGGGAGTATCGCACGCCCCCGAACGCGGATCTCTGGCGGTGGCTGCGTGGGTGCCGCGGCGCACGGCGGGGTCCATCACCGCGGGACCCACGGATACCCGTGCTGGGATGCGGGTACGGCGTCGTCGGATGACGCACTATCGACTGCACCTCGACGAACCGCTGCCCGACGGCGTCCGTCGGATCTTCACCGGCCTCACGGGCGACATCGTGACCCGGCTGGACGATCCCTCGGCCGACACCGTGGCGAACGACGTCCACGAGGCACGGAAGCTCTGCAAGAAGGCCCGCGGCCTGGCACGCCTCGTGCGGCCGGCGCTCGGCGACGCCTATCACCGCATCAACCACCGGTACCGCGACGCCGCCCGGCGGCTCGCCCCGATCCGGGATCCCCAGGCCATGCTCGGCACCTTCGACGACCTCGTCCTCGCCGACGCGGCGCTGGTGCCCGACGACGGACTCGAAGCGGTCCGCTCGACCCTGGCAGAACGGGCCGCGTCGGCGACGGAGGCGGTCCTCGGTGGCGAACGCGACCGCCTGACCGACGCCCGTCGCCTCGCCGAGGCCGGGCTCGCCGAAGCGGAGCGGGTGTCCGTCCCCGATCGATTCGACCCGGCGGGCGGCGGGGTCCGCAAGACCTACAAGCGGGGGCGCAATCGACTCCACGACGTCCTGGAGGCCCCCGCAGTCGAGGGATTCCACGAGTGGCGCAAGCGCGTGAAATACCTCTGGTACCAGGTGCGGCTCCTCCAGGATCGGGCACCGTCGATGCTCCGGCCGTACCGGCGCCGGCTCCACGACCTCTCCGACGCCCTGGGAGACGCCCACGACCTGGCGCTCATCGCCGAGGCGGTGCGCGCCGACGAGGACCTGCCGCCGGCCGAGCGGGACGCCCTCGGCGTCATGGCCGACGGTCGGAGGGCGGACCTGGAGGACCGGGCGGTCCGACTGGGTGCCCGGCTCTACGTCGAGGATCCGGACCGGCTCGTGGACCGTTTCGAGGGGTACTGGGACGCCGCCTCGCTCGGACCCGAGCGCCCGGCCGGGGAGATCGCCGACCTGTTCGACGGCGGCGACGCCGAAGCGGCCGGGGTGGTCGCCGCAGGCTGACGAGCCTGCTTTCCTGCGCTCGTGACCATCGGACCCGACGCCCGGGCGTGGCTCGCCCGGCACACGGGCATCCCCGAGGCCGGACTGCTGCTCGAGCGCCTCGGTGGTGCGACGTCGTCGGACCTCCACCGGGTCCGAGGGCCGTCGGACGGACCGTGGTTCGTCGCCCGCGTCCACACCGACCAGGCGTGGCTCGGTCGCGAGCCGGACCTCGCCGAACACGAGGCTGCGGCGCTCGACGAAGCGCAGCGCACCGGCGTGCCCGCACCGCTTCCCGTCGCCGTCGGTGGCCCCGACGACGGCTTCGCCGGGCCCGTCGTGCTCATGACCGGCCTCGGGGGCGACGTCGTGCTCGACCCGACGGACGAGACGAGCTGGATCGACGGACTCGCCGCAACGCTCGCCGAGATCCACGATCACGATGCGGCGGAGTTCGACTGGGTCCACCGCTCGTGGAGGAGGGGCGGCGCCGTCGAGCCGCCCCCGTGGTCGTCGCACCCCGACCGGTGGGCCGAGGCCCGCCGGGTCCTCGACGGATCCGAGCCCGAGGAGCGAGCGGTGTTCCTCCACCGGGACTTTCACCCGACGAACGCGCTCTGGACCGGCGGTCGGGTGTCGGGCGTGGTCGACTGGCTCAACGCGTGCCGGGGTCCGGCCGCCGTCGACGTGGCGCACTGCCGACTGAACCTCGCCCTCCTGCGCGGACCGGAGGCCGCCACGGCGTTCCTCGACGCCTACGTCGCCCGCCGGCCCGGCCATCGACAGGATCGGTACTGGGACCTCGACGCCATCGCCGACCTCGGGCTCCCCGACCCGCACTGGTACCCACCGTGGACCGAGTTCGGCGTGGTGCCGGAACCGGCCGCGGTCCTGCGCCGCCGCCTCGACGCTCATCTGGCCGGCGTCCTCGGTGCCCGACGGCGGGACGACGGCCTTCGCGGCTAGGTTCGGGGGTGCGCGACCTGGAGGGGACCATGCGCCACCGTGTCATCGCCCTCATGGTGATCGTCCTCGTCACCGCCGCCTGCGGCGACGACGACGCCGCGACGACCACGACGGTCGCCGCGACCACGATCACGACCACCACGACGGCGGCGACGACCACGTCGTCCTCGACCACGACGACGACCGCTCCCACCACCACGACCACGGTGGCGACCACCACGACGCTGCGGCCCGAGTCGGCGTGGTTCGGCGCGCTCACGGCGGGGGATTGCTACCTCGACGCCCTCGACGAGGACGGCGACTTCGACTTCTCGGTGCCCCCTCGCGTCGTCGACTGTCGCGAGCCGCACGACAACGAGGTCGTTGCGATCGTCGAACTCGGTGCGCCGGACGACGGCTTCCCCGGCTCGGCCGTGGTCGAGACCCTGGCCGTCGAGGGATGCGATGCCGAGTTCGCCGAGTTCCTCGGCGGCCGGTCGTTCGACGAGGTGCCCATCGAGGGCTTCTACGTCTGGCCCGACGAGGTGGACTGGCAGGGCGGGGTGCGCAGCGCCGTCTGTTCGGTCTTCTCGACGTCCCTCGTCGGGACCGCGGCGCTCGCACCCCGCTGGGAGCCCACCGCAGTCCTCACGGTCCTCGCCGAGATCGATGGAGTCGTGGACGTGTGGCTCGTCGACGACGACGGAGAGCTCGACGTGAACCTGACCGACGACGACGTGCAGGAGGTGCTGAACCCCGTCGCATGGGACCCGCTCGGCGAGTCCATCGCCTACGGGGTCGTGGAGGGCAACGACATCTGGACGGTCCGGATCGATGCTCCGGGGGCTGCCGAGCCCCTGTTCTCGGGACCCGACGACGCCACGTCGCCCGACTTCTCCCCGGACGGCTCCATGATGCTGTTCGTCTCGGATCGAGCCGGCACCGGCGATCTCGACCTGTTCGTCCTCGAGCCGGCGACGGGTGCGGTCCTGCCGCTCACCGACGACCCCGACCGGGACTCCTCCCCCGAGTACTCGCCGGACGGGAGCCAGATCGTGTTCCGCGGCCGCCGGGCCGGCAACAGCGACATCTACGTGATGGACGCCGACGGCACCAACGTCGTGCGGCTCACCCAGGACCCGGCCTTCGAGGGTGACCCGGCCTGGACACCCGATGGCGAGCGCATCGTCTTCATCAGCGACCGGACCGGGAACTTCGACGTCTACGTGATGAACGCCGACGGATCGGGGCTCGCCAACCTGACGGAGCATCCCGCGGACGACGAGTACCCCGACGTCGACCCGACCGGCAGATGGGTGGCGTTCCACTCGAACCGGCTCGGTGGGATCAACGTGTTCGTGGTCGGCGTCGACGGGTCGAACCAGACGCTGGTGACCGGGTACGGACCCACCGGCTATCCCCAGTTCGCCCCCGCCCCGTGAGTCCGGCAGGCGGCCCGGGCCGGAGCGGTAGCCTCGGCCCAGCGCGAGCGACGAGGTCGACATGACCGTTCGGATCGACGGCGGGCCCCTGGGCATCGACGACGTCCTCGCCGTGGCCGACGGCGCCGACGTGGTGATCGACCCGGCCGCCCACGCGCGGATGGAGCCCGCCCGCCGACTCGTCGCCGAGGTCGTCGAACAGGGGCGGACCGTCTACGGGGTGACCACCGGCTTCGGGGCCCTCGCCGGCACGCGCATCGATCCCGAGGTCGCCGCCGAGGCCCAGGTCGCACTCCTGCGCTCCCACGCCGCGGGTGTCGGCGAGCCCCTCCCCGATCCCCTCGTCCGGACCATGCTGGCGCTGCGGGCGCGGACGCTCGCCCAGGGACACAGCGGGGTGCGGCCGGAGGTCGTCGAGGCCCTGGTGGCGATGCTGCGGGCCGGCATCCTGCCGATCGTCCCCGCCCAGGGGAGTGTCGGAGCGTCGGGCGACCTCGCGCCCTTCGCCCACCTGTCCCTCCCCCTCATCGGTGAGGGCGAGGTGCGGTATCGCGGGGAGCGCATGCCGTCGGTCGACGCCCTCGCCGCCGCAGGACTCGAGCCGCTCACCCTGCGTCCCAAGGAGGGGCTGAGCCTCCTCAACGGCACCGAGGGCATGCTCGCCATGGGGGTGCTGGGACTGCGACGGGCGCGCCGGATCGCCGCAGCAGCCGACATCGCGTGCGCGCTGTCGGTGGAGGCGTTGCTGGGGTCGGAGCGGCCCTTCCAACCCGCCGTCCACGCCGTGCGTCCCCATCCCGGGCAGGCCCGGTCGGCCACCTCGATCCGGTCGATGCTCGCCGGGAGCGAGATCGTGGCGAGCCACCACGACGACTTCGTGCACGCCGTGCAGGACGCTTACAGCCTCCGGTGCGCGCCCCAGGTGCACGGCGCCGTCCTCGACGTGCTCGACCACGCAGTCGGCGTCTTCGAGCGCGAACTCGCATCCGTCGTCGACAATCCCATCGTGTTCGCCGATCGGGGCGTGGTGGTCTCGGGGGGGAACTTCCACGGCCAACCACTCGCCTTCGCCCTCGATTTCATGGCCATCGCCGTGACCGAACTGGGCAGCATCTCGGAGCGCCGGACCGATCGCATCCTCGACCCGGAGCGGTCGTCGGGGCTGCCCCCCTTCCTCGCCACGCACCCCGGCCTGAACTCCGGGTACATGCTGACCCAGTACACCGCGGCGGCCCTCGTCGCCGAGAACCGGGTGCTCAGCCATCCCGCGTCGGTGGAGAGCATCCCGACCTCCGGGTCCCAGGAGGATCATGTGTCGATGGGCTGGGGCGCCGGGCGCAAGCTCGACGGGGTGCTCACCAACACGGCCCGGGTGGTGGCGGTCGAGATCCTGTGTGCCGTCGAAGGTGTCGGGCATCGGGCACCGCTGCGTCCCGGAACCGGCTCCCGGGCCGCCGTGGACGCAGTCCGGTCCGTGGTGCCGCCGCTCGAACGCGACCGGTCGCCCGCTCCCGCCATCGAGGCGATCGCCGAACTGATCGTCGACGGGTCGCTCGAGGCGGCGGTCGACGACGCTCGGTAGCCTCGAGCGCGATCGACCGGGAGGCATCGGTGAGTGGACCGAGGACGGTGCGGGCGCCGCGTGGGACGGACCGTTCCACCCGAGGATGGTTGCAGGAGGCGGCGCTCCGTTGTCTCATGAACAACCTCGATCCCGAGGTCGCCGAGGACCCCGACCGGCTCGTCGTCTACGGCGGGACGGGGCGGGCGGCGCGTTCGTGGGAGGCGTTCGACGCCATCGTCCGCACCCTGCGTTCGCTGGCGGACGACGAGACGCTGCTCGTGCAGTCGGGCAAGCCCGTCGGCGTGTTCGGGACCCACGAGATGGCGCCCCGCGTCCTCATCGCCAACAGCCTCCTCGTGCCCGACTGGGCGACGTGGGACGATTTCTGGGAACTGGAGGCGGCGGGGCTCACGATGTACGGCCAGATGACGGCCGGGTCGTGGATCTACATCGGCACGCAGGGGATCCTCCAGGGGACGTATCAGACGTTCGCGGCCATCGCCGAGCAGCGGTTCGGCGGGACCCTCCGGGGCACCCTGACGCTGACGGGCGGCCTCGGCGGCATGGGCGGCGCCCAGCCGCTGGCGATCACCATGAACGACGGTGTCGCGCTGTGCGTCGAGGTCGATCCGGCACGCGCCCGGCGACGGGTCGAGCACCGCTACCTCGACGAGATCGCCGACGACCTCGACGACGCCCTCCTCCGGTGCGAGGCGGCGAAGGAAGACGGTCGGCGCCTGTCCGTCGGGCTGGTCGCCAACGCCGCCGACGTGTTCCCCGAGATCCTCCGGCGAAGCGTCGAGGTCGACATCGTCACCGACCAGACCTCGGCCCACGATCCCCTGCACGGCTACGTGCCCTCGGGGTACGACCTCACCGAGGCGGCGGCCCTGCGCGAGAAGGACCGCGACCGGTACGTGGCCGAGGCGCGGGCGTCGATGGCGCGCCACTGCGAGGCGATGGTCGGCTTCCAGGAGGCGGGTGCGGAGGTCT
>JAWVYO010000049.1:0-17040 GCA_033722675.1 Acidimicrobiia bacterium | reverse complement strand
GCTCCCCGGCTCCTGGCTCGACCGCCGCCGACCCCCCGTGGGCCTCGGCGATGGCCTGAACGATCGCCAGCCCCAGCCCGGCGCCCCCGGAGGCGCGGGATCGGGACCGGTCGGCACGGAAGAACCGGTCGAACACCTGATGGCGCACGTCCTGGGGGATGCCGGGGCCGTCGTCGGTGACGGCGATGCGAACGCCGTCCCCGGCGTCCGTCACCGTGATCTCGATCGACGTCCCCTCCGGTGTGTGGACCCGGGCGTTCGCCAGGAGGTTGGTCACGACCTGGGTGAGGCGCTCCCGATCGGCCTCCAGCCGCAGGCTCGCCGGCGACTCGATGTCCACCGGTCGGGTGGGATCGACGGCCCGATGGTCCGCGGCGACGTCGGCGACGATCCGGGCCACGTCGACGGTCTCGATCCTCAGCGGCAGGGTCTCGCCGAGGCGGGCCAGGGTCATGAGGTCCTCGATGAGCGATCCCATCCGCCGGCTCTCGCTCTCGATGCGGTCCCAGGCCCGCTCCTCGTGGTCGGACGTGACGAGCCCGCCCTGGCGTCGCAGCTCGGCGTAGCCGGCGATCGTGGTGACGGGGGTCCGCAGCTCGTGGGAGGCATCGGCGGCGAACCGGCGAAGACGCTCCTTCCCGGCGCGTTCGGTCTCGACGGCATCCTCGAGATGGGCGAGCATCTCGTTGAGGGACCCGCCGAGGCGCCCGAGCTCGGTGCCCGGATCCAGGTCAGGCACGCGCCGCGACAGGTCGCCCTCGGCGATGGCCTCCGCCGTGTCGACCATCTCCTCGACCGGGCGCATGCTCCGCCGCACCATCCACCACGTTCCGCCGGCACCGAGGAGGAACACGATCCCGCCGGCGACGAGCAGCGTCCGCACGAGGTCGCCGGTGGCGGCGCTCACGTCGTCGAGCGGCTCCGCCCACACCGTGAACGAGCCATCGGACCCCGGCCGGACGAGGGCCCGGTAGCGGAGGCTGCCGTCCACGGCGTCGACGAAGGTGAACCCGGTGCGATCGGCGAGTTCGGTGACGTCGGGAAGCGGATCGGGCGAGTCGGCGAAGCCCGAGGCGCTGGCCAGGATCACGGCACCCTCGGCATCCACGACCACCTGGGCGAAGGCGCGAAGGAAGGGAAGCCGCTCGACGGGCGGCTCGATCGCCGGTGCATCGACCCCGCCGACCGGCGGCGGTCCCCGGTCGGCGATGGTGAGCAGGTTCTGGTCGATCTGGCGGAGGAGGATGCCCTCCACCTCCCGGGAGGCGACGACCCCGACGACGATCATCACCCCCATGAGCAGCACAGTGAACGAGGCCGTGAGCCTCGTGCGGAGGCTCACGATCCCGACCGGATGACGTAGCCGAAACCCCGCACCGTCTGGATGAGCTCCCCCTCGGGGTCACCGAGTTTCTTGCGCAGGTATGAGACGTAGGACTCGACGATCCCGTGGTTGCCGTCGAAGTCGTATTCCCAGACGTGCTCGACGATCTGACCCTTCGACATGACCCGGTCACGGTTGAGGGCGAGGAAGCGCAGGAGGAGGAACTCGGTGGGCGACAGCTGGACCTCTTCGCCGCCCCGCCACACTTGGTGGGCGTCCTCGTCGATCACCAGGTCCGCCACGGCGATGCGGGAGTTCGCGGAGGCGTCACGGCCGGTTCGGCGGAGGAGCGCCTCGATGCGCAGCCCCAGCTCTTCGAGCGAGAAGGGTTTCGTGAGGTAGTCGTCGCCGCCGTGGCGGAATCCGGTGCGCTTGTCGTCGATGTCGTCGCGAGCCGTCAGGAAGATGACGGGGATCTGGACGCCGTCGCGACGGAGCCGCCGGCACACCTCGAACCCGTCCATCTCGGGCATGTTGACGTCGAGCACGATCAAATCGGGAGGCTCGGCCTTGACGGATCGCAATGCGGCGATCCCGTCGTCCGCGGTGCGGACCCGGTACCCCGCGAAGCGCAGGGCGCTGGAGACCATCTCCGAGACGGACTCCTCGTCGTCGACGACGAGGATCGTGGCGTCGGCATCGGTGCTCATCGCCGCTCACCGTATCCCCGCTTCCTGAGTGTTTGCTGGGAGTCGCCTGGGAACCGACCGTCGGGTCCCGGCGGCATTACCGGCCGCACTCGGCGAGCGCCGGGATCCTCCGTGGGACGCATCGACCGATCGCTCCGTGGTCTCCCTCCCGGCCGAAGTGGTCGCGCAGGACGCGGTGCCAGGTGTTGGCGGGGAGGTCGTGGTCGAACGCCGCGAGGCCGGTGGCGTACTTGCTGATCCTCGTGGGCCGGTGACCGAGGGCCCACAGGAGCCGGTCGAGGGAGGTGGGCGGGCCGATCGACTTCGTCTCGACGACGGCCACCCCGGAGAGCTGGATGGCCGGACCCGCGGGGAGGCGCCACGCCAGCCCCACGTCGATGGTCAACCGGGCGGTCTCCGCCGCCGCCAGCACCGTCGCACGCCGGTAGGCCGTCGTGAGCACCGGACGGAGGTCGTCGGCGGCGGATCCGACGCCGTCGATGCTCCGGAGGAAGTCCCGACCCCCGGGTCGGAGCCGGCCGTGATCCGCGATCGGGAGCCGGTGCTTCACGGTGAGGCGCTTGCGATGCCGGACCTTTGCCTCGAGGAAGGTGTCCCCACGGTCGGTGTACCGACGGGTCCGGACCTTGAACCGGCGCCGACGCCGGTACGCCGTGGCCCGGAAGCAGGCGAGGTCCGGCGTGTCGAAGTAGATCGATTCGTAGCCGAAGTCCCGCCGGCCCTCGATCTCGAGCACCCGGACGGCGCCCGGGTCGAAACCCTCGACGATCCGATCGAGGCGGCCGAGCGGCACGAGGTACTTGCGGTCCTTTCGCGTGCGGAGGGCGGCGGTGACGTCGAGTTCGGCGAGATCGACCGGCTGGAAGTGGTGGAGGTCGGGGATCACGATCGCTCCAGCGACGTGAGGGCCGACGTGGTCCGCTCCTCGGCGAGGACGGGCAACTCGTAGGTGACGTCCACGACGGTCGACGCGTTGACGAGGTCCACCTTCCGCACGGTGAGCTGGTGAACGGTGCCGCCGAGCAGCCGCTCGAGGACGCCGGTGACCTCGGCCTCGTCCGTGTACGCGGCGTCGAGCGTCAGGGTCTGGGTGCGGTACCGGCCGAAGAGCTTCGGGTGGTCGCCGACGTAGAGGGCGAGGAGGATCGCTCCCATGAGGGCGGCCGTCGTCCATGCCGGGGCGACCGAGATCCCGGCAAGCAGGCCGAGCGCCAGGGAGGCGAAGTAGTAGGCGATCTCCTGCTGGTCGAGCTCGTCGGACCGCAGCCGGATGATGGACAGGATGCCGAAGAGCCCCAGCCCGAGGCCGGCGGAGACCGTCGAGGACGAGAGGGCGTCCGCCACGGCGACGACCCCGATGTTGGTCCCCAGGTACGCAGCCACCATTCCCTTGCGCCGGTGGCGGGGGAAGTACAGCGCGAACGTCAACACGAGGATCGCGGCGAGGTCGAGGGCGAGGACGAGAGAACGGGACATGGTCGGCTCCTGGGTCGTCAGTCGATGTCGTCCTCCGAGCATCGGGGGGATTCCTGGGGATTGGCTGGGAGGCACCTCCGGACCTCCTGCCATTCGGGCGGTGCCCGGTTCTCAGCCGGCTCCCAGGCGTTCCCCAGCGGGATCGAAGGCCCCTTCCCCACGGTGGTGACACGACCACAGGAGGACCCGATGACGACCCGCTCGATCTCCCGCCGTTTCGCCGCACTGCTCACCACGGTCGCCCTCGTGCTGGGCGCCTGCGGCGCCGAGTCCGGCGCCGACGCCACCGGCGGCGCCGCCACCGTCTTCGACCCGTCGTATGTCCACGAGATCTCGCTGACCTTCGACCAGGCCGAGTACGACGAGATCGTCGAGATCTACGCCGAGACCGGAGAGAAGGACTGGATCAGCGCCACCGTGACCATCGACGGGACGACGTACGAGGACGTCGGGATTCGGCTCAAGGGCAACTCCTCACTGCGCGGGCTCGGTGAGTCGCAATCGGACGGCGGGCCGGGCGGCAGGGCGGATGCCGACGAGCCCGAGGAACTCCCCTGGCTCATACGCCTCGACAAGTACGTCGACGGCCAGAGCCACGATGGGATCGTCGACCTCGTCGTCCGTTCGAACAACTCCGAGACGGCCCTCAACGAGGCGATCGCCCTCGAGGTGCTCGAACTGGCGGGACTGGCCACGCAACAGGCGATCGCGGTGGCGTTCAGCGTGAACGGCAGCGACCCGACGCTCCGCCTGGTGATCGAGCATCCCGAGGACGTGTGGATGGCCGAGACCTTCGACGCCGACGGGGCGCTCTACAAGGCCGAGAGCACGGGCGACTACCGCTACCGGGGGGACGACCCCGACGCGTACGACGAGGTGTTCGACCAGGAAGCCGGTGACGACAACGCCGACCTCACGCCGCTCATCGCCTTCCTCCGGTTCCTCGACGAGAGCGACGGCGCCACGTTCGCCGCCGAACTGGGCGAGTGGCTCGATATCGACGCCTTCGCGACCTACCTGGCGGTGCAGGATCTCATCGACAACTTCGACGACATCGACGGGCCGGGCAACAACTCCTACCTCTACTACGACACGGACACCGACGTGTTCACGGTCGTCGCCTGGGACCACAACCTCGCCTTCGGCGCCCTGGGCAACCGCGGTCTCGCGGGCGGCGACGGTTTCGCCGGCGGTGAGGGCATCCCGCCCGCCGGTGGCGAAGACGGCTTCCAGCCGCCCGAAGGGGCGCCGGGCGGCGGCTTCGCCGGGGGTGAGCGTCCCGCTGCGGGCGAACTCCCCGAGGGTGGTCCGCCCGCCGGTGGCGAAGACGGGTTCGAGCCGCCCGAGGGCGCATTGGGCGGCGGCTTCGGCGCCGACGGCGGTCCCGCCGGCGGTCCGGCGCTCGGAAACGTCCTGCGGGACCGGTTCCTCGCCGTCGACGAGTTCGCAGCGCTGTACGAAGCGCAGCTCGCCGAGTTGGAGGCATCCCTCTACGAGAGCGGTGCGGTCGCCGACGTCCTCGAGGCGTGGGTCGAGGTCCTGAGCACGACGGATCTCGTCGACACGGCGACCGTCGAGGCCGAGGCCGCCTCCATCGCCGCCTATCTGGAGGGGTAGACCCCTGGTCGACACGAGCCCTGAGACGGTCCCTCCCGCGATCGCCTGCCACCTCGGAGATCGGCCCGGCCATGCAACCATCCCGAACGCCCGGGGACCGGCCGGCCCGACCCGCCCCCGGGAAAACGAACCAGATCGACTTCTGTCAGAGCGGGGCCCTCACCCCCGTGAGGGCCTATTCCCACGGGGATCACGAAGGGGACGGACCCGCCGTATGCCGGTACCGCTGTCACCGGACCGACCGACATGGCACAGCTTGTCCACCGTATGGACAGCCTGGATCGCGGGTATTCGGATGGTGACCGACGACCACAGGGGGATCACCATGGCACCAGTCGCCGTCATGAATGCACCGATCGCCGACCGCTCCTACTGGGACCAGTGGATGGAGGATGTCACCGGGTCGACGGAGACGAACCAGGCCCACCGGGACTATTTGCGCCGCCGGGGCATCACCTCAGAACACGTGTTCCTCCAGGACACGCCGGCAGGCACGATGATGACCCTCGTCTGGGAGGGCATCACCCAGGACGACGCCGATCGGATGCTCCAGGAGATCATCTCGGGCGAGGCCACCGACCACGAGCGGTTCATGCTCGAGGAGCTGATGCCGAAGGCCCACGGCATCGATCCAACGGAGGGACCGCCGCCACAGGTCCGCCACGTCACCACGCTCGAGCCATGACCATCCGACCGTGGACGTCCGTCCGCCCCCGCACCGGGCGTGACGGACCGACCGAGCCGGAGTAGCCAGCGCCGTCGGGACACCCCGGTGACGGCGACCACTCGACTCACGCCGGGACCACGACGACCCCGAATGCGCAGAAACCGGCCCGAACCCGCCCCGAGAGGCGAATCAGACCGGCTTCTGTGAAAGCGAGGCCCTCACTTCCGTGAGGGCCTCTTCGTTCGTAGCGGGGGGAGGATTTGAACCTCCGACCTTCGGGTTATGAGCCCGACGAGCTACCAGACTGCTCCACCCCGCGCCGTTGGACCCCTCAGTATAACGATGCTCCGTCGGCCGAAAAGGGGTCCTAGTCGTCCTGCCACACCTCCCAGGCGGGGCGCGGATCGCCGTCGACGTCGAAGAGGCCCATCGTGTCGAAGGGCTCCGGGGCGGGCTGGTCGTAGAGGAACGACCAGACGTAGAAGGCGACCTCGAGGTCGGCGATCAGCGCATCGAAGCGTTCCAGGAAGGCCGCCTGGTCCTCCGGTGACCCGGCGTACTCCCCCGCCGACCCCGCCGCCTGCCACCCCATCTCGGTGAACGCGACCGGCCGGCCGTCGACGTGGGCGGCGATCTCGGCGTAATAGTCGTCGGGGATCGTCTCGGGCGACGGGAAGGCCAGGCCCGGATACGTGGTGAACCCGATCACGTCGGCGCCGGGGAACCGGTCGATGAGGTCCCAGTCGGGCTCGGGGTCCACGCCGATCGGACCGCCCTGGCCCGACAGCCGCTCCAGCTGGAAGACGGTCAGCAGCCGCGTCCCGGGCGAGACCTCGTCGATGGCGGCGGCGACCTCGGCGAAGAGCCCGACGAACGCCTCGAAGTCCTCGGGATGGGTCCGCCACTGGGTGTCGACCTCGACGCCGAGACCCAGGTAGGCGGGCTCCTCCTCGGCTGCGTACGCCAGCACGTCGTCGACGTAGTCGGTCACCGTCGCCGGATCGAGGGGACGCAGCGGTGCGCCATCCTCCGTCCGGGCGACGCCGACGATCGGGACGGAGAGATAGTCGTACCGCTCTGCGAGGGCGTCGACCACGGCCACCCCGGACTCGGGATCCCTGAGCTCGGCGATGTCCCCGACGCGGGCGACGAGGTCGCCGGCCCGGCTCGCCGTCTCGAAGAACCCGGTGAAATCCTCCTCCGCCGTCGACCGGGGTGACAGCGAGAAGCCCCGGAGGGGGACGCCGTCCGGAGCGGCCGACGTGGGCGCCGCCATGGTCGTGGACGTCGTCGACACGACCTCTCCGGCCGTCGTGGTCGAGGGCGAACCGTCCCCGCAGGCGGTGGCCACGAGGATCGCGGCGAGGAGGAAGGTGGCGATCCTCATCCCGTCGATCGCGGCTCCGATGCGACCGTGACGTCGAAACGGACCGGAACGCCGAGGGACAGGGCCACGACGACGACGGTCATGCGGGGGCCCATGACCCGACCCTACGCCCCGCCGCCCTCCGCGGAGGCATCCACCAGCTGCTGTGCCTGGTCGATGAACGACTGCGCCTCGTCGACCGCCTGCTGGTACCCCGCGAGGTCTCCGTCGCGCAGCGCGGCGTCGGCACGCTCGAAGGCGGCGTCGGCACGCACGAGGAGCTCGACGATGGCCTCCTGCAGGTCGGTGGGCAGGTCCGTTCCCGGGTCGCCCGGGTCGGTCGGGGTACCGGGGTCGTCCGGATCGGTCACCTGGGGTGGCGCATCACCGAATACGGCGGCGAGGGCCTGGGGCAGCGTGTCGCGCATGACGATCCGGTCGCCGAACACCACCACGACCTTCTTGAACTCCGGCAGGGCGGCGATGTCGCTGCCGCTCTCCTGACGGGCCGAGATGTAGATCGGCTGGACGTAGACGATCGACTCCTCGATCGGAACGACGAGCATGTTGCCCTGGATGACCTCGGAGCCCTCCTGGCCGAGCAGGGTGAACTCCCGAGAGATGTCGGGGTTCTGGTTGATCCGGGCGCCCACCTGGCCGGGTCCGTCGACGAAGGAGTCGCGGGGCAGCTCGAAGTCGATGAGGTCGCCGTACTCGGCCGGATCGGACTTCGCCACGATGAACGACACCATGTTCGGCCGCGTCGCCGCGGTGAACGGCTGCAGCATGAGGTAGCTCAGGTCCTCCTCGCCGGGCAGGGTCATGAGGAGGTAGTAGGGCACCATCGGGCGGTTCGAATCGGGGAACGTCGCCCGGAGCGCCTCCGACGGCGTGGTCGAGGGGTCCCGGGCGATCTCCCAGGGGTCGCCGTCGTTGAAGAAGACGCGGGGCTCGGTCACGTGATACGCCGAGTACATGTCCGACTGGACCCGGAAGAGATCCTCGGGGTAGCGGATGTTGTCGCGCAGGGCCTCGGGGATCTCGTCGCCGGGGGTGAAGAGGTCGGGGAAGATCTTGCGATAGGTCCGCACGATCGGATCGGTCTCGTCGACGACGTAGAAGTTCATCGTCCCGTCGTAGGCGTCGATCGTCGCCTTCACCGAGTTGCGGATGTAGTTGAAGTCGTTGGGCAGGCCCGACTTCGTCGACGACAGCCGGGCGGTGATCGCCGGCGTCGAATACGGATACCGGTCGGTCACCGTGTAGAGGTCCTGCACCCACACGAGACGGCCGTCGAGCACCACCAGGTAGGGGTCGGCGTCGACCTTCAGGAACGGTGCCGCCTTCTCCACGCGGTCGCGGATGTTGCGGACCATGAGCACGCGGCTGTCACCGCGGATCTGTCCGGAGATGAGCGTGTTCACGTCGGCGAACCGGAGGGCGAACGCAGCCCGGCGGAAGATCCCACCGACCGCGACACCGCCTTCGCCGTCGTAGGAGTTGAAGGCGACGGTCTCGGCCCCCGACGTCTCGATCGGGAAGTCGACCTCCTGCTCCTCGGTGCCGACGATCTTGAAGAGCCCGCTGTCGACGGCCTCGCCGAAGTAGATCCGTCCCTGGTCGATCTGGACCGCGGGCGGATCGTCCTCGCGCTGGCGGATGTCGCGGACGAGGAAGTCGGGCTGGCCCTCCACGGTGACGGTGTTCGCCGGGCTCACGACGGCACCGAAGCCGTGGGTGTAGACCAGGTGCTCGTTCACCCAGCCGGAGGGCACGCCGCCCTCGTCGAGTTCGCGAGCCGCCAGCATCACCTGGGTGAGGTCGTCGCCGATCGTGTAGCGGTCGACATCGACGTCCTCGAACTGATAGAAGGGCCGCAGCTCCTGGAGCTGGCGGTAGGTGGTCAGCAGCACCGACGGGTCCCACAGCCGCACGTTGTCGATCGTGGGGCGGTTGTCCACGATGCCCTGGGCGTCGAGATCGGCCGCCGCCGAGAAGTCTCGCACTTCGACGTCGGCCAGCCCGAACGCCTCCCGGGTACTCGTGATGTTGCGTTCGACGAACGGCAGCTCCTTGTTGATCTCGTCCGGCTGGACGCTGAACCGCTGGACCGCCGCGGGCCAGATGCCCCCGAGGGCGATGGAGGTCACGAGCCACAGCCCGACGGCCACCGCGGGGATCGTCCACCCGCCGAAGCGGATGTTCACGAGGAGCAACAGCCCGGCGAAGATCGAGATGAAGATGAGCAGCCGCAGCGCGGGGAGCTGCGCGTTGACGTCGGTGTACGTCGCGCCGAACACCGCGCCCCGGGTGCTGTAGAGGAGGTCGAACTGGTCGAGCCAGTACCCGGCCGCCTTCAGGAGCGCCAGGATCGCCAGCAGCACCGAGACGTGGACCTTCACGCCCCCGCCCACGGTCTGGCGGCGCGGCCCGATCTGGATGCCGCCGTTGAGGTAGTGGACGGCGGCCACGATGAGCGTCGAGATGATCACCAGCTGGAACGTCCAGCCGAACAGGTCCCGCAGGAAGGGCACCTGGAAGACGTAGAACCCGATGTCGCGTCCGAACTCGGGATCGGTGATGCCGAAGGACTCGCGGTTGGTGAACAGCAGGTAGTTCTCCCACCAGGTCCCCGCGCCGAGACCGATGAGGAGGCCGAAGAACCCGGCCACGGCGAGGCGCATCCGGCCGACCCGCGGCTCGATCCACTCCTGGAAGCGCTCGACGATCTCCTCGTCGGGGCTCCCGGTGGTGAGCGGCGTGCGCGGTGAGAGCCGGTCGGCCACCCACAGGTTCAGGAGCAGGATCCCGAAGGCCGCCACCGAGGCGACGATCACGAGGATCACCCGGCTGAAGATCAGCGTTCGCCAGACGGCGGCGAGATCGACCGAGTCGAACCAGAGGAAGTCGGTCCAGAACGTGGCGATGCTCCGGAGGCTGAGGAGGAGCACCACGAACGCGCCGAGCGCGATGAACAGGGCGCGTCGGCCGAAACGGCCGCCCCGGGGACGGATGGGGGTGGATTCGCGATCGATCATGCGGGCCGCATCGTACCGAGGCCGCGGGTGAACCAGGCAGCCGGGAGGTCGGGGCTCAGCCGGCCGGGGCCAGGGTGCAGGTGCAGTCGAGGTGGGCGGGCGGCATCGAGGCCGTTCCCGGCGGTCCGGAGGCCGGGTCCCACGGCTGATCGAGGCGTGCCGGGCACTCGTCGCAGGCGGTGCCGTGGGCCACGCCGCGGACGAGGGCGACCCCGGCCTCGGCGAGGCCCGCCGCGAGCGAGTCGTGGTAGGCAGCCGCGGCGATCGTGCGGACCCACCGTTCCGCCTCGTCCACCCGCCACGCGCGATACACCCGGGACACCTCCGTGGCCCGCTCCCGGGGCCCGGTGTCCTCCGTCTCCTCGAGGACGTCGCGGACCTGGCCGACGAGATCGTCGGCCATGAGCCGGGCGAGCTCGGCGCCGCGGCCCACGACCACCGGACCGGGCTCCTCGGCCTCGGCGAGTGCCATGGCCGCCTCGGCGCCCGCGGACCCCGCCTCCTCGCCCACCTCGTCGGCGGCTCCGCGCAGGACCGTGAAGACGTCGGTGGCGGAGGGCCTCCAGCCCTCGTCGGTGCGGAGGGCGTCGAGGGCCACGTTCTGGAGGTCCATGATCGCCTGCTTCACATCGCGCAGGCCCGAGTTCGTGATCGGCAGGAGGAGGGCGTCGCGGAGTGGCAGCGGCTCCCGCTCCAGTGTCGCCACCCGCGTCGGCCGCCGCTCCGGTTCCGGCTCCTCGACCTCCGGGTCCGGCTCCGGGTCACGACGTGCCGGCTCGGGCGGATCCGGCCGGTCCGGCGTCGAGGCCGAACGCCGCAGCCGGGCGAACAGGTCGTCGACGAGCGCCGGGCTCTCGGGGGGAGGCGTCGCGGGCTCGTCCTCGGCGGGAGCGTCGGGCTCGTCCTCGGCGGGGGCGTCGGGTTCCTCCTCGACCATGGCGGCGGTCTCCGCGACGGGCGGCTCCGGGATGGGCTCCGGATCGGGCTCGGGGACGGGGTCCGGATCGGGCTCCGGCTCGCCGTCGGGGATCGTCGGTGGCGCCGGATCGCGGGCCTGCTCGGGGGCGGGCGCGACCGTGGACTCGGTCGGCTCGGGCTCTGCAGCGATCGAGGGGACGGCCACCACGGGCGTCGCCTCCACCGGCGGTGTGACGGGTGTCAGCGGCTCCTCCTCGGACGACGCGAGGGCCTCCACCTCGGCGGCCAGCTCGTCCGCGTAGGCGAGATGGTCGATGGATGGGCGGGTCCGGACGTCCTTCACGTCCCGGCGCGGCGGTTTGGGCTCGTCGACGACCCGTACACCCGTCTCGTCGGTGGTCGGCGTGCTGCGGCTCTCCTGGAGCTCGTCGAGCAGCGCCCTGCGCCGATCCTCCAGCGCCCGCGTCCGCTCCTGGGCAGCCGACGCCCCCCGGTTGGCCTCCTCGAGGAGCTCCGAGGCGAGCGCCTTCGCCTCGCTGACGGTCCGTTCCGCCTCGAACCGGGCGTTGCGCACGACGTCGTCACCCTCACGCCGCGCCTGGGAGACCTTGCGATGGGCCTCCTGCTCGGCGTCGGCGCGGATGATCAGCACGTCGGCGTCGGCCTGCTCGATCATCGCGGCCGCGGTGACGGCGGCGTCGGCGAGGAGGGCGGTGCTCTCCTCCCAGGCGTCCTTGCGCATCCGAAAGGCATCGGCCTCGGCGTCGGAACGCATGATCCCGGCGAGGCGGGCCGCCTCGGCCTTCGCCACCTCGGCGGCGGAGGCGGCCTCGTCGAGGCGACGCTCGGCCTCCTCGGTCGCCCGCAGGCGCATGCCGGCGGCGGCCTCCTCGGCCGCCGCCAGGATCTCGCCCACCTCGGTCGCCAGGGCCCCGAGGTCGCGGCTCAGATACTCCACGCCGCCGGCGTCGTCGACGCGCTCGAGCAGCGCGGCGTGTTCGGCGGCCAGGGCCTCCCACGCTTCGCGGGCCTGCTCGAAGATGCGCTCCACCACCTTGCGATCGAGGCCGCGGCGGGCGGTGGGGATGCCCTTCGTGGTCAGGCCGTCAGGACCGACATCGTGCTCGGACGCCACCCCGCCACGATACGGGGCGAGCCCGCCCGACCGGGGTATTTGGGGTGCGCGTCAGGGGGCGGCGACCGCCTCGGGGGCGGGCTCCAGGGTCCGGAGGAAGGCCAGGGCGTCATCGAGGGTGGCCACCGAGACGATCTCGATCTCGCCGTCCGCGGCACCCAATGCGTCGTCGAAGTTGGCCTCGGGGACGAGCACGTATTCGGCGCCGATCGCCTTCGCCGCGAAGACCTTCTGGCGGACGCCTCCGATGGGACCGACCGTCTCGTCGAGGGCGATCGTGCCGGTGCTGGCGATGCGGTGCCCCTTGCTGAGGTCCTCCTCGAGCAGGAGGTCGAGGAGGGCGAGGGTGTAGGTGATCCCCGCCGACGGCCCCCCGATGTTGCGCGAGTCGATCTGGATGTCCACCGGGAGCACCATCTCGAGGTTCTTCGTGTCGAAGAGGACCCCCACCATCGGCGCCCCCTCGATGTCGGGATGGGGCACGAGGGTGATCTCGACGCTGAACCGCTCCCCGTCGCGTACCCCGCCGAGGGTGATCGTGTCGCCCGGCTCGAACTCCCGGATGACGCGGGCTGCGTCGTCGCTCAACACGACCGTCTCGCCCTCCACGGTGTCGACGACGTCGTCGGGCAGGAGCACGCCGTCGGCCGGCGCCCCCTCGACGGTCTCGATCACGACGGCACCTTCGCCGGTGAAGCCGACGTCGTAACCCGCCCGGTCGAGGGCCACGAAGATCGCCGAGTCGATCGACCGGTCCATCGCCTCCAGGTTCGTACGGGTCACCTCCTCCTGCGTCACGCCCTCGGGACGGATCACGTGGCGGTCGATGAGCGAGACCTTCGGGTCGAACTGGGCCTCGATGTACTCGAAGACGTTGACCTCCCGGAGTCCCACGGTGAGGAGGAAGAACTCCCCGCTGGGGTCGTGGGTCTCGACGCCGTCGGGCACCGAGAGCAGATCGACGACCTCTTCGGTGGGACCGGGGGCCATGGCGAAGTACGGGACCTTGAGCGGCCAGAGGATGACGACGGCCACGCCGAGCAGCAGCGCCACGGCGGCGACCACGAAGGGCCATCGCGGCATGCGGGGCACCGGGGTTGGTGCCGCCTCGTCGACGTGGTGGTGCATGGTGTCCATCGTGCTCCGGAGCGTACCGGTGGGGTGCGTCAACCGTCCGAGGGGGCGATGGCTACGCTCCCACCATGGGTCGCATCTCCAACACCATCGAACTGGCAAAGTCGTCGTGGCGGGTCCTCAAGGCCGACAAGGAGCTCGTGCTCCTGCCGGTCATCTCGCTCGTAGCAACGCTGATCGTCGCCGCGACGTTCCTGATCCCCATCGTGTCCTCGGGCGACGCCGCGGCGTTGGAGGATCTCGGCACCACCGACTACGTGTTCCTGGCGGTCGCGTACGTGACGCTCGCCTTCATCACGATCTTCTTCAACACCGCCCTCGTGAGCGCCGCCATGGAACGCATGGACGGTGGCGACCCGACGATCGGCAGCGCCATCCGTGGCGCCCTGCTTCGGGTCGGCCGCATCCTCCCCTGGGCCATCGTGTCGGCGACGGTGTCGGTGATCCTCCAGTCGATCGAGCGCAGCGACAACCCGGTCGCCCGCATCGCGGCGTCCATCGTCGGGATCGCCTGGTCGCTCGTGACCTTCCTCGTGATCCCCGTGATCGTGGTCGAGAACCTCGGTGTCGTCGACGCCGTGAAGCGCTCGGGATCGCTCTTCAAGCGCACCTGGGGCGAGAACGTGGCCGCCCAGGTCGGCTTCGGGCTGCTCGGCTTCCTCGTGGCGCTCCCGGCGATCCTCGTCGCCGTCGGCGGTTTCGCCCTCGGCGAGACCATCGGCGTCGTGCTCCTCGGCGTGGCCATCCTGTGGATCCTCGCCACCGCCATGGTGATCACGGCGCTCAACGGCGTGTTCCAGGCGGCCCTCTACCGGTTCGCCGCCGACCAGGACGTCCCCGACGCCTTCGGCTCCCTCGAGTCCGCCTTCGTCCCCAAGGGCGGCGGCGGCATCCGCGGCGGGTTCGCCGGGGCGTAGGGCGCCACGGCGGCATCGGCACCCGGCTCCGCACCGCCGGCCGCCGCGCCCATCCGAGCCCGCCCGTGCGGCCGGACCACCCCGAGCGCACCGCGATCGCCCGCAGCACCCCGAAGGCGCCGGGGGTCACGGAAACGGAACGAAACCCAGGCGCAGCAGGGTGGAACGTGACTAGTCACCCCGGAAAACGCCGAAATCATCACGCTTTTCGGGACAAAGGGGGTTCCATTCGGTCGCGGCGTCTGGCATGGTGGCCGTGGCACCGAGACGACGGGATCCCCCCACCCGTCGAGCCCCTGGGAGAGGACGACACCACCGATGGCCGTATCGAGCAGGACGCGACGCGACCGGGATCGCAACAAGCTGACCGACGATCGAGGACGTCTCACGACCGACCTCGTCAGCCAGTACCTCAGCGCCATCGGCGAGTACGAACTCCTCACCGCCGAACTCGAGGTCGAGTTCGCCCAGAAGATCGAGGCCGGCGAGGAGGCCCAGGCCCGGCTCGAGGCCAAGGACTTCAAGGGCAAGGCCCAGGAGGTCGAGCTCAAGCGGGCCGTCCGCCTCGGCCGCCAGGCCAAGGACGACTTCCTCACCGCCAACCTGCGGCTCGTCGTCGCCAACGCCCGCCGCTACGCCAACACGTCGGGCATCGACTTCCTCGACCTGATCCAGGAGGGCAACCTGGGCCTCATCCGCGCCGTGGAGAAGTTCGACTGGCGCAAGGGCTTCAAGTTCTCCACCTACGCCACCTGGTGGATCCGCCAGGCGATCACCCGGGCCATCGCCGACAAGTCCCGGACCGTCCGGATCCCCGTCCACCTCCACGACACCCTCGCTGCGGTGCGGGCCGCCCAGGCCAGCCTGAAGGCGGAACTCGGCCGCGACCCCAAGCCCCACGAGATCGCCGAGGAGGCCGGGGTCACCGTCGACAAGGTGGAGCTGGCCCTCGGCGTGGCCGACACCGTGTCGCTCGAGCAGCCCATCGGCGAGGACGGCGCCCAGCTGGGCGACTTCATCGAGGACGAGGACGCCATCGATCCGGTCCGCGTGACCGAGGAGATGGATATCGCCTCCTCGCTGCGCCGTTCCATCGGCCGGCTCCCCGAGCGGGAGGGCCGGATCCTGGCGCTGCGCTACGGGTTCCTCGACGGCGTGCCGCGCACGCTCGAGGAGATCGGCGAGGAGTTCAACCTCACCCGGGAGCGGATCCGCCAGCTCGAGAAGCTCGCGCTCTGCCGGCTCCGCCACCCGAGCTTCGGGATCCGCGAACAGGACCTCGTCTAGGAGCGTTTATCCGCCCCACCACGGGCGGCGACGCGCGTCCTCAGCGGCGGCTGCGGTCGACGAGCCGCCAGGCGGCGGGCAGTGCCAGGCCGGCGAGCACGACCTTCACGAGGTCACCGATCACGAAGGGCGTGAGCCCCAGCTCCAGCGCCCGCGTCGAGTCGATGCCGAGGTCGATCATCAGCCAGGACACCCCGAAGAGGTAGATGACGGCCGAGCCTGCGAGGAACGCAGGAACCGCCGTGAGCACGTCCCGATCCTGGCGCCGCTCGGCGAGGGCGCCGACGAGGGCGGCGGCGACCACGAACCCGACGAGATAGCCGGCCGTGGCGCCCGTGGCCACGGTCCAGCCACCCTCACCACCGCTGTAGAAGGGCAGCCCGATCGCGCCGAGCGCCCAGTAGAGGGCCTGCGACGCCGCACCGGCCTTCCACCCCAGCGCCGCGCCGGCGAGGAGCACGGCGAAGGTCTGACCGGTGATCGGGACGGGCGTGAACCACAGCGGGATCTCGATCTGGGCGGCCAGCGCGGTGAGCAGGGCGAACCCCACCACGAGGGCAGTCGTCGTGACCCGCGTGCGGGGCAGGACCCTGGCGGAGATGACGGTGGTGGGGGCGGCGGTCGTCACGGGTACGGTCTCCTCGCTGTGGGTGGACGAGATCGTAGCCGCACGCGCTGCGGGGCGGCCCGAAGGCCGCCCCGCGTGCGTCTCGTCCGTTCCTCAGTCGCTCACGGAGCGAAGCAGGGGCCGGAGAAGTCGTAGGCCGCGGCCAGCGGGCTCGTGAACAGCGGCGTGGCCGGCGCGAGGCCGTCCGATGCCGCCGGGTCCACCCGGGAGATGATCGTGCCGCGCTCGGCGTGGTCGGCGGCATCGCCGACGAAGGACCGGTTGGGCAGCATGCCCTCGTAGTCCACGTCGTCGAGCTCGCCGGCCGTCGCCGCGAGGCCCGCCTTCGACAGGTCGCCGTTTTCGATCGCGGTCTCGAGCAGGGCCAGGATGTTGTACTGGAACACCCAGCCGGCCACGTAGCCGTTGCTCGGCGACCGCTCGTTGGCGGCTGCCGCGCTCCGCATGGCCTCGTGGCCCGGCGAGTCGAAGTCCCAGCCGGCCCACGGGGCGGCGTTGAAGAACGTCGCCTGGAGCAGCGGGACGAGCGCCTCGTTGGCGAGGAGACCGACGTTCCAGGACGGCCCGGCGCCGATGATCTGGAACTGCTGATGACCGCCCTGGAAGATGCCGCCTGCGATCGTCGCCATCTCCCGCGGACCCGTGACCATGGTGATCAGGAAGGGCCGGGGGTCGGCGGCGAGGAGCTGGGCGATGGCATCGTCGGCCGTCCCACCGACCGAGAAGGGGATCTGCAGGATCTCCAGCGGCTCGCCGAACCCGCGCGCCGCGGCCGCGATCGTCGCGCCGGCGGCCCCCGCGCCGCCGGAGGCGCCGGGGGAGG
>JAWVYO010000048.1:0-17147 GCA_033722675.1 Acidimicrobiia bacterium | reverse complement strand
CGCGCCCGGGCAGCCGAAGGTGGGACGTAGGCTGCGGCGCATGGAGATCCTGTGGGCCGGCTGGCGGTCCGACTACGTGAAGGGCGCCGACGTCCAGGGCGAGGGCGACGGCTGTGTGTTCTGCGCGCTCCCCGACCACGACGACGCCGAGGCCCTCGTCCTCGAGCGCGGCGAGCACGTGTACTCGGTCCTCAACCGGTATCCGTACACCACCGGCCATCTCATGGTGATGCCCTACCGCCACGTCGGCGACATGGGCGAACTCACCGACGACGAGAAGACGGAGCTCTGGGACCTCCTCGACCGGGCGCGGGACGCCTGTGAGGCGGCGATGTCACCCAGCGGCTTCAACCTCGGCGCGAACCTGGGCCGGGCCGCAGGAGCGGGGATCCCCGACCACCTCCACCTCCACCTCGTGCCCCGCTGGTCGGGGGACACGAACTTCATGACCTCGGTGGCCGGCACCCGGGTCATGCCCGAGGACCTCGAGACGACCTGGGCGAACCTGCGCCGGGCGCTGGGATAGCCCGGACGGCGGCCCCGCGACCATCGGTAGCCTGGGACGGTGGCCGACCATCCCACCGCCTCCGACGTCCGACGGGCGCGTGACCGCATCGCGGGAACCGTCCGTGCGACGCCGCTGCGCCCAGCCCCCGCCCTCGGCGCAGGGGTCCACCTGAAGCTGGAGAACCGCCAGGTGACCGGGTCCTTCAAGATCCGCGGGGCGGCGAACGCCCTCGCCGGACTGTCGGCCGACGAACGCGCCCGGGGGGTGGTGACCGTCTCGAGCGGCAACCACGGGCGGGCGGTCGCCGCCGTGGCGGCCGAGTCCGGCGTCCCGGCGACCATCTGCCTGTCCGAGCGGGTGCCCGACGTCAAGCGCGAGGCCATCGCCACGCTCGGAGCGCGCGTCGTGGTCGCCGGTCCCTCCCAGGACGACGCCGACGCCGAGGCCCGCCGCCTCGTCGCCGCCGACGGCCTCACGTTCGTCCACCCCTTCGACGACCCGGCCGTGATCGCAGGCCAGGGCACGGTCGGCCTCGAGATCGTCGAGGCGCTTCCGGACGTCCGCACGGTGGTGGTGCCGCTGTCCGGCGGTGGACTGCTGTCCGGCATCGCCCTGGCCGTGAAGGCCCACGACCCGGCGATCCGGGTGGTCGGGGTGAGCCAGGACCGCGGCCCCGCCATGCACGATTCGTTGCGTGCCGGACGACTCACCGAGGTCGTCGAGGAGGACACGCTCGCCGACGCCCTCGCCGGCGGCCTCGGACCCGAGAACCGCCACACCTTCGCCCTCTGCCGTCGGCTGCTGGACGACGTGGTCCTCGTGACGGAGGCCGAGATCGGCGCGGCGATGGCCTGGCTCCACGACGAGGAGGGCGAACGCGTCGAAGGCGGCGGGGCCGTCGGTGTGGCGGCGCTGCGTGCGGGGCGGGCCGTCGGAGAGGGCCTCTGTGTGGTGGTGGTCTCGGGCGGCAACGTGGCCGACGAGACGCTGCAGACCGTCATCGGGGCGGCCGCATGATCGACCGGCTCCGGGGCGGTGGCGCCGAGCCCCAGTCCCTCGACTTCGTGGTCGCCGCGCTCCTGCTCGGCGCCGTCTACGTCGCGGCGGAGGTGGCCGACACCACGAGGGCCGGTCGCATGCTGACGGGGGTGCTCGTCTACGCCGCCGCCCTCGTCCTGCTCCGGGGGGTGCGGGCGAGTCGGACGACGATGCAGGTCGCCTTCGTGCTCATCACCCTCGCAGTGGGGCTGCGGATCGTCTCGGCCGCGAACGACGTCGAGGCGCTGCGGCTGGCGGTCTCGGTGCTCCACGTCGGCATCGCCGGCGCCGCACCCTTCCTCGTGCTGCGGTTCATCTTCCGGGCGGGGACCGTGACGCTCAACGTCGTCTTCGCCGGCATCACGCTGTATCTGCTCGTCGGCGTGCTGTTCGGCATCGTCTACACCGACCTGGCATGGGCGGTGCCCGGCGTGTTCGAGCCGGCCCAGGAGGTGGCCACCACGGGCGACTCGCGTCTCTTCTACTTCTCGTTCGTGACGCTCACCACGGTCGGCTTCGGCGACATCGCCCCGGCGTCCGACCTCACACGGTCGCTCGTGGTGCTGGAGGCGCTCATCGGCCAGGTGGTGCTCGTCGTGCTGATCGCACGACTCGTCGGTTCGGTGGAGTCGCGACGCGCCTAGGCGGACTTGAGGCGGTCGGCCAGCTCGCTGTGGAACTCGGCGGCGGGCAGCTGCTCACGGCGAGCGAACAGGTCGATCAGGCCGAACCGTTCGAGGGCCCCGAGCGTGAGCAGGTGGGTCACCACGTCCCCTCCGTCCACCACCATCCAGGCGTCCTGGCCGTCGGGGGCGCGTCCCTCCAGGGACGCGTCGAGCCGATCGCACAGGCGGGTCGCCAGTTTCCGGAGGTGGGCCGCCGAGCGTCCCTGGACGAGCACCGTGTGCTCGGGACCGCCCGAAGCGGCGAGGTCGTAGATGCCCACCACGTAGCCGTCGCAGATCTCCAGCGCGCTGCCGAACCGCTTGGCGGCGAGTTCGGGGTGCGGGTGGACCATCACTGGGCACACTATCGGCATCCGCAGCGCCCTGCTGGAGCGCCTCAGCCGGCGATGCGCTGGAGGCCCGCTCGCACCGGTCCGGGGAGCAGGTCGGCTCCCCATTCCGCGAGATCGGCGATGAGCTCGACGACGTCGTCGTCGCCGTCCCAGTGCTCCTCGACCACCTCCTCGCCGGCCGCCTGGAGCAGGAAGTGGAGGGCGGTGACCACGAGCAGCACGTCGTCGGCGGCGCCGACGACGGGGATGAAGTCGGGGAGGACGTCGTAGGGGGATGCCACGTAGCCGAGGGCGGCGAGGGCGAAGATCTTGCGGCGGCGCGGGACGCGGGGGTCGCGCACGAGCCGGTAGAGCAGTTTCACGAGGTTCGGCAGGGCGGCCGCCGTGGTGGCCACCGTCTCGCGGATCGATCGTCGGTCGGTCATGGGGGACAGTCTGGCGAGCGCGCCGGGATGTGCCGGCGATCGGGGCCCCGACCGTCCCCACTAGCCTCGGCCTCCCACCCCCGACCTCGTTCTCCCGGAGCCCCCATGGACCCCTTCCTGAACCTCACCGAGGATCGCCCCACGTTCGTCACGCACCTGGAGTGCGGGTACACGGGGGAGCGGTACGACGCCGACGTCCCCCAGACGCTGTCCGACGCCGGCAAGCCCTTGCTCGTCCGCTACGACCTCGACGGGATCGCCGCCGCCGTCGACAGGGAGACGCTGGCCGCCCGCCCCTGGGACCTGTGGCGCTATCGGGAGTTCCTGCCGGTCCGGCGCACCGGGGACATCGTCTCGCTCGTCGAGCAGGCGACCCCCCTCGTGCCGCTCGACCGTATCGGGGAGCGCCTCGGGGCGGGACCGATCCTCGTCAAGGACGAGGGCCGTCTGCCCACCGGCTCCTTCAAGGCGCGGGGGCTGTGCATGGCCGTGTCGATGGCGAAGGAGCTCGGGTTCTCCCGGATCGCGATGCCCACCAACGGGAACGCCGGTGCGGCCCTCGCCGCCTACGGCAGCCGTGCCGGGATGGAGTCCTATGTCTTCTGTCCCGCCAACACGCCCGAGGTGAACGTGCGGGAGATCGCCCTCCAGGGCGCCAAGGTCTGGCGGGTGAACGGGCTCATCAACGACTGCGGCCGCATCGTCGGCGAGGGGAAGGACCGCATGGGCTGGTTCGACATCTCCACGCTGAAGGAGCCGTACCGGATCGAGGGCAAGAAGACGATGGGGCTCGAGCTGGCCGAACAGCTCGGCTGGGACCTCCCCGACGTGATCTTCTACCCGACCGGCGGCGGCACCGGGCTGATCGGCATGTGGAAGGCCTTCAACGAGCTCCGGGAGATGGGCTGGGTGACGGGGGACCTCCCCCGCATGGTGGCGGTCCAGTCGAGCGGATGTGCTCCGATCGTCAAGGCGTTCCACGAGGGCGAGCGGCACGCCGAGCTCTGGGAGGACGCCGCCACGATCGCCAGCGGCATCCGCGTGCCGGTCGCCATCGGCGACTTCCTGATCCTCGACGCCGTGCGCGAGAGCGGTGGCTTCGCCATCGACGTGCCCGATGACGAGATCCTGGCCGCCCAGGAGTCGATCGGCGTCGAGGACGGCCTCCTGATGGGGCCCGAGGGCGCCGCCACCCATGCCGCCTACCTCCGGGCCCTCGGCGAGGGGCTCGTGGCGGCCGACGACCGGGTCGTGCTCTTCAACTGCGGCACCGGCCTCAAGTACCCGATGCCGGCGGCGGACGCCACGCTCGACAAGGACGCCGTCGACTGGGACGCCATCGAGCACGCCTGATGGCCGATGTCGTCATCACCGAGTTCATGGACGAGGCGTCCGTCGACGACCTTCGCAGCGAGTTCGAGGTCCACTACGACCCGGGGCTCGTCGACGACCGCTCGGCCCTGCTCGAGGCCGTGGCCGACGCCCGCGCCCTCATCGTGCGGAACCGGACGATCGTCGACGACGAGGTCCTCGATGCCGCCGGCCGACTCGTGGTCGTGGGCCGTCTCGGCGTGGGCCTCGACAACATCGACGTGGCCGGGTGCGAGGCGCGCCGCGTGGCCGTCCGCCCCGCCACCGGCGGCAACGCCGTGTCCGTCGCCGAGTACGTGATCACGGCCGCCCTCGTGCTCCGGCGCGGCGTCTACGCCTCCACCGAACGGGTGATCGCCGGAGAATGGCCCCGCGCGGAGTCGGTCGGGCGGGAGCTCGCCGGTGCCCGGATGGGGCTCGTCGGGTACGGCCGGATCGCCCAGGAGGTGGCGACGCGGGCGTGGGCGCTCCGCATGGACGTCGTCGCCCACGACCCCTTCCTGCCCGCCGATGCCTTCGGGAGGACGACGAACCTGTCGCTCGACGACGTCTTCTCCTCGAGCGACGTCGTGAGCCTCCATGTCCCGCTCGACGCCGGGACCCGCGACCTCGTCGACGCTGCCCGCATCGACCGGATGCGCGACGACGCCGTGATCGTCAACACGTCCCGGGGCGGGATCGTCGACGAGGAGGCCCTCGCCGACGCCCTGCGGGAGGGACGGCTGGGCGGAGCGGCCCTCGACGTCTTCTCCGACGAGCCGCTGTCCGCAGGGGCCGCCGGACGCTTCGCCGGCGTGCCGAACCTCCTCCTCACCCCCCACGTCGCCGGGGTGACCGTCGAGTCGAACCGGCGGGTGTCGGAGATCACCGCGGCGCAGGTGCGGGAGGCGCTGGCATGACGTCGGTCACCTGCGTGGGGCTCGCCGTCGCCGACTACGTCTTCGGGGTCGACGAGACGCCCGGGGCGCCCGGGAAGCACTTCGCCCGCTCCTACACCGAGGTCGGGGGCGGCCCGGCGGCGAACGCCGCGGTCACCGTCGCCTCCCTCGGCGGGACGGCCCGCTACATCGGCCACGTGGGCGCCGACGGCGTGGGCGAGCGGATCGTGGCCGACCTCGCCGCGCTCGGCGTCGACGTGTCCCGGGTCCGGGTGACCGTCGACCGCCAGTCGCCCGTCTCCGCGGTGCTCGTCGACGCCGAGGGGGAGCGCACGATCGTGAACTTCACCGATCCCGGCCTCTACGACGACGTCGATCCGGTCACCGTTGACGACGTCGGCGACGCCGACGCCGTGCTCGCCGACGTCCGCTGGCCGGCCGGTGCCGAGTGGGCGCTCGCCGCGGCCGCCGACCGCCGCATCCCGGGGCTCCTCGACTACGACCGGAGCCCCGACGACGTCTCCGCCCTCCTCGACGCCGCCAGCCACGTCGCCTTCGGCGCCGAGGCCCTCGCGGCGCTGAGCGGCACGGACGATCCGTCCGAGGGCCTGCGCCGGGTGCGGAGCGACACGCCGGCCTGGCTGGCCGTCACCGGCGGCGCCGACGGCGTGTGGTGGCTGGAGGAGGGGGAGGTCCGCCACCTGCCCGCCTTCGACGTCGACGTCGTCGACACGCTCGGTGCCGGGGACGTGTTCCACGGGGCGCTGGCGCTGGCCCTCGGCGAGGGACGCGAGCCCGCCGGCGCGGTACGGTTCGCGTCGGCCGCCGCGGCCGTCAAGTGCACGAGGTTCGGCGGCCGGTCGGGGATCCCCGACCGCGCGGAGGTCGACGGCCTCCTGCGGGAGCGGTCGAACGGGGGCGACGGTGTCCGTGAGCGAGACGACGGAGGACGATCATGACCCGCATCGGTGTGCTGCCCCTCGGGCGCCAGACCTTCGACGTCGCCTACGCCGAGGAGATGGCCGCACGCGCCTTCGAGGCGCTGGACGCGACGGACGCCGAGATCGTCGGTCCCCGCGAGCTCCTGTACGACGCGGCGTCGACGGCGGAGGCGATCGACTCGCTCGTGGGCGAGGACCTGGATCTGCTCGTCGTCATGCAGGTCACGTTCACCGATGCGTCGATGACCGAGGTCATCGGCCGGGAGCTGCCGTCGCCGATCGCCCTGTGGGCCTTCCCCGAGGAACGGACCGGGGGGCGGCTCCGCCTCAACTCGTTCTGCGGCATCAACCTGGCGGGCCACGCCCTCCAGCGGATCGGGCGGCGGTACCGGTACCTCTACGCCCATCCGGGCGACGACGGCGTCGGCGAGCGTGTGGTCGACCTGGCCGACGCGCCCGACGTGGCACCCGGGCAGTGGCCGGTGCCCACCGCCGAGGGCCTCGACCCCGGGGCGATCACCCGGGCCGATGCCGCGCGGATTCGCCTCGCCGGATCCCGCGTGGCCGTCGTCGGTGACCATCCCACCGGGTTCGTGCCGTGCGGGTACGACGCCGGCGCCGTCGCGGAGCTCCTGGGCACGACGGTCGACAAGCTGGCCCTGCCGGAGTTCTTCGCCCGGGCCCGGGCCGCCGACGCGGCCGACGTGGCCGGCGCCCGCAGTCGGGCGGCGTCCTCGCTGGAGGGCCTCGACGCGGTGGACCAGACCGAACTCGACAACTCGCTGCGGTTCTATCCGGCACTGCGGTCCCTCGCCGCCACCGGTGGGTACGCGGGCTTCGCCGTCCGATGCTGGCCCGAGTGCTTCACCGAGTACGGCGGCGCCTTCTGCGGCTCGGCGGCGATGTCCAACGACGACGGCGTCCCCGCCGCGTGCGAGGCGGATGCCTACGGCGTGCTGACCGCCCTCGCCCTCCAGTGGGTGGCCGACGGTCCGGCGCTCGTGGCCGATCTCGTCGACGTCGACGTCGACGAGGGGACCGCGGTCTTGTGGCACTGCGGGAAGGCGCCCGTGTCGATGGCCGATCCGGCCGGGGAGCCGCCCCGGGCCACCGTGCACTCGAATCGCCGCAAGCCGCTGCTCAACGAGTTCGCCTTCAAGCCCGGGCGGGTGACCATCGCCCGGCTCAGCCAGCGGCGCAACGAGCACGCCCTCGTGGTCGGGTCCGGCGAGATGGTGCGGGCACCGCTGGCGTTCTCTGGCACCGCGGGTGTCGTCCGCTTCGATCGCCCGGCCGCCGACGTCGTCGAGACGATCATGGCCGAGGGCCTCGAGCACCACTACGGCTTCGTGTACGGGGACGTGCGCGACGAGTTGTATGCCCTCGCCGAGGGCTGGGATCTGCCGGTCGTCGTCCTGTAGATCCACCGGGGGACTGGCCCCGGTCGTCGGTAGCATCGGTGCCACCGAACCGCACCGGAGGAGCACCGCATGACCCTGCTCGATCGCCTCACCGCCGAGGGGAAGCACCAGCTGTACATCGGGGGTGAGTGGCGCGAGGCCTCCGACGGCCGCACGATGGACGTCGTCGACCCGGCCACCGAGGACGTGATCGCCACGGTCGCCAGCGGCTCCCCCGACGACATGCTCGCCGCGGTGGGCGCCGCCCACGAGGCGATGCCGGGATGGGCGGCGACGTCGCCCCGCCACAAGTCCGAGGTCCTGCGACGGGCCTTCGACCTGCTCATCGAGCGGGAGAAGGAGTTCGCCGAGCTCATCACCCGTGAGAACGGCAAGACGCTCTCCGACTCGCTCGGGGAGGTCCGCTACGGGGCCGAGTTCCTCCGCTGGTTCTCCGAGGAGGCCGTGCGGATCCGCGGCGACGTCTACGACGCCCCGGCGGGCGACAAGAAGATCTTCGTCATCCACCAGCCGGTGGGGGTGTCGCTGCTCGTGACCCCCTGGAACTTCCCCCTGTCGATGGGGACCCGCAAGATCGGGCCGGCCCTGGCGGCCGGCTGCGGCGTCGTGCTCAAGCCCGCCTCCGACACGCCGCTCATCGCCCTGGCGCTGGCCGACCTCTTCGAGGAGGCCGGCGTGCCCGCGGGTCTCGTGAACGTGGTGCCCGCCGACCGGTCGAGTGCCACCGTGAACGCGGCGCTCGAGGACGATCGGGTGCGCAAGCTGTCCTTCACCGGGTCCACCGAGGTGGGTCGCATCCTGCTGGAGGCGGCCTCGCAGCGGGTGCTCCGCACGTCGATGGAACTGGGCGGCAACGCGCCGTTCCTCGTGCTCGCCGACGCCGACGTCGACCGGGCGGTGGAGGGGGCGCTGCTCGCCAAGATGCGCAACGCCGGGGAGGCGTGCACCGCGGCCAACCGGTTCTACGTCCACGACGCCGTCGCCGACGAGTTCGCCGAGAAGCTCTCGGCGGGCATGGCCCGCATGCGGCTGGGCGCCGGCATGGACGAGGGGACCGACGTGGGACCGCTCATCAACGCCTCCACCCGGGACAAGGTGGCCGACCTCGTGAACGACGCGTCCGGGTCGGGCACCGTGGTCCTCGGCGGCTCGTCGCCGGACCGGAAGGGCTACTTCTACTCGCCGACGGTGATCAAGGACGTGGCCCGCTCGGCGGGGATCCTGGCCACCGAGATCTTCGGCCCCGTCGCTCCGATCGTCCGGTGGGAGGACCTCGACGATGCCGTCGACCAGGCCAACGACGTGGAGGTGGGGCTCATCTCCTACGTCTATTCGGGCGACACGAAACAGGCGATGCAGATCGCCGAGCGTCTCGAGGCCGGCATGGTCGCCGTGAACCGGGGCCTCATCAGCGACCCCGCCGCCCCCTTCGGCGGGTGGAAGCAGTCCGGCCTGGGCCGCGAGGGCTCGTACCAGGGCCTCCACGAGTACCTCGAGGAGAAGTACGTCGGCGTCGACTGGTAGGGCCTCCGAACGGCCCGGATCCCGGGGCGGCAGGGACCTTCGGCCCTGAAACCGCCGCCCGATCGGCGGGCAGGATCGGGCCAGCGACGAAGGGAGACCACCTTGGACTACATGGTTCGCAGCCGGGGGAACGACCTCGAGGTCGACATCCCGGACCCGGGTCCCGCCCGAGCTGCGATCGCAGACACGCTGCAGCGGTGTTGTGAGGGCCGGTGCTCGTGCCCCACCGAGGAGGTTCGCAAGGTGGACTCCCTCGACGTGGAGGACGGCACCGGTTCGTTGCATCTGACGTTCCATCCCCGATCGGGGGAGCGCCTCGACGTGGTCGAGATCGACCGGGCCGTGTACTGGGCGATCGGGGAGGCGACGGCCTACTGATCCGACGGGCGCACCGCGTGGCCGCCGAACTGGTTGCGCAGTGCCGCCAGCAGCCGATCGGAGAACTCGTACTCGTCGCGTGACGCCAGTCGCCGGATGAGCGACATCGAGATCACGGGAGCGGCGACGTCGAGGTCGATGGCCTCGAACACCGTCCAGCGACCCTCGCCCGAGTCGGGGACCCACGGGTCGATCCCCTCGAGTTCCGAGCCCTCGGCGAGCGCCCGGCCGGTGAGATCCAGCAGCCACGACCGCACGACGCTGCCGTACCGCCAGATGTCGGCGACCTGGCCCAGGTCGAGGTCGAACTCCTCCTTGGCGCGCATGATCGCGAAACCCTCGGCGTAGGCCTGCATGAGGCCGTACTCGATCCCGTTGTGGATCATCTTGACGAAGTGGCCGGAGCCGGGCTTGCCCACGTGGCCCCAGCCCTCCTCGTCGCCCGGAGCGAGGGTCTCCACCGCGGGGGCGACGAGTTCCAGCGCCTCGTCGGTGGCGCCCACCATCATCGAGTAGCCCTCCGTCAGGCCCCAGATGCCCCCGCTGGTGCCGACGTCGACGAGATGGATGCCGTCGGTGGCGAGGCTCTCGGCGCGTCGGAGCGTGTCCTTGTAGTTGGAGTTCCCGCCGTCGACCACGACGTCGCCTTCGTCGAGGTGCGGTCGGAGGCCGTCGATGACGGCGTCGGTGATCTCACCGGCGGGGACCATGATCCAGACCACCCGGGGCCGGGCGAGCGCCCGGACGAGGTCGGCGACGTCGTCGGCGATCTCCACGCCTTCGGAGGCGGATTCGGCGGCCGCCTCCTCGTTCGTGTCGTAGCCGACGACCCGGTGGCCGTCCCGTACGAGGCGGTCGGCCATGTTCCCGCCCATCTTCCCCAGTCCGATCATGCCGATGTCCATGGTCCTCCTTCAGATCTCGATGCCGTGGTCGCGCAGGCCGGCCACGATCTCGCCGGCGTTCGTCGCGTGCACCGGCCGGATCCCGGCCAGGTCCGCGCACTCGAGGTTCAGCTCGCGGTCGTCGACGAAGACGCAGCGCCCCGGGGGACGCTGCACGACGTCCACGGCCATCCGGTAGATGTCCGGCTCGGGCTTGCGGGTGCCGAGGTAACACGAGCTGAAGAACATCGAGAAGTGGTCGCGGAGGCCGAAGGTGTCGATGCGGTAGTCGTTGAGCTCCCGGGACTCGTTGTTCAGCGTCGCCATGACGTGGCGGCCGTCAGCCGACAGCCTGGCGGCCACCTCGAGGGCGTCTTGGTGGGGCTCGGATCGGGTCTTCATGAAGTCGACGAACGCCGCTCGCGTGAATTCGCGGTCGCGGTAGAACACGGTGCGTTCGAGGTAGCGGTCGAGCGTGAGCTCGCCGCGCTCGAAGGCATCGGCGACGAAGTCGTGGCGGTCCTGGAAGTCCTCCCAGTCCAGGTCGAAGGCCTCGCAGGCAGCGCGCCGCGAGGAGCGGTCCCAGCCGTTCGTCAGGAGCACGCCCCCGACGTCGAAGAAGACGACGTCGACCTCAGACATCCAGTGCGGCCTCGACGGCCTCGAGGCCGGCGACGGCGTCGTCGCCGAGGTCGATCCGCAGCACGCGCCGTCCGGCGTCCACGAGCGCCTGGTGGTCGCCGTCGGCCTGTCCCGCCACCAGCGTCCCGAAGGTGAAGTCCTCGCCGGGGACCTCGACGTCGGGTTCGGGGTGGTCGACGAACTGGATGAAGAGGCCGGTGTCGGGGCCACCCTTGTGGAGCTGGCCGGTCGAGTGGAGGAAGCGGGGCCCGAATCCGACGGTCGTCGTCACCGCGACGGCGTCGCGGATGCGGTGGCGGAGACGCTGGAGAGCGGCCTCGGCACCGTCGGTCGGTGCCACGAAGGCCTGGAGGGCCACGTACGTCCCGCTCGACGCCGAGCCGAGGAGGTCCGACAGCTCCGATCGGAGCGCGTCGACGTCGTCCACCTGCGTCGCCGGGATGGTCCCCGTGTCGAGTTCGCCGGCCATGGCGTAGCGGGCGAGGCGCTTGGCGAGCTGCACGTTCGGCTGATCGAAGGGGTGGATGTCGAGGACGGCCCCCGCCGCGGCGATGGCCAGCTCGGCGCGATACATCTCGGCGGCGAGGTCGGCGAGGTCGTCGACGACGATCCGGGCGATCGGATGGCCGGCGGCCTCGAGGGTGTCGAGGCCGGCGATCTCGACGTCGGACCCGTCGTCGGCGTGGGAGAGGACGAAGAAGAACCGGTCGTCGCCGTACACGGCGGGTGCGCCGAGCTTCTCCCCGGCGACCGGGACGATCCCGGTGCCGTCCTTCCCCGTGCTCTCCGCAGCCAGCTGCTCGAACCAGTCCGGGAAGGCGGCGAGGGACGGCGACGTCACCACCGTGACCTTGTCCCGCCCCGCCCGGGCGGCCTCGCCGAAGGCGGCGCCGAGCCGGAGGGCGGGATTGTCGGGCGCCGGGCGACGCGACGCGGCGGCCATCCGGAGTGCCCGGTCGAGCATGCGCCGCACGTCGGCACCGACGAGGGCGGCGGGCACGAGCCCGAAGTGCGTGAGCGCCGAGTAGCGGCCGCCGACGTCGGGGATCGCGGTGAACGTCTTGCGGAAGCCCCGGTCGGAGGCGAGGTCGACGAGGGGGCTACCCGGGTCGGTGATCGCCACGAAGTGGCGGCCCGGCGTCGCCGTGACCTCGGCGACCCGCTCCCAGAAGAACGAGAAGAGCGAGAGCGGCTCGACGGTGGTGCCGGACTTCGACGCCACGACGAACAACGTGTGCGCGGGATCGATGTCGGCGGCGAGCGCCGAGACGGCACGGGGGTGGGTGCTGTCGAGGACCCGGAGGTCGAGGTGGCCCTCGGCGGTGCCGAACGTCCGGGCGAAGACCTCGGGGGCGAGACTCGATCCCCCCATCCCGAGCAGCACGACCTCTTCCAGGTCCTCGGCGAGGACCTGGTCGACGAACCACTCGATGTCCTCGACGTGGTCCTGCATCGCCTCGGGGAGGGTGAGCCACACGAGCCGGTCCACGATCTCGGGTTGGAGCTCGTCCACCCACACTGTGTGGTCCTTCGCCCAGATGCGCTCGGCGACGTCGTCGTCGGCCCACGAGCCGAGCCTGCCCTCCACCGCGTCGGCGAGGCCGCCGAGCCGGAGCTCCTGGGGGTCGACGGACTCGGCGAGCAGCGTGCGGCGCTTGCCGTCGATGGCCGACAGCATCGCGTCGAAGGACGTCGCGAACTTGTGGACGCCCTCGTGCTGGAGGCGGTCGGTGATCGCGTCGAAGTCGATCCCGAGGTCCGCGAGGGCCGCGATGTCGTCGCGGGCGGCGTCGACGCCCTCCGTGATGGCGTCGGCCCGGGCGATGCCGTGGTCCTGGAAGGCCTCGAGCGTCTCGGGCGGCATCGTGTTCACGGTGTTGTCACCGATGAGTTCCTCGACGTAGAGGACGTCGCGGTAGGCGGGGTCCTTGGTGCTCGTCGACGCCCACAGGACGCGCTGGGGCCGGACGCCGCGTTCGGCCAGCTCCGCGAACTCCGACCCCTCGAACAGCTCCTGGTATCGGGCGTAGGCCAGCTTCGAGTTGGCGATCCCGATCGTGCCGCGCAGGCGCTTCGCTCGGTCGGTGCCGATGGCGTCGAGTTCGGCGTCCACCGCGGTGTCGACGCGGCTGACGAAGAAGGAGGCGACGGAGGCGAGGCGTTCGGGGTGCTCGGCGCGGCGCACGCCGCGCAGGTAGGCGTGGGCGACGTCCTCGTAGTGCTCGAGGGAGAACATGAGGGTGACGTTCACGTTGATCCCCTCGGCGAGGAGCTCCTCGATGGCGGGGATGCCCTCGGGGGTCGCCGGCACCTTGATCATGAGGTTGGGCCGGCCGACCTCGGACCACAGGCGGCGGGCCTCGCGGATCGTCCCCTCGGAGTCGTGGGCGAGATGCGGGGAGACCTCGAGGCTCACGAAGCCGTCGGCGCCGTCGGTGTCGTCGTAGACGGACCGCAGGACGTCGCAGGCCTCCTGGATGTCGACGATCGCCACGGCCTCGAAGAGCGCCAGCGACGATGCCGCGGCGTCGCCGTCGAGGCGGTCGCGGAGGGCGTCGTCGTACTCGGTGCTCCCGCCGATGCCCTTCTCGAAGATGGACGGGTTCGAGGTGACGCCGCGCACACCGTCGCGTACGAGGTCGGCGAGGCCGCCGGACCGGACGAGGTCCCGGCGGATGTAGTCGAGCCAGACCGACTGGCCGTGGCTCGCGAGCTGTTCGATCGGTTCCATGATGCTCCTGATGGTTCGCCCTCTCCAACGTAGTGCCGGGGGGTGGTCATTCCGTCGGGCACGTGCCCGTCCGGGCGGGCCGGCATACATCCCTCAGGCGGCCCCCCGGACACGCCGATGCAGCCTCCATGGCGGTCCGAGAGGAGCGACGGGGCCCCGAGGGTCCCGTGGGCACCCCCGACGTGCGCCGGGCCGGCGATCCGCCTCGCCGCGCCGCGTCGTCGTCGGGGTGGATGCGCGTCCCCGTGGGCGTCGGGGCGATCGGAGCGGCGACGGCACCGCTGGCCGCCGCCGGCGCCCCGATCTGGTTGCTGGTCGGCGCCAATCTCGCAGCCCTCGGCAGCGGGCTGGCGGTGGCCGCCGCCACACACCGGCGATCCGCCGCGAACGCCGTCGAACGAGAGGCGTTCGAGCGGGCACCGATCTCGCTCTGGGAGGAGGACTTCTCCGCCGTCGCCGGGCGCCTCGACGTCCTGCGCGGCGAGGGCGTGACCGACCTCGACGCCCACTTGCAGGAACACCCCGAAGAGCTCGACCAACTGGTCTCGCTCATCGACGTGATCAGGGTCAACCAGGCGGCCGCCGACCTCATCGAGGTGTCCGACCCGGGTGACGTGGTCGGCCCCATCGACCCGTCCACCATCGACGACGCCACCAGGGCCTCGTTCGCCGCCCAGTTCCGGGCCGTCTGGGAGGGGCGGCCCATGGCCGCCGTGCCCGTCCAGGGTCGGACGACCGGCGGTCGGGCCATCGACTGCATCCTCCGGTGGTCGGCGGGGACCGAGCCGGACGGCTCCGTCGCCTACGACCGGGTCATCGCCTCCATCGAGGACGTGACCGATCTCACCGCCGTCCAGCGCCAGCTGGCCATGGCCAACCGGCTCCTGCGGGCGGTCAACGACGCCCAGCGGTCGATGGTGTCCGACGTGCACGGCGTGTTCCCGATGCTGCTCGACCAGGTCGTCGAGGCGACGGCGGCGACATGGGGAGGACTCTTCGAGGTGGTCGACGAAGGGCTGGGCGAGGTGGAGCTGCGCTCCTCCACGTCGGAGACAGACGTCGCCGTCGACTCCACCGTCGAGGCCGTCCTCGCCGCCCGGACGGTGGTGTGGCCGGACGGAGACACCGATCGCGTCGCGCTGCCGATCTTCGAGGGCGACGCCATCGTCGGGATCGTCATGATCGACGGGTCGGGGATCCCCGAGGGGGCGGGCGCCTTCCTCCGACCCTTCTCCGACACCCTCGGCCATCTGTTCCGCGCCCGTCGCGACCTGCTCCTCAAGCGGGCGGCAGAGGTGGCGCTCGCCCGCAACGAGGAGCAGCTGCGCTCGGTCATGAGTGGGGCGCCGGTCATGCTCCTGGCCTTCGACGCCCGGGGCGTCGTCACGCTGGCGGGCGGCGCCGTGCTCGACCGGCTCGGCATCGACGAAGCCCGGTTCCTCGGGCGGGGCCTCGACGAGTGGCCGGAGTCGGAGGCGATACCGGCGGCCGTGCGCACCGGACTCGACGGCGAGGCGACCGCCCAGGTGATCGAGTTCGAAGGCCTGTTCGTCGACGTCCGTGTCGAGCCGGTCACCGGGTTCGGCGGCGTCATCGACCAGGTCGTCGTCGTCGGCTCGGACGTCACGGATCGGATCAGGGCGGAGGAGCAATTGCGCCTCGCCAAGGAGGCGGCGGAGGTCGCCACCAAGGCCAAGTCGGAGATGTTGGCGAACGTCAGCCACGAGATTCGGACACCGATGAACGCCATCCTCGGCATGACCGAGTTGGCCCTCGGCACCGACATCGACGACGAGCAACGCGAGTACCTGACGACGGTCCGCTCCTCGGCGGACGCGCTCCTCACGATCATCAACGACCTGCTGGACCTGTCCCGGGTGGAGGCCGGCCGCCTCGACCTCGACGCCATCCCCTTCGTGCTCCGGGACGTGTTCGACGACTGCGTCCGGATGATGTCGGTCCGGGCGGCCGACAAGGGGATCGAGCTCCGTCTCCGCTTCGACCCGACGCTGCCCGCACGGGTGGTGGGGGATCCGGGACGACTCCGCCAGATCGTGGTGAACCTCCTGGGGAACGCCGTGAAGTTCACGGAGCGGGGCCACGTCGCCGTCACGGTGTCGGCGGGGGACTCGCCGTCGACCGTGCAGGTGAGCGTCGAGGACACGGGGATCGGGATCCCGCCGGAGAAGCTCGAGGTCGTCTTCGAGGCCTTCCGGCAGGCCGACGGTTCGACGACCCGGCAGTTCGGTGGAACCGGGCTCGGACTGGCGATCTCCTCGGAGCTCGTCACGCTCATGGGGGGCCGGATCTGGGCGGAGAGCACGCCCGGCGAGGGGTCGGTGTTCCGCTTCACGGCCGAGTTCGAGGACGCCGGCCAGGCGGAGGTGACGAGTCGGGGCACCCGGATCGAGGGTCCGGTGGTCGTCGTCTCGGAGACCGGCGGGACCCGGTCGTGGGCGCGACGAGTCCTGTCGGAGGTGGGCGTGGAGACCGTGATGGTCGCCGACGTCGTGGCCGCGACGGCGGCGACCGATGCCCCGCCGGCCGCCGTGCTGGTGGACACCATGGACCCCGGCGACGTGTCGTTCCTGCGGGCGGCGTCGCCGCTCGACGGCGCGCCCATCGTGGTCGTGGTCGGGGCCGGCAAGCGGGGCGATGCCGCCGTCTTCCGCGAGGCCGGCGCAGCCGGATACCTGACCCGTCCGGCGTCGTCGTCGGAGCTCCTCGGCGTGCTCCGGGGGGTCATCGCGGGCGAGGCCAGGGAGATCGTGACGCGCCACTGGGTCCGGGAGCGGCGGCCCACGCTGCGGGTGCTGGTGGCCGACGACAGTCCGACGAACCGGGTGCTGGCGTCACGCATCCTCGAGAAGCGCGGCCACGCCGTCGTCGGCGTGGGCGACGGTTCGGAGGTGCTCGAACGGCTCGCCGCCGAGCCGTTCGACGTGGTGCTGATGGACGTGCAGATGCCCGAGATGGACGGGCTCGAGGCGACGCGCCGGATCCGCTCCGCCGAGCTGATGGGGGACGACCACGTTCCGATCGTCGCCCTCACCGCCCACGCCATGGACACCGACCGGACCGCCTGTCTGGCGGCCGGGATGGACGGGTTCGTCACGAAGCCCTTCCGCGCCGACGACCTCGTGACCACCCTCGAGGAGATCGTCCGGCGCCATCCCCGGCCCGGGGGCGGCGCCGCCCCGGCGGCCCCCGTCGTCGAGGTGGACGACCGGGCGATCGACCGGGACGCGGCCCTGCGCCAGACCGGTGGTGACGGCGAGCTGCTCGTGACGCTCGCCGAAGCGCTGTCGGAGCGGCTGCCCGGGCTGCGGGCCGAGGTCGCGGCGGCCGTCGCCGCCGGCGACCATGCGCGCACGTCGGCCGTGGCCGG
>JAWVYO010000047.1:0-17369 GCA_033722675.1 Acidimicrobiia bacterium | reverse complement strand
CGGCGCGCCGGATCGGCGCGCCCCTGGAGGATCCGTGGACATCGCAGTCGTGGGCAGCGGCGTCTCGGGCCTGGGTGCCGCCTGGGCCCTCGCCCGCACCCATTCCGTGACGCTGTACGAGGCCGACGACCGGCCTGGCGGCCACGCCCACACCGTCGACGTCGCCGGCTTCGCCGTCGACACCGGCTTCATCGTGTACAACGAGGCCACCTACCCCCACTTCACCCGCCTCCTCGACGCCCTCGACGTGCCGACGGCCCCGAGCGACATGTCGTTCTCCTTCTCCCTGGACGGGGACGTCGAATACCGAGGGAGCCTCGGCGGCATGCTGGCGGCGCCCCGAAACCTGCTGGCGCGGCGCTACCGGTCGATGCTGCGCGACATCGTCCGCTTCCGCCGGGAGGGCGAGATGCTCCTCGCCACCGCCGGGACCGCGTCGCTGGGCGAGGTACTCCGGAGCGAGGGCTACTCGGCCGGATTCGCCGAGGACTACCTGCTCCCGATGGCCGCGGCCATCTGGTCGGCGCGGATCGGGGAGATCCGCGCCTATCCGGCGGCCTCCTTCCTCCGGTTCTTCGCAAACCACGGGCTCATCCGCATCACCGACCGGCCCCGGTGGCGCACCGTCGCCGGCGGGAGCCGGACGTACGTCGAGCGGATCGCCGCCGGTCTCGACGACGTCCGCCTCTCGACGCCCGTGCGCGCCGTCGACCGCGCCGGGGACGGCGTGACCGTCGTCTCCGACCGGGGACGGGACGTCTTCGACCACGTGGTCCTCGCCACCCACACCGACCAGGCCCTCCGGCTGCTCGGCACCGGCGCCTCGCCAGAGGAGTCCGCGGTCCTCGGCGCCATCCGGTACGAACCCAACCGCGCCGTCCTCCACTCCGACCCCTCCCTCATGCCCCGACGCCGGCGGGTCTGGGCGTCGTGGAACTATCTCGCCGACCGTGGGGACCGGGAGCGGCGTCGGGCGTCGGTCACCTACTGGATGAACCGGCTGCAGCCCCTCGACGAGGCCGCCCCCCAGCTCTTCGTCTCGCTCAACCCGCCCCGGATGCCCGAACGCGTCCACGGCTCATGGGACTACGCCCACCCGCAGTTCGACGAGGCCGCGCTGTCGGCACAGCAGCGCCTGGCCGACATCCAGGGCCGGCGAAGGACGTGGTTCGCCGGAGCGTGGGCGGGCTACGGCTTCCACGAGGACGGCCTCCAGGCGGGGCTGAACGTCGCCGCCGCCCTCGGCAGCCCGGCGCCGTGGCACGACGCGGTCGTGCCCGTGTCGTCGGCGCCCGCCATCGGGGTACCGGCGGCATGACGCGCTCGGCGATCTACCGGGGGAGGGTCTCGCACACCCGCTTGCGCCCCTTCCGCCACCGGTTCGAGTACCGGGTCTACTACCTGCTGCTCGACGTCGACGAGATCGACCATCTGACGCGTCGGCTCCGCTGGTTCTCCCGGAACCGGTTCAACCTCCTCGGCATCGCCGACCGCGACCACGGCGACGGGGCCGGGCTCCGGGAGTGGGCCGACCGGACCCTGGAGACCGCGGGGATCACGGCGGATCGCATCGCCGTGCTGGCCTTCCCACGGGTCCTCGGGTACGTCTTCGATCCGATCTCGGTCTGGTACGCGTGGCGCGACGATGAGCTCGTCGGCGTCGTGCACGAGGTCCACAACACGTTCGGCGACCGCCACGCCTATGTCGTGCCGGTGACCGACGACCTCCGCCACGGCTTCGACAAGGCCCTCCACGTGTCGCCCTTCATGGACATGTCGTCCCGGTACGAGTTCGCGATGACGCTCCCCGGCGAGCGGCTCACCATCGGAATCCGTCAGCACGACGACGACGGCCCGCTGTTCCGGGCGTCGCTCCGGCTCCGACGCGAGCCGCTCACGGACCGTACGCTGCTGCGCATGTTCGTCAGCCATCCCCTGGTCACGATCAAGGCGATCGCCGCGATCCACTGGCAGGCGCTGCGTCTGTGGCGACGCGGGGCACGCGTCCACCGCCGGCCGGAGCCCCGCGAGCCGAAGGTGAGCGTGATCGACCCCGCCCGGACATGAGCGCCCTCACGTCCCGGTTCCTGTCGCCGCTGGTCCGCCGGGGGACGCTGCACGTGACGACCCCGGGAGGGCGCGAGCTCCATCTCGGGTCGGGTCCCCCCGAAGCGTCGCTCGAGGTCCGGGACCGCCGGGCCGTCTGGCGGCTCCTGCGGGGCGGGACGCTCGGTTTCGCCGAGGCGTACCTCGACGGGCTCGTCGACACCCCCGACCTCGAGTCCTTTCTGCGCTGGGGAGCCGAGAACGTCGAGGCATGGGCGCGGGGCCGCACCGCGCGGCTCGTCGCCCCCCTGCGAGCCGGCTGGCAGCGTCTCGTCCGGGAGCGGCGCCATCCCCGGGTGGAGACGATGGTCGACCACTACAACCTCGGCAACGACTTCTACACCGCGTGGCTCGACGAGACCGTGACCTACTCCTCTGGCCGCTTCGCCCGTCCCGGGCTGTCCCTGGCCGAGGCGCAGCGGGCCAAGTACCGGGCGATCTGCCAGCACGCCGGGCTCCGGCCGGGCATGCGCGTGCTGGAGATCGGCTGCGGTTGGGGCGGGTTCGCCGCCTTCGCAGCCGCCGAGTACGACGTGGAGGTGACCGGCCTCACCGTCGCCGAGGAACAGGCGGTGTTCGCCAGAGCCCGCCTGGCCGAGGAGGGCCTCGCCGACCGGACCCGCATCCTCCTCGAGGACTTCCGCGACCACGCCGGTGTCTACGACGCGGTCGTCTCCATCGAGATGATCGAGTCGATCGACGAGACGGTGTGGCCCGACCTCTTCGAGGCCTTCGCGGGCCGCGTCGATCCGGGCGGCGCGGTGGTGATGCAGGCGATCGTCATCGACGACGACCTCTACGCCGGGTACCGCCGCCGGCGTGACTTCATCCAGCGGTACGTCTTCCCCGGCGGGCAGCTCCCCTCCCCCGCCGTGATCTCGGCGCTCGCCGACGACGCCGGGCTCCGCATCGATCACGTCGAGACGTTCGGCGAGGACTACGCCCGCACCCTGGACCACTGGCGCCGACGGTTCCGTGCCGCCTGGCCGGGCCTCGCCGGCGCGGGTCTGGACGAACGCCTTCGCCGGCTCTGGGAGCTCTACCTCGGCTACTGCGAGGCCGGTTTCCGTATCGGACGGATCGACGTCGGTCAGTGGGTCCTCCGCCCCGCCGGCTGAGCTCAGGCCCGGGACACGGCCGCCGCCACCCACGCCTCGGCCGACCCGGTCCGCAGCACCGGCCCCAGCTCGAGCGCCGTCGGCGGGTCGGAGAACAGGAGGCGCAGCCAGGCGGCATCGGTGCCGCCGACGAGCCCCCGCTCGGTGGAGACGGCGACGGCGACGGCTCGCGCGGCGGCGGCCCGATAGCCCCGGTCGTGTTCGACGACCCGCCCGATGAGCTCGACGGCTCCCAGCGCCCGTCCGTGCTTTCCCCAGAACCGGAAGCCGCCCAGGACACCGGCGGGATCCTTCATGGCGTAGATCCCGCACCCGGGTGCGGGACAGGGTCCGGCGCCGTGGGGCACGGCTCCGTCGTGATCGCAGACCGCCTCGAGACGCGGTCGGGTCCACACCACCCGCGCGCCGCCGAGACCCCGGCTCATGACCCGCCAGGCGCGGTAGCCGACGACCGGCTCGGGCGTCCAGAACGCGCTCAGGCGGGCACCTGCTCGCGGTCGGGGGCCGGTTCGACGGGTTCGACCGCCGGCTCGTCGGCCGGGAGCTCGATCGGCTCCGGCTCGACCGTGATCACCCGCTTCTGTTCGCCGATGTCCATCGTTCCTCGTACCTCCGTGCTGCGTCCGTCAGATAGTCGATCGGGTCCCCCCGCAGGTCCCGCCCGTGCTCACCGATCGCGGCCACCGGGTCGAGGAACAGGCGGACCAGCCATCCCCGGTCGGTGGACGCCACCGGCCGGGTCCGGTGGAGGACGGCGGCCGCGACGACCTCGGCCCGGGCGGCTCGGTACCCGGCCTCGTGCTCGACCACCTTCCCGGTGAGCGCCACGGCGCCGAGGACGACCGGGCTGGCGGTCCCGAGGACCGATCGGACGTCACCGGGATCCGCGAGGGCGTACACCCCGCATCCGAGCCGGCCGCACCGGCCGTCGTCGTGGGGCACGAGGCGCGGGCTGGAGGGGTCGACGCGGCAACGCGCCTCGTGCACGGGCCCGGGCCACCAGGCGCGCGAGCCGCGAAGCCCGTTGCGGTACACGCGCCAGGCCCGGTAGCCGACGATGGGCACGGGCGTCCAGTGGGGTGTGCTGCGGGACCTCGACCGGGTGGCGGGACCCCCGCCGGCGAACTCGTCCGCACGGGCCACGGGCCCGAGATCGGGTGCCCGCCCGGCGAGGAACCGCTCGGCCATCGCCCTCCGGAGCCGGTCGTCGGTCATGGCCCGACAGCGTAGACCGCGGCGCCGGGGCGGTCAGACCCGCTGGAACACGAGCGCGACGTTGTGGCCACCGAACCCGAAGGAGTTCGACATCACCGTGTCGATGGCGAGGTCGCGAGCCTCGTTCGGCACGTAGTCGAGGTCGCAGTCGGGATCCGGCGTCTCGTAGTTGATCGTGGGAGGAACGACACCGTCACGCAGCGCCATGATGCCGGCGATCGCCTCGATGGCACCGGCACCGCCGAGCAGGTGCCCGGTCATCGACTTGGTCGACGAGATCGGGATCTCCCGCGCCCGCTCCTCGCCGAGGGCCAGCTTGATCGCCTGCGTCTCGGTGGCGTCGTTCGCCTCCGTGGACGTCCCGTGGGCGTTGATGTAGTCGATGTCCGCCGGACCGAGCCCGGCATTGCGCATCGCGTTCTCCATCGCCCGGGCGGCCCCGGCGCCCCCCGGCCGCGGCAGCGTGATGTGGTAGCCGTCGGCGGACATCCCGTACCCCACCACCTCGGCGAGCACGTCGGCGCCGCGCGCCTTCGCCCGCTCGAACTCCTCCAGGATCAGGACGGCGGCGCCCTCCGACATCACGAACCCGTCCCGGTCGGCGTCGAAGGGCCGGCTCGCCCCCTGCGGATCGTCGTTGTTCGTGCTGAGCGCTCGCGACTGGGTGAAACCGGTGATCGAGAACTCGACGATGGAGGCCTCCGCGCCCCCGGCGACCATCACGTCGGCATCGCCCCGTTTGATGATCTCCGCAGCGTCGCCGATGGCGTTCGCGGACGCCGCGCAGGCGGTGACGTCGCAGATGTTGGGGCCGAAGAGGTTGAAGTCGATCGACACGACACCACCGGCCATGTTCGAGATGATCTGGGGGATGGCGTAGGGGCTCACCCGGTTGTTGCCCCGCTGCCGCATCACGTCCATCTGCTCCTGGAACGTGATGATGCCGCCGATCCCCCCGCCGACCGCGACGCCGGCCCGGTAGGCGTCGGGATCGTCCTCTTCGTAGGCGAGCCCGGCGTCGTCGAGGGCGTGCTTGGCCGCCGCCCAGAACAACAGGTCGTAGCGGTCGAGCGTTCGCGCCTGACGGCGGGACATGTAGTCCTCGGGATCGAACCCGCGGACCTCTCCGGCGATCCGGGACGGCAGATGCGACGCGTCGAAGAGGGTGATCGGGCCGATCCCCGAGACGCCCTCCCGCATGGCCGACCACGTGGTGGCCACGTCGAGGCCCAACGGGTTCACCGTCCCGAGCCCCGTCACGACGACCCGCCGCGTCATCCGATCAGCTCTCGTCGAGCTTGGCCATCACCACGTCGACCGCCTGGCCGACGGTGGTGATCTCCTCGGCCTCCTCGTCGGGGATCCGCACGCCGAACGTGTCCTCGAGGGCCATCAGCAGCTCGACGACCCCCAGGGAGTCGACCTCCAGATCCTCCTCGAACGTGGCGGACGGGTTGATGTCCTCGCGCTCGAGTCCCAGCTCCTCCACGAGGAGGTCGGTCATCTTCGCTTCTACTTCGGAACGCTCCATGGGTTCCCCTCTCCCTTTCAGATTGCCATGCCGCCGTCGACGACGATCACCTGGCCGGTGACGTACGAGGCCCGGTCCGACGCAAGATAGCCGACCGCCGACGCGACCTCCGGTGGCGTGCCGAAGCGGCCGAGGGTGATCTGGGGGGTGGCCGCTTCGCGGACCGCATCGCCGAGGTCGGCCGTCATGTCGGTGTCGATGAACCCCGGGGCCACCGCGTTCACCGTGATCCCCCGGGATCCCACCTCCTTGGCGACCGACTTCGTGAACCCCACCAGCCCGGCCTTCGCCGCGGCGTAGTTCGCCTGACCCGGGTTGCCGGCCAGGCCCGACACGGAGGCGATGTTGACGATCCGGCCCCACCGGGCCCGGAGCATGCCCCGCAGCGCCGCCTTCGTGGACAGGAAGGCAGAACGCAGGTTCGTCGCCAGCACCGCCTCCCAGTCGTCGATCGACATGCGCATCACGAGGCCGTCACGGGTGATCCCGGCGTTGTTGACGAGGATCTCGACCGCCCCCAGCCGCTCGCCGACCTCGTCGAACATCTCGGTGATCGCGTCGGGGTCCCCGACGTCGGCTCCCACGGCGATCGCCTCACCGCCCGCGTCCACGATGCCGGCGACCACCTCGTCGGCCGCGCCGGCACTCGAGTGGTAGTTGACCGCCACGCGGTGGCCCGCCGCGCCCAGTTCCGCCGCGACGGCCGCGCCGATGCCCCGGGATCCGCCCGTGACGAGGGCGACGCGGCTCATACGCCGCGACCGAAGGTGTCGATGTTGCCCTGGAGCAGTTCGAAGACGTCGGCATCGGTGGGCGGCAGGGCGGCGTCGGAGGTCCCGAGCGGCTCGACCCGATCGCCCCAGCGGAAGACGCCGGCGGCCCACGTGAGCCCGCCCCCGAAGGCCGCGAAGACCACGTTCGACCCGGGGCGGATGCGGCCCTCGCCGAGCGCCTCGGCCAGGGCGATCGGGATCGTGGCGGCCGACGTGTTGCCGTAGGAGGCGATGTTGACGTAGACCTGCGACGCGTCGAGTTTCAGGCGTCGGGCGGTGGCGTCGATGATCCGGACGTTCGCCTGGTGCGGGATGAGCACGTCGACGTCGTCGAGCGTGAGCCCCGCCGCCTCGACCACCCGGGTGGACGCGTCGCCCATCGCCTCCACGGCGAGCCGGAACACGGCCGGGCCCTCCATGTGCACGCCGGCGGCTCGCGCCGCCTCGACCCGGCCCTCGGTGCCCGACTTGGGGACGCAGAGGATGTCGGCCTGGTCGCCGTCGGCACCCAGTTCGGAGGCCAGCAGGCCCCCCTCCCCCTCGGCCGCCTCGAGCACCACCGCGCCGGCCCCGTCTCCGAACAGGACCGACGTCGAGCGGTCGGTGAAGTCGAGGAAGTAGCTGAGCTTCTCGGCACCGACGAGCAGGATCCGCCGGGCCCCGCCGGAGCGGATCATCGCGTCGGCCACCGACAGCCCGTAGATGAATCCCGAACAGGCGGCGTTCAGGTCCATCGCCGCCGACTTCGACGCCCCGATCTTCGACTGGAGGTGGGTCGCCGCGGCGGGGATGAGCCGCTCGGGCGTGCACGTGGCGAGCAGGACGAGATCGAGGTCCTCCGGCTCGAGACCGGCCGCAGCGAGGGCGCGGCGGGCCGCCACCGCTGCCAGGTCGGAGACCTCCACGTGGCTGATCCGACGCTCCTTGATCCCGGTGCGCGTCGTGATCCACTCGTCCGTCGTGTCGGTGAGCCGCTCGAGGTCCGCGTTGGAGAGCACCGTCGGCGGGAGGCAGGTCCCCCACCCCGTGATCGTCGCGTGTCGCACCGTCGCTCCCCTCGATCCGTCGGTCATCGTATCCCGCCGCTCACGTGCTCTGCAGGGCCGCGGCCACCGACTCGAGGTCTGCCGGACCCGACACGACGTAGGTCTCTGCGCCGTCGATCGACCTCCGCGCCAGTCCGGCGGTGACGTCGCCGGGTCCGACGTGGACGAACACACCGATCCCCGCGCCGGCCATCGCACCGAGGCTCTCGGCGAACCTGACCGGCGACGTCAGCTGCTCGACGAGCGCGCCCCCGACGCTCTCGCCGTGGGGGGCCGCCGTGGCGTTCGCCCACACCGGGAAGGAGGCCGGCTCGAAGCGGGTCGTGCCGACGGCCTCGGTCAGGGCCTCGGCGGCCGGGGCCATGAACGGCGAGTGGAACGCCCCCGCCACCTTGAGCGGGACGACGCGCCGGATCCCCCGATCCCGGGCGACGGAGCCGGCCCACTCCACGTCGTCGGTACCGCCGGCCACCACGATCTGTCCCGGGGCATTGACATTGGCCACCCACAGCCGACCGCCCTCGTCGCGACGATCCGCGGCGAGCGACTCGGCGGCCTCGAGATCCGCGCCGATGAGCGCCGCCATGGTCGAGGGCTCGCGAGCGGCGGCGTCGGCCATGGCCAGGCCCCGGGCCGCGACGAGCCGGAGCCCGTCCTCGAAGGAGAGGACCCCGGCGGCGGCCAGGGCGGTGTACTCGCCGAGCGAGTGGCCGGCCGCCCCCGCCGGCGGCACCTCGAGACGCGACCGGAACTCGTCCCACAGCGCGTACGAGATGGCGTAGAGGGCCGGCTGGGCGCGGTCGGTGCGGGTCAGTTCCTCCTCCGGACCGTCGAGGCACACCGTTCGCAGCGACCACCCGAGGATCTCGTCGGCGGCGTCGCCGAGTAGGTCGGGCCGCTCGTCGAAGAGATCGGCGCCCATGCCGACGGACTGACTCCCCTGCCCGGGGAAGAGGACGGCGAACGTCACGGAACCTCCAGATCGGTCCGGTCATGCTATCGAGCGCCGACCCGGCGCGCGCGGCATCACGCCACGGCGGTTGCCGATGGGGAGACCGACCCGGCTATCGTGATGGAACCGGTTCCGACGCTTTCGCAGAGGTCTCCCATGGTCACACCAGAACGGTCCGCGCTCGACACCATCCCCGTCGCCGCGGGCACACAGGTCGCCATCCCTCGAGCCCTGGAGCGGCTGTACGACCTCGCGTTCAACATGTGGTGGACCTGGGAGCCCTACGCCCGCGAACTCTGGCAGCGGGTGAGCCCCGGCGACTGGCGCACCTCTCCCAACCCCCTCTCGCTCCTGCAGTCCATGTCCCCCGAGCAGTGGGAGACCCTCGAGTCGAACGACTCGTTCCTGCAGCTGTACGAGCGCGTCATCGACATGTTCGACGACTACATGGCCGCCGAGGGCACCTGGTACGAACGCGAACACGACGGCGCCCTACCCAACGGGCTCGTCTACCTCTGCACCGAGTTCGGCGTCCACCACACGCTCCCCTTCTACTCGGGGGGCCTCGGCGTGCTGGCGGGCGACCACACGAAGGCGGCCTCCGACCTGGGGATCCCGATGGTCGGAATCGGCCTCCTCTACCGCCGCGGGTTCTTCCGCCAGGCCATCGACCCCGACGGCGTGCAGCAGCACCACTACCTGGGGGTGGAAATCGCCCGCCGGCCCCTCCGCCGCGTCCTGAACCGCACCGGGCACCCGCTCACCGTCCAGGTCGACCTCCCCGGCAGGCGCGTCGACGTCGGCGTCTGGCGCCTCGACGTCGGCCGCGTCCCCCTGCTCCTCCTCGACACGGACCTCCCGAGCAACGACCCCGCCGACCGGCCCATCACGAACATCCTCTACGTCCGGGGCCGCGAGATGCGGCTCTGCCAGGAGCTGGTGCTCGGCATCGGCGGCGCCCGCGTGGTCGAGGCCCTCGGCATGGATCCCTCGACATGGCACGTCAACGAGGGTCACGCCGCCTTCGCCCTGCTCCAGCGCCTCTCCGATCGGCTCGTCGCCGGCGACAGCTGGGACGCCGCGGTGAAGGCCATCCGGGAGCGGACGGTGTTCACCCTCCACACCCCGGTCCCCGCCGGCAACGAGGTCTTCGCCCTGGACCTCGTCGAGCGCTACATGAGCGGTCGCCTGCCCGGCATCGACGACGAGGCGCTCCGGTCACTGGGTGACTCCGGACGGGAGAACATCTTCGACCTCGGTGCCCTCGCCATCCGGCTGTCCTCGTCGACGAACGGCGTCTCCCAGCGTCACGGCGAGATCGTCAGCCGCGACTGGGGCCACATCATCGGCGGCCCCGGCAGCGCGGTGACGAACGGCGTCCACCTCCCCACCTGGATCGGCGGGCAGATGGGACGCCAGATCAGCGGTGCGGTGGGGTCGGACTGGTCGGAGCACGTCTCCGCCGACGCCTGGGCCGCGGTGGAGGACATCCCCGACGCCGACATCTGGGAGGCGCACGTCTCCCAGAAGGAGCGGCTCCTCCGCCACCTGCGCCGCCGCCTCCGCGAGCAGCTGTCCCGCCACGGCGCCAGCCCCGGAGACCTCCGCCGGGTCCGCAGCATGCTCCCCGCCGAGCGGCTCACCATCGTCTTCGCACGGCGATTCGCCACATACAAGCGCGCCGGGCTGCTGCTGTCGGACTTCGGCCGCCTCCAGTGGATCCTCACCAACCCCGAACGGCCGGTCCAGATCGTCTTCTCGGGCAAGGCACACCCGGCCGACCGTGAGGGCCAGGCGCTCATCCAGCGCGTGGTCGAGATGTCCAAGACACCCGAACTGTCGGGCCACATCGTGTTCCTCGAGGACTACGACATGGAGATCGCCCGCTACCTCGTCGGCGGCGCCGACGTCTGGCTCAACAACCCGCGTCCCCCGATGGAGGCCAGCGGCACGTCGGGGATGAAGGCGGCCGCCAACGGATGCCTGAACCTGTCGGTGCTCGACGGCTGGTGGGGCGAGGGCTACGACGGCACGAACGGCTGGGGCTTCGCCGAGCACAGCGACGGCGACGAGGCCGATGCCGGCCGGCTCTACGACATCCTCGAGCACGAGGTCGTCCCGCTCTTCTTCGATCGCGACGAGGAGGGGCTCCCTCGCGGCTGGATCGCCAAGATGAAGCGGGCCATCACGACGGTGGGGCCCCCCTTCTCCGCGCAGCGGATGGTCGCCGAGTACCTCGAGGGCTACTACATCGAGGCCAACGGCGGGGGCGACTGAACGATCCCCGGGCGCCCGGGGCCGGCCCGTCCTACCGTCGGGGTGATGGACCACTCCGAACCCGCCCGGGAGCACCTCGAGGCGGCACTCGCCGCACAGGAGGGCCTGCGCTCGACGCTCGGTGACGCCATCGTCGACGCGACGATCGCCGCCCTGCGCGCCGAACTCGACCGCCGCGCGCCGGGCGGGGCGGTGGATCGGCGCCGACGACTGACCACCGTGCTCTTCGTGGACGTCGTCGACTCGACCGGGTTGCTGCGGGACCGGGATCCGGAGGAGACCATGGCCGTCATGGACTCGGCACTCCAGCGGCTCGCCGAACCGATCCGCGACCACGGCGGTCGGGTCACCCGGTTCATGGGTGACGGATACCTCGCGGTGTTCGGCCTCTCCACGTCGCGCGAGAACGATCCGGAGCTCGCCGTTCGGGCGGGGCTCGCCGTCCAGCAACGGGCCGGCGTCCTGGCCTCGGAGCTCGCCGACAGCCACGGCCTCGACGGCTTCGGCGTGCGGGTCGGCATCAACACGGGCGCCATCGTCGCCGGGGGCACCACGGAGGCCGAGGACACGATCATGGGCTCCGAGGTCAACCTCGCCGCCCGGATCGAGGCCGCCGCGCCTCCGGGCGGCGTCCTCGTCTCCCTCGGGACCCTCCGACACGTCAGGGACCGGTTCGAGGTCGAGCCGCGCGGCGAGATCACCGCGAAGGGGTTCGCCGAGCCGATCCCGGTGTTCCTCGTCGTCGGGGTCGCCGAACGCCGCGGGGCGCGGCCGGTGATCGAAGGCGTCACGACCCCGATGGTCGGCCGGGACGCCGAACTCGCGGCGCTGCAGGCGGCGGTCGCCGCCGCCGTGGATTCGGGCAGTCTCCAGATGGTCGAGGTGTGCGGTGCGACCGGTATCGGGAAGTCGCGGCTCGTCCGGGAGTTCGAATCCGGACTCGGCCCGTCCGTCGCGTGCGCCCGGACCCGGGTGGCCCCCGACGACCACGACGTCCCGAACGCGCTGATCCGGGACCTGCTCGCCCGGGCGTTCGGGATCCGCGCCGGCGATCCCATCGACGCCGTCGCCGCCCGGCTGACCGACGGCCTGGCCGGCCTCGGAGGCGACGTGGCGGTCAAGGCCGCCTTGATCGGCCGGCTCGCCGGCTGGGACCCGCATCCCGGAGCGGGCCCGGACGACCCGGAACGGGCCCGAGCGCTCGGACTGCGCCACCTCGCCGACCACCTCCGCCCGGCGTCGGAGCCCGCCGTGCTCGTCGCCGAGGACCTCCAGTGGGCCGACCCTGCGTCCGTCGATGCCCTCGACGTCCTCGTGGATCATCTGCGACGGACCCCGACCGTCGTGGTGATGACGGCGCGGCCCGACTTCTGGTCGGATCGATCCCGAGCCGACGCCCTCGTCGTCGACCTTCCTCCGCTCGGACGCGAGGACCTGGGACGGGCCGCCGACGCCATCCTGGAGCACGTCGACGGTGGCGCCGACCTCCGCGCACTCCTGGTCGACGGCGCCGAGGGCAACCCGTACTTCCTCGAGGAGCTGGTCCGCATGCTCGTCGACGACGGCGTCGTCGTCGACGATGGGGACCGCTGGTCGGTCGTGGCCAACCGGCTGACGGATCTCCGGGTGCCGCCCACGCTGGTCGGCACGATCCAGGCCCGGCTCGACGGACTCTCCGCCGGCGAGCGGAGGGTCCTGCAGCAGGCCTCCGTCATCGGTCGGGTCTTCTGGAGGGACGCGGTGCAGCGGCTCGCTCGTCCCGGCGACGCGAACGACGTGCGATCGCGATTGGACGACCTCGCAGCCCGGTCGATGGTGCGCCCACGTCCCGACTCCGCCTTCCCCGACACCGTCGAGTTCGCGTTCGAGCAGTCGCTCCTGCGCGACGTCACCTACGAGACCGTCCTCCTCGAGGATCGGCGCGCCCACCACTCGGCCGCCGCCGACTGGCTGGCCGAGCACGGCGCCGGGCGACGTGGCGAGTTCGCCGGGACGATCGCCCACCACCTCGAGCGCGCGGGTCGGGACGCCGACGCCCTCGAGTATCTCGAACTCGCCGCACGGGCGGCCCGCGACGCCTACGCCGTGGACGCGGCCGCGGGGTTCCTCCGGCGCGCGATCGCCCTGGTGCCCGACGAGGACCTCGCGCGGCGCCTCGCCCTCACACGGGACCTCGCCCTCCAGTTGCGCCGCCAGGGACGACGGGACGAGGAGCACGAGGCGTTGCTCCGCCTCGACGAACTGGCCGACCGCCTCGGCGACGAGGGGAGCCGTGCGGACGTCCTCCTCGTCCGTGCGTGGAGCGCCTTCTGGTCGAGCGAGCTCGACCGAATGGCCGAACTCGCCCACGCCGCGATCGACCTGGCGGTCCTCGCCGGCGACGACGGCCTCGAGGCCAGGACGCGGGTGGCGGCCGCATGGGCACACCTCCTCCTCGGCCAGTCGGGCGAGGCGAGGGCGCAGGGCGAGGCCGCCCTCGCCCGAGCCGAGACGGCCGGGGAGGCCGACACCGAGGGCACCGCGTTGAACATCGTCGCACTGGCGGCCCAGAGCGAGCGCAGGTACTCCGAGGCGTGCCAACTGTTCGAACGCCTCCGCGACCGGGCGGTCGACCACGGCGACCGCACCGGCGAGACCACGGCCCTCGTCAACCTCGGCGTTTCGCTCGTCCTCCTCGGACGCTACGAAGCGGCCGTCGACATCCTCGATCGCGCCGTGGCCACCACGACGGAGGTGGGTGACCGACTGGCCACGTCGACCGCCCTCGTGAACCGGGCGTGGGCACGGGCGGGGGCCGCGGACTGGGGCCCGGCGCGCCACGACGCCGACCGCGGGCTCGCGCTGACCCGCTCTCTCGGCCACACCGAGGCCACCGCCGAGGCGCTCGTGTGGCTCGGCCACATCCGGGTCGGCCTGGGCGACCCGGACGGGGCGGAGTCGGCCTACGCCGAGGCCCTGCGGCTCCGTCGCGACCTCGGCCAGGCCGCCCTGGCCACCGGGGCCCACGCAGGACTGGCCCGGGTCGCCCTCCACCGGGGTGAGGTGGAACGGGCGCGGACGCACGTGGCGCCGATTCTCGACTACCTCCCGGAGGACCCGCGCATCGTCGGGACCTGGGAACCCGTGCGCATCTACCTCACCTGTGTCGAGGTCCTGGAGGCCTCGGGCGACGAACGAACGGAGGAGGTGCTGACGTCGGCACACGAGCTGTTGATCTCACTGGCCGGGGGCATCGACGACCCGGCCGACCGTCGAGTCTTCCTCGAGGACGTGCCCTGGCACCGGGCCGTCGTCGAGCGGTGGGAGGGACGCTAGAGCCGGTCCAGCGTGCGGCGGATGCCGCGCGTCGCCTGCTGGATGCGGTGCTCGTTCTCCACGAGGGCGAAGCGGACGTGGCCGTCGCCGGTGGGTCCGAACCCCAGCCCGGGGCTGACCGCGACCTTCGCCTCGGCGAGCAGGAGCTTGGAGAACTCCACGGAGCCCATCTCGGCGTAGGGTCCGGGGATCTCCGCCCAGGCGAACATCGTCCCCCGCGGCGGGTCGAGCTTCCATCCGCCGCGGTCGAGGCCCTCCACGAGCGTGTCGCGCCGCCGCTTGTAGACCGCCGACACCTCGTCGGGGTAGTCGTCGTGCTCGTTGAGGGCGATGATCGACGCGATCTGGATGGGCTGGAAGGTCCCGTAGTCGAGGTAGGACTTGAGCTTGGCGAGGGCGGCGACGGCCTCGGCGTTGCCCACGACGAACCCGACCCGCCAGCCCGCCATGGAGTGACCCTTCGTGAGCGTGTACAACTCGACGGCCACCTCGTCGGCCCCGGGCACCTCGAGGATGCTCGGCGGCCGGTAGTCGTCGTCGAAGACGATGTCGGCGTAGGCGAAGTCGCTGACGACGAGCACCTCGTGCTCGCGGGCGAACTCGACGAGTCGCTCGTAGAAGGACAGGTCCACGCAGGCGGTGGTCGGGTTGTGCGGGAAGGAGGTCACGATGACCCGGGGCCGGGGCCAGGAGTCCCGGAAGACCTCGTCGAGGTGCCCGAAGTAGTCGTCGGGTCCGGGCCCGATGGGGACACGGCGGATCTCGGCCCCGGCGAGCACGGCGGCGTAGACGTGGATCGGGTAGGCGGGCTCGGGAACGACGGCGACGTCGCCGGGCTGCACCAGCGCCCACATGAGGTGGGACAGACCCTCCTTGGCGCCGATCGTGTTGATGACCTGGGTCTCGGGGTCGACCTCGACGCCGAACCGCCGCCGGTACCGGTCGGCCACCGCCTTGCGAAGGTTCGGGATGCCCCGCGAGGACGAGTACCGGTGATTGCGGGGATTGCGGGCGGCCTCGCAGAGCTTCTCGACCACGCCCTCGGGCGAGGGGATGTCGGGATTGCCGAACGCCAGGTCGACGATGTCCTCGCCGGCGCGTCGCGCCTCCAGCTTCAGCTGGTTGATCTCCGCGAAGACGTAGGGCGGGAGGTTCTGGATACGCCGGAATTCCATGGGTTCACCCCCGTGGGTGCGCGCAGTGTAGGCACCCGCCCCTCACTGCGTCCAGCATCCACTCGACCACTGGCGGTGGTCACACCCACCGCCGGCGGTGCCGGACGTCGACACCCCCCACGACCGTGAGGATCCGGACCGTCAGCTCCGGTGCGTCGTCGGGCACCACCCGGCTCGTCGTGTCGTCCCATCCCCCGACGACGGCGAACCCGCGCACGACCACCCGCCATCCCTCGGGGACGACGACCGTCGCCGAGCCGGCGACCGCCACGACCGACACCGTGGCGCCGGCCGGATCGAGGCGGGCCCGGGTGAGGTCCATCTTGGCCGAGCCGGCGACGACGGTGAGGTTCGCCCGCTCGAGGGCCTCCGAGCGGACGACGAGCCGTGGCGACGAGGCGACGGCGAACCGATTGATCCGATCCTCGGTGAGCACGGAGCGCCGGAGGGACCATCCGGCGATGACGGCCAGCCCGAGCACGATGAGCAGGACCGGCCCGACGAGCGAGAGTCCGTCGCCGCCGAACACGCCCGTGGTCCCCCCGAGGAGCACGAGCCCGAGGACGAGCACCGCCCCCGAGCCCCACCCCAACCGCCGATCGGCCACCGCCTGGGTGGTGCCGAGCGCCACGAGGGCGACCGGCCACCAGTCACCCACGACCTCGGTGCCGGTGAGCACGTCGGCGCCGTCGAGCACGGCCACGACGCCGATCGCGACCAGCACGAGCCCGAGGACGAGGCGGCCGGGACTCATCACGAATCGAGCGGGGGCGACGGCATGGGATGCAGCCTACGACGGACCACCGGACCCGGACGCTGCGGCCAGCGACCCGGACATCGGGGGGATGGTGCTGATATCGGAAAACCTGAGTTGATCTGTATCAGGTCTTCGCTATACTTCGTGTCGGAAACGAAGCACCCGACCCAGGAGGTAGTGCATGGAACTCGCCACCTTCGACCCCTTCACGATGCTGCGCGACCTCGATCGCTGGTTCGAACGGCCCACGGCGACCGGATGGGCCCCGCGGCTCGACGCGTTCGACCGGGACAACGCCCTCGTCGTGCGTCTCGAGGTGCCGGGCATCGACCCCGACGAGATCGACATCACCATCGAAGACCACACCCTGACCATCTCCGGCACCCGCACCTTCGAGGAGGAGACCTCCGAGCAGGGCTTCCATCGCCGGGAGATCATGCAGGGCGGCTTCAAGCGCTCGGTCGTCCTGCCGGACGGCTTCGACGCCGACGAGATCTCGGCCCGTGCCACGAACGGCATGCTCGAGGTGACCATCCCGAAGTCGCCTGCGGTCCTTCCCCGCAAGGTCAAGGTCGAACTCGACGACTGAACGACGCAGCGAACGGAACGAGGGCCCGCTCTCGGAGCGGGCCCTCGGCGCGTCTACAGGACGACCCCGGCCAGATCGGCCTCGCGATCCACCACCGGGACCGGCCCACCCTCCAGGAACCGCCGGAGTGCCGATGCCGCCTCGAGCGGTTCGTCGACACGGATCGAGACCGGAGTCTCCATGACCTCGGCGACCGTCGCCGACTCGTCGTGCGTCGCCGCAGGACGGAAGATGCCGACGAGCTTCCCCCCGTCCGCGACCGGCACGGAGGCGTGATGCACGACCTGCACCGCGTCACGCACCGCCATACCGGGGCCGACGCCGAACCCGGCCGCGTCGACCATCCGATGGAAGGCCCGTCGGGGTGCGTCGCGAACCACCACCGCCCCTCCGGGGGCGTTCACGAGCAGCCGGTGACCGGGGCCGAGCAGCTGGCGCTGCAGCCACGACCCTCCGGCCGCACCGACGACCAGGAGCGCGTCCTCGGCGAGTGTTTCGACGAGACCCGCCGCGGT
>JAWVYO010000046.1:0-17924 GCA_033722675.1 Acidimicrobiia bacterium | reverse complement strand
GGCCTACCATCGTCGCCGTGCGTCTCGTCGTCGCAATGCTGCTCGGGCGCCTCGCCGGTCGGCTCAGCAGGCTCGTCGGCCGGGGCGGATCGGCCGTGCCCGGTCTCGTGGCGGAGGCCGTCGACCCGCGGGTGATCGAGAAGCTGTCCGCCCGCATCCCCGACGGTGTCGTCGTGGTGACGGGGACGAACGGCAAGACGACGACGACGAAGATGCTCACGTCGATCCTCGAACGAGCGGGGCATCGGGTGATCGCCAACACCACGGGCTCGAACCTGGTCCGTGGGATCGCCACCCGCCTGATCGAGGTCGCCGGCCTGCGGTCGGGGATCGAGGGCGACCTCGCCGTCTTCGAGGTGGACGAGGCCGCGCTGCGGGTCCTTGCGCCGCGGGTCCGGCCCAGGCTCGTCGTCGTCACGAACCTCGCGAGGGATCAGCTGGATCGCTTCGGCGAGCTCCTCACCACCGCCGGGCACATCGAGTCGGCGCTGGCCCATTCCGGTGCTGCGGTCCTGAACGCCGACGACGAACTGGTCGCCGGTCTCGCCGACGGCACCGACCTAGCCGTCCGCCACTACGGAGCCGTGGAGGAGATCCGCGCCGCCATGCCGTCGGACGCAGCGCTCTATGCCGACGAGGAGCCGCGGCCCCACGGGCGGAACCTCGACGTGGTCCTGACGGCGGCGGTCCCCGCGGGGGACGGAGTCCGGATCGGTCTCGTCGCCGACGGCACGGAGGTCGGCGCCGCGCTGCGGGTTCCCGGCGCCTACAACGGCTACAACGCCGCGGCGGCGACGTCGGCCGCCCGGGCGCTCGGCGTCGATCTCGACACCGCGCCTCCGGCCCTGGAGGCCATGCCGCCCGCCTTCGGGAGGGGCCAGGTGATCCCCTACCGCGACCGAAACGTGCGGCTCCTCCTCGTCAAGAACCCCGCCGGGTTCAACCAGGCGATCCGCCTGCTGGGCTCGGCCGAGCCGGCCCCGGTGCTCGTCGTGATCAACGACCGCGATGCCGACGGGCGCGACGTGTCCTGGCTGTGGGACGCCCGCGTGGAGGACCTCGCCGGGACCGCACATCGGTTCGGAGCCTCGGGCATCCGGGCGGCCGACATGGGTCTGCGGTTCAAGTACGCCGGTGTGGAGGCCTGGGTGGAGGACGACGTCGGGGCGGCACTGGACCGTGCGGTCGCCGACGCCCCCGAGGGAGGCGACATCCATGTGGTGCCCACGTACACGGCGATGCTGGAGGTCCTCCACCTGCTCCTGCCCGACACCGCCCGCCGGGAGACGTGGACGTGAGCGACGTCGTCATCGCCCACCTCTACGCCCGGGAGATGAACATCTACGGGGACACCGGGAACGTCATCGCTTTGCGGCGCCGCCTCGAGTGGCGGGGCATCGGCGTCCGCGTGGACGTGGTGGGCGCCGGGGAGGCGTACGACTTCTCCGCCGCCGACGTGGTCTTCGCCGGCGGAGGCCAGGATCGCAACCAGCTCGTCGTCGCCGACGACCTCCAGCGGTTGGGCCCCGGACTGCGCGACGCGGTGGGCGCCGGCACGGTGATCCTCACCGTCTGCGGGACCTATCAGCTCTTCGGGCGGCGGTTCGTGACCCACGACGGAGACGAGATCCCGGGGATCGGCGTGTTCGCCGCCGAGACGATCGCCTCCGACGTGCGGATGATCGGCAACGTGGTCGTCGACTCCCCCTGGGGCCGGCTCGTCGGCTTCGAGAACCACTCCGGGCGCACGGTGCTCGACGAGGGCCAGGCGCCCCTCGGCACGGTGGCGAAGGGGTACGGGAACAACGACACCACCGGGGACGAGGGAGCCGTCGTCGGCAACTGCTTCGGGACCTACCTCCACGGCAGCCTGCTGCCGAAGAACCCGGCGTTCGCCGACGAACTGCTCAGGCGGGCGCTGGCGCGTCGCCAGGGACCGGAGGTCGCCCTCGACCCGCTCGACGACGAGCTCGAGCGCCGCGCCGCCGACGTCGCCGCCCGTCGGCCCTAGGCCAGCAGCGGGGCCAACTCCTCGGCCTGGCGGACGAGTTGTTCGTGTTGCTCGGCGTAGGACATGCCGGGGAAATGGCTGCGGGAGACGAAGTCGATGTCGACACCGGCCGCCTCTTGGATCGCACGGATCCCCTCGGCCACCTGCTCGGCGGTCCCGACCAGGGTCCGACCGCGGAGTGACTCGACGGCGGCCTCGTCGGGCTCCGGCGGTTCGGGCAGCGGGCCGGGTCCTCGGACCGCCGACGCCTCCATGTCGGAGTACTTCCACCGGGAGGCGACGAGGTGGGGAAGCGCTTCGTCCCATGCCGACACGGCGTCGTCACCGATCCACACGTACTGATAGCACCGCCACGAGAACGTGGAGGGATCGCGGTCGACCGCCTCCATCTCGTCGGTGGCGATCGCCACCTGCTCCGCGAAGCCCTCGGGCGAGGCGTTGGACAGGAAGCCGTCGGCGAGACGCGCGGCGCGGCGGATGGCCGGCTCGGCGCTCCCGCCGATGACGATCGGGATCGGCACGTGGGGCGTCGGTCGGACTGCAACCTCTTCGAGGTCGTAGACCTCGCCGTGGTGGTCCAGCGGGTGCCCGGACCAGGCGGCCCGCAGGATCGGAAGGATCTCGTCCATGGCGCGTCCGCGCATCGTGCGATCCGCATCGAAGGCCGAGAACTCGACCCGGGACCAGCCGAGACCGAGGCCGAGCACGAGCCGCCCGTCCGCCAGCAACTGGACCGTGGCGGCGTCCTCGGCCAGCCGCAGCGGATGGTGGAGGGGGGCGAGCAGCACGCCGGTGGCGATGGCGATGCGCTCGGTGCGGGCCGCCAGCGCCGCCGAGGTCACCAGCAGCGAGGGCATGTAGCCGTCGTCGACGAAGTGGTGCTCCGTCGTCCAGACGGAGTCGAAGCCGAGGCGGTCGGCCTCCTCGGCGAGGTCGAGCGTCTCCGCGTAGACGTCCCGCCACGACCGGTCGTCACCGGGGGCACGCTGGCCGCTGAGCAGGCCGTATCCGAGTCTCACGGGCCGGTGATCGTGCGGGCGGCGTCGAGCTCGTCGACGGCGATCGCCAGCTCCAGCCCCTCGGTCGTCGACCGCAGGACGTAGAGCGCTTCGATGTTCACGCCACCGTCGGCCAGTTGGCGGGCGAGGGCGGCGAGGGCGTCGGCGCGATGGGGCAGGTGGGTGACGAGCACCTCGCGTTCGTCGTAGGCGAGTCCGTCCTCCTGCAGCACCCGTCGTGTCGCGGCCGCGTCGTCGGGGAGGAGCCGCACCTGGGCGTCGTCGCCCCATCCGAAGGCGGCGAGCGCCTCGATGTGGACACCGGCGGCGGCGAGCTGGCCGGTGATCATGGCGAGCACGCCCGGCCGGTCGGTGACGTGCACGATGAACTCGGTCATGTCTCCGACTCTACGCCGCCCGCTAGCGTCGCCGTCATGCGGACCGCCCTCCTCGTGCTCGGGCTCATGGCCGCGGCGTGTGCATCGGGCGGCTCGCCAGCGGACGACGGGACGGGACCGGCCCCCGAAGGATGTGCCGACGTGGTCGGCGCCGAGCTGACGGTGCGCGACGACGGCACCCACGACGTCGCGGCGACGATCCGCTCCTCCGACACGGGATGGGACAAGTACGCCGACGCCTTCGAGGTGGTGGCCCCGGACGGCACCGTGCTCGGGACGCGGGAGCTCCTCCATCCCCACGTCGACGAGCAGCCGTTCACGCGGAGCCTGTCGGGCATCCGGGTCCCCGAGGAGGTGGAGCGGGTGACCGTGCGGGCACGGGATTCCGTGGTCGGCTTCTGCGGGGAGGTCGTCGAACGGGACGTCCCGCGATGACGACCCACCGGGTGCGGTCCGGCGACGGATGGGTGGAGCTGCCGGTGGCCGGCCTCGCCGGCGAGGGGCTCGTGGTCCCGAACGTGGCGGGCGTGGTCCGGCGGCCCGACGGTGCCGTCCTCCTGCAGCGACGCGACAAACCCGGCGAGGACGTGCGGGGCCGCCACGAGCTTCCGGCGGGGAAGTGGCGGGCCGGCGAGACCGCCGTCCAGGCGGTGGAGCGCGAGGTGTTCGAGGAGACGGGGATCCGCGTGGTCGTCGAGGCGGCCGTCGCCGATCGGGTGGAGGCCATGGAGGGGCGACCCTTCGAGACGGTCACCCCGATCGCCACCGTCATCGGGGTGGAGGGTGCCTACCCGGCGCTCGTCCTGGCATTCGCCTGTTCGGGCGATGGCGAGCCGCGGGCGCAGGCGGGCGAGACGGCCGACCCGGAGTGGTTGGCCCCCGAGGAGATCCGCCGTCTCCTCGAGGCTCCGGAGCGGTTCACCGGGCCGGCGGCGGCGATCCTCCGGGCGGTCCTGGGCTGACGCCTCAGGTCCGGTCGAGGAAGGCGGCGATCGCCCGGCCGACCTCGTGGCCGCGGTCCTCCTGGAGGAAATGACCGGCGCCCTCGACCGTCTCCAGCCCGGTGGCTCCCGGGATTCGTTCCGCCCAGCGTTCGCCGACCCGCACCGGGAAGATCGGGTCGAGCGTGCCGAAGAGGACCTGGGTCGGCCGCTCCCACGCCTCGAGCGCGGCCATCACACGACGCATGGCGGCCATCCCGGGGTCGCCCTCGGCGAGCGGGACGATGAGCGGGAAGCGATGGGCGCCGACCTTGTGGTCCGGCGTCGGGAACGGCGCCTCGTAGGCCGCCAGGACCTCGTCGGGCCAGTCGGTCGCTGCGGCGCCGCGCAGGATTCGGCCGATGGGCAGGTCGGGCGTCTCCTCGACGAACTGGCGCCAGGCGGCGAAGCCGGGCGTGACCGGCGCACCCGTCGCGATGCCGGTGTTCATGACGACGAGCCGGTCGAACACGCCGGGTCGTTCCACGGCGATGCGGAGGCCGATGGGCCCTCCCCAGTCCTGCACGACGGCGACGGCGCCGGTCACGCCGAGATGGTCGAGCAGGGAGGCGAGGGCGTCGGTGTGGCGGTCGTAGGTGTAGAAGTCGGGATCGGTGGGCTTGTCGGACCGGCCGAAGCCCGGGGAGTCGGCGGCGATCACCGAGTATCCGGCGTCGAGGAGTTCGGCGGCCACCTTCCGGTACAGGAACGACCACGTGGGCTCCCCGTGGAACAGGACCACCGGCGGCCCGTCACCCTCGACGACGTGATGGAGCCGGATGCCGTTCCAGTCGAACCATCGGGGCGTGAAGGGGAAGTCGGGGAGGTCCTCGAAGGCGTCGTCGGGAGTGCGGAGGACGTCGGTCACGCGTCGGCGTCGCGGGTCGCGGCGGGGATCACGAGGCAGGGGCGGCGGGTGTCCCGCAGCACCCGGGACGACACGCTCTCCCACGACTGGTCCGTGAAGAGCTGCTTCGTCGCTCCGATCACGATCACGTCGGCCTCCCAGTCCTCGCCGGCGGTCACGATGGTTTCGGCGGGGTCCTCGCCCTCGAGGTAGCGGACGTCGGCTTCGATGCCCCGCGACCGGAGGGCGGCGAGGACCGGCTCGGTGATGCGATGCCCCCGCTCGGTGACGTACCGGGCGATGACGGCGTCCTCGGCGGGCGCCCACTCCGGCAGGCCGTCACTGAGCGGATGCCACGTGTCGCTGCGGATCTCGTCGAGGAACGAGCGCGGGACCTCGATGACCGTGATCACGCTCACGGCGCCGTCGTCGCCGATCATGGACGCGACGAACTCGGCCACGGGTTCGGGACTGAGCGCGCCGGTCGTGGAGATGAGGATGCGCACGGCGGACAGGCTATCGCCGTCGATACGCTGCGTCTCCCCGACCGAGGAGCAGACGTGGAGCGCCAGGTGGCCGACGAGACCGTGAACAAGGTCCTCTGGAAGATCCCGAACGTGCTCTGCCTGGTCGGGTCGCGTCACGAGGACGAGTGGAACGGCATGACGACGTCGTGGGTCACCCAGGTTGCCATGGAACCGGTCCTCGTCGCCATCTCGGTCGACAAGAAGGCGGTCACCCACCGGCTCATCGCGGACGGCGGCGCGTTCACCGTGAACCTCTGGGACCGGGACGACACCCGGCCGTTCGTGAAGTTCTCGAAGCCCGCCGACAAGGAGGGCATGACCCTCAACGACCGGCCGATCCGCGAGGGCGTCACCGGCAGTCCGGTCTTCGAAGAGGCGATCGCCTACCTCGACTGTCGTGTCCACGAGACGGTGGATTGCGGCACCCATTCGCTGTTCCTGGGCGAGGTCGTCGAATGCGGATTCCAGAACGACGGTGAGGACACGCCGGTGGCGCGCATGGAGGACACCCGCATGAAGTACGGGGGCGTCAAGCGCGGCGGTCACTGACCGCCGTCAGCGGCGGCCGGCGGCGGGGACGGCCGGATCGTCGAGCCAGGGCTGCAGTCGGACGCGCCATCGCTGGAGGGGCATCGACGAGCGCGGCACGGCGAGGGCGGCGAGGACGGCCGTGAAGGCCGCCCCGAGTTCGGCCGCCTCCTCGGCGAACCGGGCGTGGGGGCCACCGAGGAGGTCGAAGAGGGTGGCGACGGCGAGGAGCGCGGCTGCGGCGGCCAGGCGCGCCGCCCAGGGTCGGGCGGCGACCCATCCGATTCGCTCACGGCCGGCGGACCCCAGCGAACCGGCGACGGCGGCCCCGGCGGCGAGGGCGATCACCGCTGCTACCACGGCCGCCGGCGGCACCCCCCACGTCCCGATCTTCGTGAGAACGACGTCGACGAGGTCGGTGATGCCGGCGATCTCCTCGCCGGCCACCGTCGGGCCCCGCCCCGGCAGGACGTCCGCGCCGTACCGCACCTCGTCGAGCAGGGCGAGCAGCGCGAACCCGGGCACGAGCCAGGTGATGCGTTCGGGACGCAGCGACGTCCGGACCGACCACACCCCCAGGAGCACTGCGAGAGCGAGCACCGCCGGTGTGAGCGCCTCGGTGAGCCCACCCTCCTCCCGGAGCCACGGCCGGAGGGCCGGAGTGGCTGCGTAGGCGGCCACGAGGCCGGCGCCGAACCCGGCGCCCGCGACGAGCCAGACGCGTTCGACCTCGGCGAAGGGAGGGAGGCGGGGGTGGCGGCCCCTCATGGCGGGCCGGGCCTCAGAGGACGCCCGGGGCGGTCATCCCGTCGAGGACGTCGAGGACCGCGGCGCGCTCGCTTCGACGAAGGGAACGTCCGGGATGGCACCACAGGGCGTCGGCGAAGCGATCGGCGCCGACCACCCGGAGCCGTCCGAGGTAGCCGGGTTCGATGCCCGGAGCGCACAGCAGCACCGGATAGGCGAACACGCCGGGCACGCCGATGCGGCGCCTCAGTTCGTGGGCGGCCCGCAGCGCCCGCTTCACCGGTTCCTTGACACGGTCCCCGTCGCGGAGCACCCCGTCGGGGGTGAGCCGCCCGGGCGCGGGGTCGACCACGACGACGAACACCCCGTTGGGGCCGACGGCGACCCGATCGACGTGATCGCCCCCGATCGTCACACCCTTCACCGACGTCCAATCCTCCGGATGATCCTGCAGGGCGGCGTCGACGGTGTCGGGCACCACGTGGAGCGATGGGCGCGCAGGCGTGACCCGGAAGGGCACCTCGGACACGGGGATGCGCACCGCAGCGGTCATGGTGGCGATATCGGCGCGGGCGCCGGGGTCCTTGAGGCCTGTCAGTCGAGGGGGAAGCCGGGCTGTCCCGCCTCGATCCACGACGCGAACGCCTCGTCGTTGGGGACGTCGCGGCCTGCGTCCGCCGACACGAGGTAGCGATGGTGGAGGAAGTCGCAGAAGGCCTGGACCGGGTCGGTCGTGTGGAGCGGCTCCAGCTGTCGGATGCGTTCGATGAGCGGCTCGAAGACCTCGACGCGCCAGCGGATGGCGGCCAGGGCCTTCACCGACTGCGACTCGAGGCCCCGGCTGGCCTTGAAGTTCTGGAGGTCGGAGAGGATCTGACGGGCCTGGTTCTCGGTGGCCTCCACCCCGGTGAGTTCGCGGAGGTGACGGGAGTGGTAGCTGCGGCCGCCCACCGTGAGGTCCAGCTTGAGACGGCTGCCCCCGGCCTCGGGGATCAGTTCCACGTCGGCCACCTCGAAGCCCATCTCGTTGAGCCGGTTGATCCGCTCGGTGATGCGGTAGTGCTCGTCGCGGGGGACGACGACGGGGTCGGTGACCTCGGCCCACAGCGCCTCGTAGCGCTCGGCGATGTCCTCGCCGAGCGCGAGGTCCGCCGCCTCGACATCGACGCCCTGAGAGGCCGCGATGTCGGCCATGCCCCCGGCGACGTTCATGATCATGATCTCGATGTCGTCCATTCGCTGCCCGTCCGACAGCTCCTCGTGGATGCGCGCCGTCTCGGCGTCGACCATGCTGACGTCGATCGCGTCGGCGTCGTAGCGGTACAGCACGTTCGACAACGAGCAGTCGCCCCAGTAGCACCCGAGCAGGTGCAGTTCGACGAGCAGCTCGGCGAACCCGCCGAGCATCTGGTTCCGCCGCCCGCCGAAGCCCCACCCCTGGAGCAGCTCCCGGTACGAGAAGGCGTGCTGGAGGTAGACGGTGATGACGGCGGCGGCGTGCTCCTCGCCCGGATCGACCCAGGGTCGCTCCACCAGGCCGACGCCCCGGACGGCCGGAGCCTGCAACTCCTCGAGCCGCCGCAGCATGGCGTACTCGTTGCGTGCAGGGGCGAGCGGGAGCTCCTTGATCGCGTAGATCCCCTCCTCGTAGCCGAAGAAGTGGACCTCGTGGCGGCTGATGCCTTTGGGCAGGTGCAGCCGCCGATGATGGTTCCACGAGGTCATTGCCGACTCCCACGGGAGGTCGAGGAAGTCGGGATGGCCGGCTCGCGTCACGATGTGCGGCGTCGCCCACATGGGTGCCATTCTCGCCGCTCGGCGGCTGCAGCACGGCCGCCGGTACGCTCCCGCCCGTGGAGGTACCGCAACGCATCGAGGTCGCCGACGGCGGCACCGTCCTCCGTCTCGCCTGGGAGGACGGGGCCAGCGCCGAGCTGTCGGCCCGCACGCTGCGATCGGCCTGCCCCTGCGCCTCGTGTGGCGAGCCGGCGGGGCGGGCGGCTCTCACCCGGCTGCTCGGTGCCGACGAGCCGGTCCGGATCACCGGCGCCGAACTCGTCGGGACGTACGCGGTGAGCTTCGCGTTCGCCCCCGACGGTCATGGCACCGGGATCTATCCCTTCGAGCGCCTCCGTGCCCTCACCGGGGCGTACGATGAGGCCTCGCCGCCAGGAGGACCATGACCCTCACCCCCTCGATCCCCGATGCGCCCGGCCGCTTCCCGGACACGCCGCGCTTCCAGCTCGACGAGGCGATCGCGACCCTCCGATCGAACGCCGGCGCGTGGGCCGAGGTCCCCCTCACGAGGAAGATCGAGTATCTCGCCGAGGTCCGGCGGCGCTGGGTGGAGATCGGCGACGACCTCGTCGCCGACGCCGTGGCGTCGAAGGGCGTCGGCGAGGAACTGGCGGGCGAGGACTGGGCGGGCGGCGTGCTGGCGTTCGTCCGGACACTGCGCCTCCTCGAGGAGACGCTGCGCTCGATCGAGTCGACGGGAGCGGTCCCGATCGACGACGACGACATCAGGGTGCGGCCCGACGGCCAGGTGACGGTGCAGGTCATGCCGGCCGACGTGTGGGACCGACTCGTCTATCTGGGGTGGACCGCCGAGGTCTGGCTGGACCCCGACGTCGACCGGGACGCCGTCCGTGACCACATGGGGGGCATCTACACGAAGCCCGAGACGGCGGCCCAGGGGGTGGCCCTCGTGCTCGGCGCGGGGAACCACGCCAGTATCGCCCCGCTGGACGTCGTCAACGAGTTGTTCACAGAGGGGTGGGTGGTCCTCCTCAAGTACAACCCCGTGAACGACTACATCGGGCCGTACGTCGAGTACGCCTTCGAGGAGCTCATCAGGGCCGGGTTGGTCCGCTGCGTCTACGGCGGCTCCGAGGTCGGCGACTACCTGGCCCACCACGAGGGCATCGACAAGGTGCACATCACCGGTTCCGCCCGCACCTTCGAGATCATCGTGTTCGGCGAGGGCGAAGAGGGCGCGGATCGCAAGGCGAGGAACGACCCGATCCTCGACAAGCCGATCACGGGTGAACTCGGGAACGTGAGCCCGACGATCGTGGTCCCGGGCCGGTGGTCGGGCCGGGGACTCCGCTACCACGCGGAACACGTGGCGACCCAGATGATGCAGAACGGCGGGTTCAACTGCACCGCGGCGAAACTGCTCGTGCTGCCATCGCGCTGGGAACAGAAGCAGGCCTTTCTCGCCGAGCTGCGGCGCGTCCTACTGGGGCTCTCCGATCGGCCGGCCTGGTACCCGGGCACGGAGGAGCGGTTCGACCGGTTCGTGGGCGCGCACGACGACGTCGAGTTGCTCGGGCCGCGGGCCCGCGGGCTCGTTCCGCCGACCTTCATCCACGACGTCTCGACCGAGGGCGGCGACATCGCGCTCGAGGAAGAGGCCTTCTGCTCCCTGGCCGCCGTCGCTGAACTCGACGTCGCCGATCCGTCGGAGTATCTGGACGCGGCCGTCGAACTCTGCAACGAGCGCGTCGAGGGAACGCTCATCGCGACGATCCTCATCGATCCGGCCACCGAGCGCGAGCACGCGGGGGCCCTGGACCGGGCGGTGGCGGCGCTCCGGTACGGGACCGTCGGCATCAACGTCTGGGCCTCGTCGGGGTTCGTGGTCGGGCAGACGCCGTGGGGCGGCTTCCCGGGCGCCACCCTCGACGACGTGCAATCGGGCATCGGGTGGGTGCACAATGCCTACCTCATCGACCGGCCGCAGAAGACGGTGATCCGGTCGCCCTTCATCGTGACGCCGAAACCGCCCTGGTTCGTGACGCACCGGAACGCGACGAAGACGATGCGGGCGGCCAGTCGATTCGACGGCCACCCCACCGTCTTCGGATTGGTCAAGCTGTTCGCTCAGGCGCTCAGGGCCTGAGCCAGGAATACTCGACCTCAGTAGTAGTGGGGACGCGGTCCGATGGCGCGGCCCATGGCTCCGAGGATCCAGAGTGCGGCGCCGAGCACGGCGAGGATCGCACCGATCGTGTAGAGCAGTGGGATGTCCACGAGGAGCGCGAGGAGGATCAGGAGGACGCCTCCGACGATCATCTTCGTTCACTTCCCTGTGTGTCGCGGGTTCCGTCCTTCGGTACCCGGAAGACCATGGAAGCAAACGTCACGGCGGCGGCTGACACGACGGGCACCAGGTGGTGATCCGATGGTGGCGGCCCAGTTTCGCCTGCCGGAGCAGCGTCCCGCAGCGACGGCATGGACGTCCGTCTCGCCCGTAGACCCACACCTCCTCGCCCCGGCGGCGTGAGCCGGTCGTGACGCGGCGACCCGGCGCCCGGTTGGCGACGAGGAGTCGCCGGGAGCGTTCGACGACGCCGCGCACCGCCCGTTCGTCCAGGGTCCCGACGGGGGTGAGGGGATGGAGTCCTTCGAGGAAGAGGATCTCGTTGGCGTAGACGTTGCCGACCCCGGCCAGGATCGACTGGTCGAGGACGACGTCGACGACGGGCGTGGAGGGATCGACGGCGAGGGCGCGTTGCACCGCCTCGTCGGCGTCGAACTCCTCGGCGATGGCGTCGGGCCCGAGGTGGCCGATGCGGGCGCGCACGACCTCCGACGGGCCCACCTGGACCGACGGCGCGGCGAAGCACACCGCCACGCAGTCGTCGGCCCGGAGCACGACCCGCGCGGCGCCGGGGGTGCGCCGCCACCGTTCCCCCTCCCGGTACACGTGCCACGACCCGGGCATTCCCAGGTGCGTCCGGATGGACCATCCACGGTCCAGGTCGACGAGGAGGTGCTTGCCGACGCTCTCGACGTTCGTCACCCGGTGGCCGACGAGCCGCCGGCCCTCGCGACGGACCTCGGGATGGGAGCCCTCGACGCCATCCAGGGTGCGGCCGACCAGCGCCTCGCGGAGCCGCTGCGCCGCCTGATGGAGCGTGTCTCCCTCAGGCACGGCGGTGGGCGAGGCCCTTGTACCCGGGCGCGAACCCGGCCTCGACGAGGGAGCGGCCGAGGGCCGTGTCGGCGGCGGGGACACCGTCGACGGTCTCGACCACGAGGCGGCGGATCCGGCGATCGCCGAGGCCGGCCACGGCCGCGGCGACGCGCCCGGGGTCGGTGTCGGGCCACGTCAGCACCGTCCTCCCGCCGCGTTCGACGAACGCCGCGAGCGCGCCATCGACCAGCACGACGTGGGCGCCGGCCGACCGCGAGGGCCGACCGCCGTCATGGTCGGGCCAGCCGAGGGCGGCGCCGTAGGGGTTGGCGGGATCGGCTGCGGCCAGCACGACCGTGCCGGTGTCCTCGGTGGTCCGGAGACGGTCGAGCGCTCCGGGGAGGGCGAACTGCGAGCCTCCGAGCCCCTCGACGAAGTAGCCGCGACGGACCCGACCGGCGTCCTCCATGGTCGAGAACACGGGATAGAGACCGGCGAAGCCGCCGGGAACGCCCTCAGTCGTCACGGCGTCGCGTACGGCGATGCCGTGGCGTTCGAGGACCTGCTCGGCCCGGGCCCGTGCCCGCTCGGTGTCGGAGACACCTCCGGCGAGCACCGAGGAGACGAGTGACCACCGTCCGGTTCCGGGCGGAGGCGTCGACGACGACGGGAGGGCGGGGCGGCGGCTCCGGGATCGCCGGACGCGGCCCCAGAGCTGGGCGCGAAGCGGCGCGATGGTGTCGTTCGTGACCTCGCCGGCCCAGACGAGATCCCACAGGGCGTCGAGGGTGTCCTGGGGCTCGCCGCCCCCGGCGGCGGCGTAGAGCTCGGCGAAGAACGAGGCACCCCTCGTCTGCAGGTGGTCGCGCAGGGCGTCGTGCCGTTCCCCGGTCGGCGGCTCGACGCCCGGGTCCCACCACAGCGACGGCACCTGGTCGCGGAGGTAGAGGGCCACCCGCCCGTCGCGGGTGCCCAGGGGACCTCGACCGATCCACACCACCTCGCCCGTCGCGCACATGGCGTCGAGGAGGTCGGGGGAGTAGTCGAGCCGGGCCCCCAGCACGTCGCCTTCGAGGATCGAGGCGGGGATGGCCGCGCCCTGGAGCCGTCGCACGACGTCGAGGAGTCGGCCCGGCGAGGCCCCCGACCCCCCGATGCCGTGCCACGCGGGGAGGAACCGGCCGTAGGCCTCCCCGTCCACCGCCTCCACCTCGGATCGGAGGCGGGCGAGCGAGCGGCGCCGGAGACGACGGAGCACCTCCCCGTCGACCCATTCGCGTCCGGCGCCCCGGGGCCGGAAGGCTCCCCGGGTGACCCGACCCCGTTCCTCGAGGTCCTCGAGCGCGGAGCGCACGACGGCCACCGGCAGACCGAGGGCGTCGGCCGCCTCCTGGGAGGTGAAGGGACCGTGCGTGCGGGCGAATCGCCCCACGACGTCGCCGAGCGGGTCGGGCGGCGGTTCGAGGAGCGCCTCGGGGAGGCCGATGGGCGGCACGACGCCGAGGGCGTCGCGGAGACGGGCGACATCCTCGACGGCCGCCCAGCGCTCGGCGCCGCGGATGGTGAGTCGGACGACGCGGCGTGTCTCCTCGAGCTCGGACAGGACGGTGGCGGCGTCGGTGCCCGCCTCGGTGCGGGCGTCGACCTCCTCCGTCGTGAGCGGGCCGAGCCCGCCCAGGAGGTCGGCCACGCCGTCGGCGCCGCGCGCCCGGCGTCCCTCGGCGAGCCGCTGGAGCTCGAGCTCGAGGTCGGCCATGGCGTCGGGGTCGAGGAGGTCCCGCAGCTCGGGCTCGCCGAGCAGCTCCCGCAACAGGGCCTGGTCCACCGTGAGCGCCATGGCGCGACGCTCGGCGGGTGGTGCGTCGTACTCGTACATGAACGACGCGATGAAGTCGAACATGAGTGACGACGCCATGGGGCTGGGGCCGGTGGTCTCGACCACCGTGGCGCGGACACGGCGCGCCTCCAGATCGCCGAGCACCTCGCGGAGCGCCGGGAGATCGAAGTGCTCCCGCAGGACCTCCCGGTAGGCCTCGAGCACGATCGGGAAGGTCGGGTAGCGCCGGGCCGCCTCGAGCAGGCCCGTCGCCCGCCGCCGCTGCAGCCACAGGGGCGTCCGCTGACCGGGCCGGCGGCGGGGGAGCAGCAGGGCTCTCCCGGCGGCCTCCCGGAACCGCGCGGCGAAGAGGGCGCTGGTCCCCAACTCGTCGACCACGAGGGCTTCGACGTCGTCGGGCTCGATGAGCAGCTCCGCCGGATCGGGCGCCTCGTCGGCGTCGGGGAACCGCAGGATGATGCCGTCGTCGGACCAGACCGCATCCACGTCGAGCCCGTGGCGCTCCCTGATCCGTCGGGCTGCCGCCAGGGCCCAGGGTGCGTGGATGCGGGCGCCGAAGGGCGACAGCAGCACCACGCGCCAGTCGCCGATCTCGTCGCGGAACTTCTGGAGCACGAGGGTGCGGTCCGTCGGGAGCGTGCCTGTCGCCTCCCGTTCCTCCTGGAGGAACTGGACGAGGTTCGCTGCGGCACGGCGTTCGAGCCGATAGCGATCCGTGAGGGTCTCGGTGGCGTCCTCCGGGGAGAGCGCGCCGAGCTCGCGGATGAACGTCCCGAGTGCCCGGCCGGTCTCCAGGGGCCGGCCGAGGGTGTCGCCCTTCCAGAACGGCATGCGGGCGGCGGGCTCGCCCGGAGCCGGGACCACCACCACCCGATCCTGGGTGATCTCGGTGACCTGCCATGTCGAGGATCCGAGGACGAAGACGTCGCCCACCCGGCTCTCGTACACCATTTCCTCGTCGAGCTCGCCGACCCGCCCCCCCTCGGGCAGCACGACGCGGTAGAGCCCACGATCGGGGATCGTCCCGGGGTTCGTGACGGCCAGCATCCGGGCGTTGCCGCGGGCGGTCAGGGTCCCGTCGACGCGGTCCCACACCAGGCGGGGACGGAGCTCGGCGAAGTCGTCGGAGGGGAACCGGCCCGCCAGCATGTCGAGCACCGCGTCGAAGGGCCCACGCCCCAGTGAGGCGTATGGGGCGGCCCCCCGCACGAGATCGTACGCTTCGTCGACCGACCAGTCCTCGAGGGCGACCATCGCCACCAGCTGCTGGGCGAGGACGTCGAGCGGATTCTCGGGGATCTTCGTCTCCTCGATGAGCCCCTCGTGCATCCGGTCGACGACGAGCGCCGCCTCGAGGAGGTCGCCCCGGTGCTTGGGGAACACCTTCGCCCGGCTGGGCACGCCCACCTGGTGGCCGGCTCGCCCCACCCGCTGCAGCCCGCGGGCGACCGACGTCGGCGACTCCACGAGGATCACGAGGTCGACGGCCTCCATGTCCACCCCCAGCTCCAGCGAGGAGGTGGCGCACACGCACCGCAGCCTGCCTGCTTTCAGGGCTCCCTCGATCTCGACCCGCTGCTCACGGGAGATGGAACCGTGGTGGGCCTTGGCCACCTCCTCGCCGGCCAGCGCGTTCAGCTCCCCGGCCAGCCGTTCGACGAGCCCCCGACTGTTGGCGAAGAGGATCGTGGAGCGGTGGGAGAGGACGAGATCGAGCAGCTCCGGGTACATCGCCGGCCAGATCGACCGGCGCGGCGGCGCCGCCGTAGGACCCGAGGGCAGGTCGTCGTCGACGTGGGGCCGGGTCATGTCGTCGACCGGCACCACGACCTCGACGTCGAGCACCCGGTCGCGGGGCGCGTCGACGATCGTCACCGGCCGGGGTGTCCAGGTGTCTTCCGTGACCGCTCCGCCGGCCAGGAACTCGCCGATGCGGTCGAGGGGCCGCTGGGTGGCGGACAGGCCGATGCGCTGGGGCGGCTCGGGTGTCAGGCGGTCCAGTCGTTCGAGGCTGAGTGCCAGGTGCGAGCCCCGCTTGGTGGCGGCGACCGCGTGGATCTCGTCGACGATCACGGTGTCGACCGAGGCGAGGATCTCCCGGACCTGCGACGTGAGCATCAGGTACAGGCTCTCGGGCGTGGTGATGAGGATGTCGGGGGGGTGGCGGATCATGCGACGTCGCTCGTCCGACGGCGTGTCGCCGGTCCGCATGGCCGTGGCGAGCTCGGGCACCGGGGCCCCCAGCCGTTCGGCGGCGTTGGCGATGCCCCGCAATGGCGCCCGCAGGTTGCGCTCGATGTCGTAGGCGAGGGCCTTCAGCGGAGAGACGTAGAGCACCCGGCACCGGGCGCGTTCGGGGGGCGGCTCCTCGAGGTGGAGACGATCGAGGGCCCACAGGAATGCCGCCAGGGTCTTGCCCGAGCCCGTGGGAGCGTGGATCAGCGTGTGCCCGCCCTCGGCGATCGCCTGCCAGCCGGCCTCCTGCGCGGGGGTCGGGCCGGGGAAGGTCCCGGTGAACCAGTCCCGGGTGGCGGGGGAGAAGCGGTCGAGCGCCGGCACGATCGGCAGCGTACCGGCGGGGTGCGACTGGATTCCTGGCATCATCGCCGCCGTGTCACGGTCAGAGATGCGCGCCCTGCTCCATACCGCCTTCGTCGTCGGCGTGTGGGCGGGGGTGGCTCCCACCGCCCTCGCCCGCGACGACGCCGGTCGCCTGCTGCTCGACCTCCGGCCGTGGCCCCTCGTGGTCGTCGCCGGGCTCACGCTGCTCGTCGGCTCGGCGCTCGTGTTCGAGCCCGGCAAGCAGCTGGCGGCCGCCGGTGCCCACCTGTTCACGACGCGCCCGGGCCCCCGGCTCGTCACCGACCGGTGGTACGCCCGCATCCGCAACCCCCAGGAGGTGGGCACCCTGCTCGTGGCCGCCGCGGCGCCGATGGCGCTGTCCGCCCTCGTCACGTGGGTGATCCCGCTTGCGGCCCTCGCCTACACGGCGGTGGCGCTCGGCCCCTACGAGGAGCGGCGGCTCCACGAGGCCTTCGAGGAGGAATGGGAGGCGTACCGCGACCGGGTGCCGCGGTGGATCCCGCGCCGGTCCCGGAGGTAGTCCGTCCCGCCTGTCAGACTCGCTCCGTGGACATCGCGGTCAACCTCGTCGAGAACTACCTCCGGCTCAACGGCTACCTCACCCTGTCCGAGTTCGAGGTCACCCGCCGGCGCGAGGACGGCCGCTTCGAGGCGGTGACGGACGTCGACATCATGGGCCTGCGGATGCCGGGCGACGTGTATGCCGGGGATCCCCACGGCGACGACGACTGCGAGATGCTCCTCATCGACGACCCCGTCCTCGACCTGCGCGACGACCTCGCCGACGTGATCGTCGGCGAGGTGAAGCAGGGCACCGCCGAGCTCAACGACGGGATCCGCTCCCACGAGGCGCTCCACTCGATGCTGCGGCGGGTCGAGTGGCTCTACGCCGAGCCGCTGTCGGCCGTCATCTCGGCCCTCCAGCACCACGGCCTGCACACGAGCCCCGCCCGGGGCGGCGGCGAGATCCGCACCCGCCTCGTCGCCTTCGGCCAGTCCGACGTCAGCGACCTCCACACGATCTCCCACGCCCACATGCTGTCGACGATGGTCCGGTTCTTCGACGAGCTGGAGGACGCCTTCCGCCCCGTCCAGTTCCGCGACCCGGCACCGGCGCTCCTCTCCCTCCTCCACAAGTCCGGCTTCGACGTCTCGGAGGCGTAGGTCCGGCGACCCGTCCCGTCCTGCGCGGACGGCGACGCGGCGGCAGCACCCGACAGCGTTCCCGAGGGAGCGCAGCGACCGATGGGAGTCTCCCGCATCACCCCGAGGTGACTCGGCCTCCGTGGCCCGGCACGGCCTCAGCGGAGCGGGCAGCAGGGTCACGGCCGCCGTGGGGGTGGGGCCCCACGTTGCGGAGGAGGGCCGACCGGCGTCTGTTCGGGCGGCCGGAGGCCGACCGAAGTCGGCCCGGGCAGAAAGCAGGGCAGGGCCTCAGCGGCCCGGGCGGAGAGCAGGGCACGGCCGCCGTGGGGTTGGGGCCCCACGATGCGGAGGAGGGCCGACCGGCGTCTGTTCGGGCGGCCGGAGGCCGGCCGGAGTCGGCC
>JAWVYO010000045.1:0-18121 GCA_033722675.1 Acidimicrobiia bacterium | reverse complement strand
GAGCGCCATGGCGATCATCACGCGCTGGCGCATCCCCCCCGACAGCTGATGGGGGTAGTCCTCCATGCGCTCCCGGGGGTTCGGGATGTGCACGTCGTCGAGGGCCTGCACACCGATCTCGAAGGCCTCGCTCTTGCCGACGTTCTGATGCAGCGTGATCGTCTCGACGAGCTGGTTCCCGATCGTGTACACGGGGTTGAGCGCCGTCATCGGGTCCTGGAAGATCATCGCGATCTCGCCGCCGCGGATCTTGCGCATCTCGTCCTCGTCCAGGGCGAGGAGGTCGTTCCCGCGGAATCGGATCTCGCCCGTCACGATCTCGCCGGCGGGGGGTTCGATGAGGCGCATGATCGACATGGCGGTCACCGACTTGCCGGAGCCGGACTCCCCCACCACGCCGAACCGCTCGGACTCGTGGATCGTGAAGGAGAGGCCGTCGACCGCCTTGACGATGCCCTCCTCGGTGGAGAAGTACGTGCGCAGGTCATCGACCTCGAGGAGAGGTTTCCGTTCTGTCATCGCCTACTTCCGCTCGATGGTCTGGGTCGGGTCGAGGGCGTCGCGAAGGCCGTCCCCGAGGAAGTTGACCGCGAGGACGGTGATGATGAGCGCCCCCGAGGGGAACACGACGAGCCACCAGGCTCCCGAGCTCACCGCGGCCCGCCCACCGTCGGCCGCCATCTGACCCCACGCCGGGGTGGGCGGCACCACGCCGAAGCCGAGGAAGCTGAGCGCCGCCTCGATGATGATCGCGACGCCGACGACGAGCGTGGCGTTCACGATGATGGGACTCATCGCATTGGGCAGGATGTGGCGGAAGATGATCCGCCGGTCCTTTGCCCCGGCGGCCTTCGCCGCCTCGACGAACTCCTTCTCCCGCAACGAGAGGAACTCCGCGCGGACGATCCTCGCCAGGGTCCCCCAGGTCAGGGAACCGAGCAGGAACGCCAGTGCCAGCGCCTCACGCCCCTCGAAGGCCTCCCGCAGGAAGGCCGCCGCCACGATCGCCACCGGCAGGAGCGGGAGGCTGAGGACCAGGTCGACGAACCGCATGAGCGCGTTGTCGATCCAGCCGCCGTAGTAACCGGCGATCGCGCCGACGGTGGTGCCGAGCACCATGACCATCAGGCCGGTCACGCCGGCGACCGTGAGCGAGGCCCGGCCGCCGTACACGACCCGGGCGAGGACGTCCCTGGCGATGTTGTCGGTGCCGAAGGGGTGGGCGCCGCGCGGCGCCAGCAGGTTGAGCGCCCCGCCGTCCTCGTCGCGCAGCTCGGCGCTCGGGTCGCCGAGACCGGGGATGAAGTCGGCGAAGATCGTGACGAACACGATGAACCCGAGCACGCCCGCGGACCACAGCGCCAGGCGGTGGCGGCCGAGCCGGGAGCGGAACAGCTTCCACTGCGTGATCGGCTCGACGGCCATGCCCTCCGACGCGTCGAGGGCTTCGAAGTCGATGTCCTCCTCCGGCGCGTCGGGAGGCCGCTGGGTATCAGTCATACCGGACCCGCGGGTCGAGGAAGCCGTAGGCGATGTCGGCGAGCAGGTTCATCACGACGACCATGATCCCGATGGCCATCACCACCGCCATCACGATCGGGTAGTCGTTCTGCCCGATGGCCGTGATGTAGAGGCGGCCGATGCCGGGCCAGCCGAAGATGGTCTCGGTGATCACCGCACCGCCGAGCACCGTCGCCACGTCCAGGGAGATGAGCGTGATGATGGGGATGAGGGCGTTGCGGAGGGCGTGCTTGACGATCACCGAGCGGCGGCTCAGGCCCTTGGCCTTCGCGGTCCGGAGGTAGTCGCTGTGCAGCACCTCGAGCATCGAGGCCCGCTGATAGCGGCTGTAGGCGGCGATCGAGATCAACGCGATCGATATGGCGGGTAAGAAGAGGTGTTGGACGGTGTCGCCGAGTCTCGCCAGGAAGCCGAGATCGGAGTAGTTCGCACTGTTCATGCCGGCGTTGAAGAAGAACTTCACGCCGGTCCAGCGCTCGAGGTACACGGCGAAGACGATCTGCAGGGAGATGCCGAGCACGAAGATCGGAGTGGAGAAGGTGACGAAGGAGAAGGTGGTCGCCGCCTGGTCCAGGAAGGTGTACTGCTTCAGCGCCTGATAGATCCCGAGCGGGATACCGATGAGCACCGCGATGCCGAGGGCGGTCATCATCAGGCGCAGCGTGCCACCCAGGCGGTCGAAGACCAGATCGCGCACGGGGGTCGGCGCCTGGAAGGACACGCCCCAGTCGCCGGTGACGTACTTGCTGAGCCAGGTGAAGTACTGCTGGATCGCCGGCTGATCGAGTCCGTAGAACTCGGTGATGGCGGCCACGGTCTCCTTGGTGATCCGCGGATTGGCCTTCAGCCGATCGAGCGGTCCACCACCGGTGTTCTGGAGCAGCCAGAACACGATGATGCTCAGTGCCAGGAGCGTGATGACTCCGTACACCAACCGCCGGACGATGTAGTTGAACACCTGGCGTACCTCCTCCCTGCCGGGCACGCGGTGGCGGGAGTATACCCACCGGCACCCGCATTGCCCCGAACCGGGCGCGGCGGCGGAGCGCCGGACGCGCGCGGTCCAACGCACCGTAGGTGGCGTGCCCTAAAAGACCGCTAAAGGGCGAGGCGACGGCGCGCGCCGGGGCCCCCGGGACTAGTCCAGGATGAAGGCGAGGACGAGCGTCGTGATGGCGAACCCGATGGCCACGAGGACCGTGAGCCGGTTCAGGTTCCGCTCGACGACCGTCGCTCCGCCCACCTGGCCGAGCGGGCCCATGCCGCCGCCGAAGGCGTCGGAGAGCCCGCCACCCTTGCCCGCGTGCAGCAGGATCAGGGCGATGAGCCCGAGGGAGAGCAGCAGATGGATGGCGATGACGATGCCGGACAGCATTGGGTGCGGACCCCTGGATTCGCGGTCAGCGGAGTATACGCCGCCTGCGTCGTCGCACCAGGCTCATCACCCGCGCGATGCCTGCTCCGCCACCGCCTTCGCCGCCGCGGCCGCCGCCTCGGGATCGCCCAGATACCGGCTCGAGACGGACTGCAGGTCGTCGTCGAGCTCGTAGACGAGGGGGATGCCCGTGGGGATGTTCAGCGAGGGGATCTCGTCGTCGGGGATGTCGTCGAGGTGCTTCACGAGGGCGCGTAGCGAGTTGCCGTGGGCCGAGACCAGCACCTTTCGACCCGCGCGGATCGCCGGGACGATGGCGTCGTACCAGTAGGGCAGCATCCTGTCCACGACGAGTGCCAGACTCTCGGCGGCCGGAAGCAGGTCTGGCGGCAGATCGTCGTACCGGCGGTCGAACCGGGGGTGCCGCTCGTCGTCGGGGTCCAGCGCGGGCGGCGGCGTGTCGTAGGACCGGCGCCAGATGTGGACCTGCTCGTCGCCGTGACGTTCGGCCGTCTCGGCCTTGTCGAGCCCCTGGAGCGCCCCGTAGTGACGCTCGTTGAGCCGCCAGTGCCGCTCCACCGGCAGCCAGTCGAGGTCCATGACGTCGAGGGTGATGTTCGTCGTGTGGATCGCCCGCTTCAGCAGCGACGTGAAGACGATGTCGAAGTCGAACCCCTCGTCACGGAGCAGCTTCCCGGCGGTGCGGGCCTCCTCCTCGCCCTGTTCGGTCAGGCCGACGTCGGTCCAGCCGGTGAAGCGGTTCTCGAGGTTCCAGGTGCTCTGTCCGTGGCGCAGCAGCACGAGCGTGGGCATCCGTCTCCCTGGGTCGCGGTGGGGAGCGCCATCGTACCCCCGGCACCTCAGCGCTCCGGCCGACTCCACGTCTCGATGTTCCACGTGATCGGCATCCGGGGATTCGGCACCGGGCCGGCCAGCTCGTCGGCCCACCAGGCGACGGCGTCGAGCCGCCGGGCGACGAGGGGGATGATGACGACCTCCTCGGCCAGGAGCGACTCCGCCTCGACGAGCAGCTGCGTGAGCGTCGTCGGGTCCACCGTCGACCGGAGGCGATCGACGAGCTGCGCGTACCGGTCGGTGGCCTCGCCCTGCACGGTCGAGTCGATGGTCCCCCATCGGAAGAAGTTGCTCCCCACGTAGGGCAGGCCCTCGGGATCGAAGATGCCGAAGAAGCCGACGGCATCCCCCGCCCCCGATCCCCCGGCGAACGACCAGATGCCCACGTCCCACGATCCGTCGTCGACGGTGTCGCCGAACAGGATCGCCTGGTCCTCCAGTTGGAGCTCGGCGCCGATCCCGGCCTCGTCGAGCATCCGCACGACCTCTCCGGCCAGGGCGGCGACGGCGAGGTCGTCCCGCTCCGCCGACAGCACGAGCCGGGGCCCGTTGCCGGCGAAGAGGTCGCGGTCGATCTGCTGCTCCAGTTCGAACAGCTGACCCTTCACCCGCTCGATGTCGGTCTCGTAGATCGACCAGCCCGGGCCGTCGTACCGGGGCAGGAACTGGGCGAGCGCCGAGGTGACGGGCGGCGTGCCGGTCAGCTCGGACAGCCGCTCCCGGTCGATGGCGTGGGCGACGGCCCGCCGGAACTCGATGTGACGATTGAGGCTTTCGTCGTTGCGGTTGTTCGGTCCGAACTGGAAGTTCAGGTGCATCCATTCGATCCCCGGCCCCACCGCCACCTCGGCGCCGTCGTCCCGGAGGTCGCCGAGGCGCCCCTCCACCGACTGGGCATCGGCGATCGTCATCACCTCGATCGCCCCGGTCTCGAATCCGCCGAGGAGCCGTACGTCGACGGCGCCTCCGTCGACGTCGAAGAAGCGGAAGACGACCCGGTCCAGCCCCGGGAGCGCCCCGGACCGGTCCTTCCAGTAGTTCGGGTTCGCCTTGACCTCGAGGAACTGGCCCGGCTCGTAGGAGGCGAACCCGAAGGGACCGCCGGCCACCCACAGCCGCTCGTTCCAGTCCTCCACGAAGTCGGTGCCCTCCACGGCGTGGCGGGGCACGATGATCTCGAACAGTCGGTCGAGTCGCGGCCCGGGGCTCGCCCGGAAGGTCACGCTCGTCCCCTCGGCCACCATGGAGCCCGGCACGATGGTCCCGTACAGCTCCTGGAGGTCGGGGCGGATCGGCAGGCTCCGGTCGGTGATCACCTCGTACGTGTAGAGCAGGTCGTCGCCGGTGATGGCGACCCCGTCGGCCCACACCGCGCCGGGGGCGACCCGGTAGGTCACCGTGACCGTCCCGTCGCCCGCCGGCTGGATGCCACCGTTCTCGATCGACGGGATCTCGGCGACCGTGTCGGGGATCAACTCGTAGGTGACCGGATCGACGTCGTAGGCCGAGGCGAAGACCGCCGGGCCGATGATGTCGAGCACCGCCGTGTCCGGCGTGTCGAGGAGCGGGTTGAGCGTCCGCGGTGCGCCTGCCGTGGCGACGCCGACCACGATCTCGGGTTCGAGGGCGGCAGCGGCGGTCGTGCTCGTGCTCGGGGCGCGGGTGGTCGGCACGTAGCCCGTCGAGGGGTCCACGCCGTTCCCGGCGCACGCGAGCGCGAGCGTCGAGAGCGCGGCCGCGGCCGCGACGATGCGTCTGAACCGGTTCATCCTCGATCTGTCATCGGCATGCCGAGGGCCGGTGCTGAGCGATCCGTCGGCTCCGAACCGGGCGCGGCGCTAGACGTAGTAGCGGACGATGGAGGCGAAGGAATCGGGGTCGAGGGAGGCTCCGCCGACCAGCGCGCCGTCGATGTCGCGTTTCGCCATCAGGCCGGCGATGTTGCCGGCGTTCACCGAACCCCCGTAGAGGATGCGGACGGAGCCCGCTGCCTCGTCACCGAACGAGGCCCGAACGCGGGCCCGCAGGAACCCGATGGCCTCGGCTGCCTGGTCGTCGGTGGCGGTCCGCCCGGTGCCGATCGCCCACACGGGCTCATACGCCACGACCAGCCCCCCGACGGTCGCCGCGTCGAGGCCCGAGAGCGCCGCATCGAGCTGCCGCTCGATGACGGCCTCGGTGTCGCCGGCCTCCCGCTCGTCGAGGAGCTCCCCGAGGGCGAGGATCGGCGTCATCTCGGCGCCGAGCACCGCACGCAGCTTCTTGGCCACCGTCTCGTCGGTCTCGCCGAACACGTGGCGTCGCTCCGAGTGCCCCACGATCACGTAGGACACATTGAGCTTCTCGAGCATCCCGGGCGCGATCTCGCCGGTGAAGGCGCCCTTCTCCTCGTGGTGGACGTCCTGGGCGCCCAGACGGATGGGCAGGTAGTCGGCCTCGATGACCGTCTGGACGCTCCGGAGCGCGGTGAAGGGCGGGCAGACGACGACGTCGACGCGCTGGTAGTCGCTCTCCTCCAGCCGGTAGCCCAGCTTCTGCACCATCTGGATCGCCTCCAGATGGGTGGCGTGCATCTTCCAGTTGCCGGCGATCAGATCCTTGCGTGTCATCGCGCCCACCTCCTGAGAACGTCGAGGCCCGGCAGGCTTCCCTGCTCGAGCAGCTCCAGACCGGCTCCTCCGCCGGTCGAGAGGTGGGAGACGGCATCCTCCAGGCCGAAGCGCCGGAGCGCCGCCACGGAGTCGCCTCCCCCCGCCACGGTATAGGCCTCGGAGCCGCCCACGGCGCGAGCCACGCCGAGCGTCCCCTCGGCGAAGGGCTCCCACTCGAAGACGCCCATCGGTCCGTTCCAGAACACCGTGTCCGCGCCGGCGACGATCGCGCCGAACCGCGCCACCGATTCCGGCCCGATGTCGAGGCCCATCCGGTCGTCCGGCATGTCCACGGCCGGCACGACGTCGAAGGCCGCGTCCTCGGCGAAATGGGTGGCGGCCGTGATGTCGACCGGCAGTGTGATCTTGCCGCCGTGGGGGCCTCCGAGGAGTTCGCGGACGGCGTCGACCATGTCGTCCTCCACCCGCGAGGCGCCCACCTCGTAACCCTCGGCGGCGAGCAACGTGAAGCACATCGCTCCGCCGACGGCGATCGCGTCCACCTTCGGGAGCAGCGCCTCCATGATCCCGAGCTTGTCGGAGACCTTTGCTCCGCCCAGGATCACCACGTAGGGGCGATCGGGGTCCCGGAGGAGGCGATCGAAGGCCTGGATCTCGTCGGCGAGCAGCCGCCCGGCCGCCGAAGGGATCAACTCGGCCACCCCGACCGTCGACGCGTGCGCCCGATGGGCCGAGCCGAAGGCGTCGAGGACGAACCGGTCGGCGAGCCCCGCGAGGCGTTCGGCGAGCGCCTCGTCGTTCGCGGTCTCCCCCGCCTCGAACCGGGTGTTCTCGAGCACCACGACGGTGTCGGCGTCGGCGTCGCGAACCGCGGCAGCGGCGGCGTCGCCCGCGACGTCCCCGGCCGCCACGACGTCGAAGCCGCCCAGCTCCCCCAGGCGCTCGGCCACCGGTGCCATCGACAGCGAGGGATCCCGGTCCTCGGGCCGCCCGAGGTGACTGCAGACCACGACCCGGGCGCCGCCCTGGAGCAGCTCCGAGATGGTGGGCAGGCTCTGGCGGATCCGGTAGTCGTCGCCCACCGCGCCGTCGTCGAGGGGCACGTTGAGATCGGCGCGCACGAGGACGGTGGCGCCGTCGACGTCCAGATCGTCGAGGGTGAGGTACTGGTGGGTCACGAGGGCTCCAGGCGTCGGCCGCGGCTCACGCTAGCCGTCGGAGCACCGCGCCCAACCGGGCGGGATCGTGATGGGGATGCGACCCGCCGTCGATCCACAACCGAGCCGGTTCCACCTTGCATCCGAGACCGATGAGCCGCTCGACGTCGACGGCCACGGCCTCCGCCGGCGCCTGCAGTCCCTCCACGGGCCCGTCGTGCACGACGACGGCGTCGGGGACGCGGACACCGGTGATCGCACAGAGGGCCTCCACGTGGTCGGCGGCGTCCATCCCCAGCGTCTCGGCGTCCTGTGTCGCCAGGTTGCAGACGTAGACGAGCTTCCCCGGCGAGTCGTTGACCGCCTCGACGAGGCCGGGAACCCGCAGGTTCGCCGCGATCGACGTGTACAGGCTCCCCGGGCCCAGAACGATCTGGTCGGCGGCTCCCACCGCCCGGACCGCCGTCTGCGAGGCCTCGACGTCGGTGGGCGTGACGCGCAGGTCGCTGATGCGGCCGCGGGTGGTCGCCACGGCCACCTGGCCGCGGACGGTCGCGCCGTCGATCGTGGCCTCGAGTTCGAGGGGCACCGAGGCCACGGGGACCACCTCGCCCCGTGCGCGCAGCAGCTCGCCCAGCCGGCTCACGCCGGCGTCGAAATCGCCGAGCTGCTCGGCGAGCGCGGCGATGATCAGGTTGCCGAGTGAGTGCCCGTCGATGTCCCCGGAGGCGTCGAAGCGGTGGGCGACGAGGTCGCGCCACAGGGTGTCGTCGGGACTCAGCGCGAGGAGCGCCATCCGGATGTCGCCCGGCGGCGGGATCCCCAGGGCCGGGCTCAGCCGGCCCGAGGACCCACCGTCGTCGGCGACGGTCACCACGGCGGTGATGACGTCGGCGTAGTCCTGGAGGGCCATGAGGGCCTGCGCGAGGCCGTGGCCGCCGCCGATCGCGACGACGTGGAGCCCTTCGTAGTCGATGTCGAGTTCCTGGAGGAGGGGCTCGAGCAGCACCTCGTACTCGCTCACGTGCCGCCCCGATCCTTGTCTCGGTGGGTGATCGCCACGTCGTAGTCGAGGGACGACACGTACTCGGCGATCCGTTCTGCGATGGCCACCGACCGGTGCTTGCCGCCCGTGCACCCCACGCCGATGGTCAGGTAGCTCTTCCCCTCGTCGTCGTACTTGGGGAGGAGGAACCCGAGCATCTCCGTCAGCCGCTCGACGAACTCGCCGGCCTCGGCGTGGGCGAACACGTACTCGCGCACCGGGTCGTCCAGGCCCGTGAGGGGCCGGAGATCGGGGTCCCAGTGCGGGTTGGGGAGGAACCGGACGTCGAAGACCAGATCGACGACCCGCGGCACGCCGTGCTTGAACCCGAACGACTGCACGTTGACGCGCAGCGGTCGGCGGGGCCGGCGTCCGGCGTAGATCTCCTGGATCATGCCGCGGAGGTCGTGCACGGAGCGCTCCGTGGTGTCGATGACGATGTCGGCCTCACCGCGGATGTCGGCGAGTGCGGCCCGCTCGGCGGCGATGGAGTCGCCGATCGTGGCGCCGCTCACGGGGTGCGGGCGGCGCGTCTCGGAGAACCGCTTGGCGAGCGTGGAGTCGTCGGCGTCCAGGAAGACGATGGAGGTGGGCACGCCCTGGCCGGCCAGGGTCACCAGCGCCTGCTCGAGACGCTCGAACGTGAGCCGCGCCCGGGCGTCGACCACGACGGCCACCCGGCGACGGGCGGACGACTCCAACGGATCCGAGTACGCCACCACCTCCGGCACGAGGTCGACCGGCAGGTTGTCGATGACGTGGAACCCGAGGTCCTCGAGGGCGCGCGACGCCGTCGACCGACCGGCACCGGACATCCCGGTGATGATCACGAGTTCCGGCGCTTCCGGCATGGCCCCTCCTCTACCCGGTCCCGACCCGCTCGCCGCGGAGGACGGCCTGCAGGTCGTCCACCACCGAGGCCGGGACGACCTCGGCCAGTTCCTCGGCGTCGGCCTCCCGGATCCGCTTCAGGGATCCGAACCGCTGCATGAGCGCCGCCTTGCGTTTCGGCCCGACGCCCGGGACCTCGTCCAGCACCGAGTCAACCATACGACGGCCCCGCAGGGTGCGGTGGTATTGGACGGCGAAGCGGTGCGCCTCGTCGCGGATCCGCTGGAGCAGGTGCAGCGCGTGCTCCCCCCGGGGGATGACCACCGGTTCCGGCGAGCCCGGCAGGTACACCTCCTCCATCTTCTTGGCGAGCCCCGCGACGGGGATGTCCAGACCGAGTTCCTCCACGACCTTGACGGCCCGGCCCAGCTGGCCCGCACCGCCGTCGACGAGCAGCAGCGACGGCGGATAGGCGAACTTGCCCCGCTCCTCGACGGGGAGGCGGCGCTCGGCCAGGTAGGCGGTGAGACGGCGGCGCAGGACCTCCTCCATCGCCGCGAAGTCGTCCTGTCCGTCGATGCTCCGCACCTTGAACCGCCGGTACTGGTTGCGCTTCGGGAGCCCGTCCTCCATGACGACCATGGACCCGACGGTGTCGCTCCCCTGGATCGTCGAGATGTCGTAGCACTCGATCCGCAGCGGCGGCTCCGGCAGGTCCAGGCTGTCCTGGAGGCTGCGGAGGGCCCTGGCGCGGGCGTTGTGGTCGTTCTGGCGCCGCAGGCGATGGCGGGCGAACTCCTCCCGGGCGTTGGCCCGGGCCGTCTCCATGAGGCGGCGCTTCTGGCCGCGTCGGGGCACCCGGAGGGACACCTTCGCCTCACGCCGGTACTCCAGCCACTCCCGCCACAGATCGGCCTCCTCGGGCTCCACCTGCACCAGCACCTCGGGGGGCGGCCGCTCGCCGCCGTAGCGCTGGCTGAGCATCCGGGCGACCAGCTGTTCGGTCGTGACGTCCTCGACCTTGTCCACGATCGTCGACGATCGTCCCGACACCCGGCCCTTCCGCACGTGGAGGGCCACGACGGCGGCTTCGAGGTCGTCCTCCTCCACGGCGATGAGGTCGAAGTCCTCCCGCTTCGTCGTCGCCATCTCCTGACGGGCGAGCGCCTTCTGGATGGCGGTGATCTGGTCGCGAAGCCGGGCGGCCTGCTCGAACTCGAGGTCGTCGGCCGCCGACTCCATCCCGGCGCGCAGCCGGTCGAGGATGTCGTCGTCGTTCCCCGCGAGGAAGTCGGCGAGGCCGTCGACGTAGGCGGCGTACTGGTCCTCGCTCACCTCACCGACGCAGGGGCCCGAGCAGCGTTCGATGTGGAACAGGAGGCAGGGTCGGCCCTGGGCTTCGTGCCGCTTGAACTTCGCGTTGGAACAGGTGCGGATCGGGAACGTCCGCACGAGCAGATCGAGCGTCTGGCGGATGGCGTAGGCGTGGGCATAGGGCCCGAAGTACTGGGTGCCGCTGCGCCGCTTGCCTCGCATGACCGTCGCCCGGGGCCACTCCTCCGAGCGCGTGATGGCGAGGAAGGGGAAGGACTTGTCGTCGCGGAGGCGGATGTTGAAGCGCGGCTGGTGCTTCTGGATGAGCGTGTACTCCAGCATGAGGGCCTCGACCTCGTTGTCGGTGACGATCCAGTCGACCGACTCGGCCTGATCGACCATCGTCAGCGTCCGAGCCTGGAGGTCGCGCCCGAAGTAGTTCGTGACGCGCTTGCGCAGCGACTTCGCCTTGCCGACGTAGAGGATCTCGCCGTGGCGGTCGCGAAAGCGATAGACCCCCGGGACGTCGGGGATCTCGGAAGCCGGAGGGCGCCGCAGCATGTCCCCGATCGTATCGGCGGGCGGCCGCCTGGCGGCCCGGCCCGCTGGGCGGTGGACTCGTGCCGGCCCGGGCGTCTACCTTCGACCGACGTGGACACGCAGACCGCTCCGCCCGCCCAGCGGGTCGCCGGCGGCATCCGCCGGCTCGGGGTCGTCCAGGCCCTCGTCTCGGCCGGTGAGGCGTGCCTGGCCGTCTCCCTGGCCGGCTCGCTCTTCTTCGGGGTCAGCCTCGACGCCGCCCGGCCCGTGATCCTCCTCTATCTGTGCCTGACGATGGCGCCCTTCGCCGTCGTGGTCCCCGTCATCGGACCGGTCGTGGACCGCGTCCGCGGCGGCCAGCGCGCCGTGATCGTCTCGGGCCTGGCCCTCCGGGTCGTCGTGTTCCTGCTGCTCGCGGTGCACCTGGAGCGACTCGCCTTCTACCCGGAGGCATTCGCCGCCCTGGTGCTCGGCAAGGTCTTCGTGGTGTCGCGTTCGGCGATCGTGCCCCGGCTCGAACCCCGGCCCGGCCTCCTCGTACGCGCCAACTCGATCGTCTCCGTCGTGGGCGCGCTCGGGCTGGCGGTGGGCGGAGCGGTCGCCGCCGGGGTCCTCGCCGTGGCCGGCGCCTCCTGGGTGCTTCGGATGGGTGCCGGGCTCATGGCCGCCGCGCTCGTCGTCGCCCTCACCCTCCCGCCGACGCGTTCGATCGTCACCCGCCGCCGCCGGGCGCTCCTCGACGTGCGTACGCCGGTCCTGCGCGACGGGATCGCCGCCATCGGCGCCCTCCGGCTGCTCGTGGGCTTCGTCACCTTCCACCTCGCGTTCGTCCTGCGGGCCGCCGGTGTGCCGCTGTGGCAGTTCGGGGCCGTGCTCGGCGCGGCAGCCGCCGGCGGACTCGTGGGATCGCTCACTGCGCCCATGCTGCGGCGCCTCACCGGGGAGTCCTCCCTCATCGGCATCGCGCTGGCGCTGCCGGCGCTGGCCGCCGTCCCCGGGGCGCTCCGATTCGACGTGATCACCGGCGGGGTCCTCGCAGCGGCACTCGGCCTCGCCGCCACCCTCGGCAAGCACGGATTCGACAGCCTCGTGCAGCGCCAGGCCGTGGAGGCCGACCTCGGACGGGCCTTCGCCCGCCTCGAGACCACCTTCCAGGTCGCGTGGGTGGTCGGGGCCCTCGTCGCGGTGCTCGTCCGGGCCCCGGCGTGGGCGGGCTCCGCAGGTGTCGCCGTCATCGGGGGCTACGCCTTCGCCGCCTACGTGTTCGACCTCCGGATCACCTCCAAACGCGCCACCGAACGCGACGGGGTGGCGGAGAGCCTCTTCGTCGCCGCCCGTCTCCGGGCCATGCGGGGAGCGCGGCGCGAGGCGATCGTCCTCGCCGCCACTGCGGCCGCGGCCGCAGTGGACGCCGGCCGTCCCGAGGCGGCCGGCTGGGACGGGTCGGAACTCGAGCGGCTCCGCATCGCCGCGCTCACCGACCTCGAGCCACCCGACGGCGACGACGTCGACCGGGCACTCGACCTGGCCGCCGCGGTGGCCGACCCCTCAGGCGTCTGAGACCGACAGGACCCGCCACTCGTCGCCGGACCGCTCCAGGGCCACCGTCACCAGGGTCGAGCGGTTCGCCGACAGGATCCGCTCGACCGTCACCACCGGGCGATCGCCGGACGGCACGCTCCCCACCCGGAGGAGGACCGCGCCGTCGCGGACCCCGTCACCGTCGAAGGCCTCCTCGGCGTCGTCGACGAAGCGGACGGTCTCGAGGTCGTCGAGTTCGGCCACGACCGCCGCCTGGAGGGTGAGATCGGGATCCGACCCCGACAGGGGGAGGAGGAAGACGGCCGTGGTCGGGTCGTCGACGAGGCCGCGCACCACGGCGGCCGTGGCCGCCGCTCCCGACTCCTCGGCGGGCGTCGCCGAGATGCACGACGCCAGGGCGAACCAGAGGAGGATCACGAGCGAGGCGCGGCCCGGGTGGTGCACGGCGCGATCATCCCACACCGCGACGACCGGCGGTGTGCACCCGGTCAGCCGTCCGACGGACGCCGCCACCGCGCCCCGAGCAGCCTCGGGACGTCGGCCTGGGCGTCCAGCAGCGGGTCGGCGCGGCGGCGCTGCTCCCCCACGGGCGCCTCCTCCAGCCGCTCCAGCGTCCATCCTGCATCCGCCGCCGCCGTGAGGAGTGCCGCCGTCGATCGGTGGTGGAACGCCACGGACGACTCGCCGGCCGGCTCGACGGTCGATCCCGACCCGAAGTAGTCGCCCCACCGCCAGAGGACCTCGTCGTCGTCGGGGTCGACGATCGGCCCCGAATCGGGTGCGGTGAGGACCGGGTGGTTGACGACGAGAGCGAGACGGCCCCCGGACCGCACGACCCGGGCCGTCTCGGCGAACAGGCCGGCCACCTCGGGGAGGTGCTCCAGCACGAGCACGACCACCGCAGCGTCGACCACGCCGTCCCCGAGGAAGCCGAGCGACGGGAGCCTGGCCGCGACCACCGGCCCGGACTCGGCCGCGTGGCCGAGCAGGTCGAACGAGAGGTCGACGCCGATGGGGGTGGCGCCCCGGGCGGCGATCTCGCGCATCACCCGTCCTTCGCCGCAGCCGACGTCGAGCACGGTCTCGCCCGCCGCGGGGTCGAGGAGCCCGAGCGCCATCGGCAGCACCTCGCCGGCGTAGCCGATGTCGGAGGCGATCTCCCCGAGCCACCAGTCGGCCAGGTCGTCGCCCCAGCCCGTCACTCGAGGATGTCCCGCAGGAACTTGCCCGTGTAGGACTCCGACACGGCGGCCACCGCCTCGGGTGAGCCCTGCGCGACGATGCGGCCACCCTCCTCGCCGCCTTCGGGGCCGAGGTCGACGATCCAGTCGGCCGACTTCACGACGTCGAGGTTGTGCTCGATCACGAGCACGGTGTTGCCGTTGTCGACGAGCCGCTGGAGCACGCCGAGGAGCTTGCGGACGTCCTCGAAGTGGAGGCCCGTCGTGGGCTCGTCGAGGATGTAGAAGGTGCTGCCGGTGGACCGCTTGCCGAGCTCCGACGCCAGCTTCACCCGCTGCGCCTCGCCGCCCGACAGCGTCGGGGCCGGCTGGCCGAGGCGGATGTAGCCGAGGCCCACGTCGTACAGCGTCTGGAGGATGCGCACGATCGGCGGCTGGTTCTCGAAGAACCGCAGCGCCTCCTCCACCGACATGTCGAGCACGTCGGAGATGGTGTGGCCCTTCCAGAGGATCTCGAGGGTCTCGCGGTTGTACCGCTGCCCCTTGCACTGCTCGCAGGGGATGTAGACGTCGGGCAGGAAGTGCATCTCGATCTTGATGGTCCCGTCGCCCTTGCAGGCCTCGCAGCGCCCGCCGGACACGTTGAAGGAGAAGCGACCCGGCTTGTAGCCGCGGGCCTTCGATTCGGGGACGGAGGCGAAGAGCGACCGGATCCGGTCGAAGACCTTCGTGTAGGTGGCCGGATTGGATCGCGGCGTCCGGCCGATCGGCGACTGGTCGATGTTGATCGCCTTGTCGAGGTGCTCGATGCCCTCGACGCGCTTGTGGCGGCCGGGCATCTCACGCGACCGGTAGAGCTCGAAGTGCAGGGCCTTGGAGAGGATCTCCTCCACGAGCGTCGACTTGCCGCTGCCCGAGACACCCGTGACGGCGACGAACACCCCGAGGGGGATCTCGACGTCGAGGTCCTTCAGGTTGTTCTCGACGGCGCCGCGGATCCACAGGGAGTGCTCACCGGGCTCCCGGCGCTCACGGGGCACCTCGATGGTGCGGCGTCCCGCCAGGTAGTCGCCGGTGATCGAGGTGGGCTCCCCCACGACCACGTCGAGGGGCCCCTCGGCGACGATCCGCCCGCCGTGCTCGCCCGCGCCCGGACCGATGTCGACGATGTGGTCGGCGACGCGGATCGTCTCCTCGTCGTGCTCGACGACCACGACCGTGTTCCCGAGGTCGCGGAGGCGGACGAGCGTCTCGATGAGGCGCTGGTTGTCGCGCTGGTGCAGCCCGATCGAGGGCTCGTCGAGGATGTACAGGACGCCCACGAGACCCGAGCCGATCTGCGTGGCCAGCCGGATGCGCTGCGCCTCGCCGCCGGCCAGCGTGGCCGCGCTCCGCGACAGGGTGAGGTAGTCGAGGCCGACGTCCAGCAGGAACGACAGCCTGGCCCGCACCTCCTTCAGCACGGCCTCGGCGATGACGGCCTGCCGGTCGTCGAGTTCCAGGTCGTCGAGGAAGGCGTGGGCGTCGCGCAGCGACATGGCCGACACGTCGTGGATGTTCCTCTCGCCGATCGTCACCGCCAGGGAGACGGGGTTGAGTCGGGCGCCGCCGCACGCCTCACACGGCACCTCCCGCATGAACTGTTGATACATCTCCCGGGCGCCGTCGCTGTCGGCGCCCTCGTGCCGCCGGTTCAGGAAGGGGATGAGCCCCTCGTACGTCGTCTGGTACCGCCGGTTGCGCCCGAAGCGGTTCGTGTAGGACACGGTGATCGGCTCGTCGCCGGTGCCGTGGAGCACGAGCTCACGCTGCTCCTCGGTCAGATCCTTGAAGGGGGTCTCCATCGAGAAGTCGTGGGCGCGGGCGACCCCCTCGAGGAGCCGCTGGAAGTACCGGCCGCGGTGGCGGCCGCTCCACGGGGCGACGGCGCCGTCGGCCAGGCTCTTGTCCTCGTCGGGGATCGCCAGCCGCCAGTCGACCTGATACCGCGTGCCGATGCCGTTGCAGACCGTGCAGGCGCCGTAGGGGCTGTTGAACGAGAAGTTGCGGGGCTGCAGCTCCTCGTAGGACGTCCCGCAGTGGTCACAGGCGAGGTGCTGGCTGAACGTCAGGTTCGGGCCGTCCACGACGTCGACGAGGGCGACGCCGTCGGCGAGACGCAGCGCCGTCTCGAGCGAATCGGTGAGCCGGCGCTCGATGCCGTCCTTGCGCACGAGCCGGTCCACGACCACCTCGATCGTGTGCTGGTAGTACCGATCGAGCTTGATGTCCTCGGTGAGCTCGCGGATCTCCCCGTCGATGCGGGCCCGCGAGAAGCCCTCGCGGCCCAGTTCCTTCAGGAGCGCCTCGTACTCCCCCTTCCGACCACGAACCACCGGCGCCAGGACCTGGAACCGGGTTCCCTCATCGAGCTCGAGGACCTGGTCGACGATCTGTTGGGGCGTCTGGCGGGCCACCACCCGGCCGCAGTTCGGGCAGTGCGGGATGCCGGCCCGGGCGTAGAGCAGCCGCAGGTAGTCGTGGATCTCGGTGACGGTGCCGACGGTGGAGCGGGGATTACGGCTGGCCGTCTTCTGGTCGATGGAGATCGCCGGAGAGAGGCCCTCGATGAACTCGACGTTCGGCTTCTCCATCTGACCCAGGAACTGGCGGGCGTAGGCGGAGAGGCTTTCGACGTAACGACGCTGTCCCTCGGCGTAGATCGTGTCGAAGGCCAGGCTCGACTTGCCCGAGCCCGACAGGCCCGTGAACACGATGAGCGCCTCGCGCGGCAGCTCCAGGGAGACGTTCTTGAGATTGTGCTCCCGGGCACCCTTGATCAGGATCGTTTCGCGCGACACCGCCGTCCTCCGATGCGGAACCGGCAGTGTACCGGCCGGGTCGGGCCAAATTTCAGCGGTGTGGTTCGCGAAAAGCCACCCTGGCCGACCGGCCCCGCCGTCGGGGTCCTCCGCCCCTGCCGCCACACCCGGCGGCCCGCCCTACACTTCGACGCAGCGAGGAAAGGTCCCTATGAGGCTCGGTTGGCCGGAGATCATCGTGATCCTCGTCGTCGTCCTGCTCCTGTTCGGTTCGGCGAAGCTGCCCGAGCTGGCGCGCTCCATCGGCAAGTCCGCCAAGGAACTCCGCAAGGGGATGCGCGAGGACGACGAGGACGAGGACGCCACCGACGAGGCCGAGCGGAGCTGACCCGCCGGCGGCCGCGATGACGGACTCCTCGACCCAGGCCGTCTACGAAGCAGCCCGGCTGGGTCGTGGACTCTCCTGGGGCTCGCGTCCTGCCGTCCTCGTCGTCGACCTGTCGACGGGATTCACCGACCCCGAAGCCCCCATGGGCTCCGACCTGTCCGCTGTCGTCTCGGCGACACGGCGCCTCCTCGACGCCGCACGTTCCGGCGATACGCCGGTCGTGTTCACCACGATCGAGTTCGATCCCGGTGACGAGGACACCGTCCTGTGGATGCAGAAGGCGCCCTCCCTCGAGAGCCTCGTGCGGGACGGCGGGTGGACCGCCATCGACCCGCGTCTCGGCCGACGTCCCGACGAGACGCTCGTGCGCAAGAAGGGTGCCTCCGCCTTCTTCGGTACCCGGCTCGCCGAGATGCTCGCCGACCTCGGCGTCGACACCGTGATCCTCTGTGGCGCCACCACCAGCGGCTGCATCCGGGCCACGGCCATCGACCTCATGCAGCTCGGACTCCCCGCAGTGGTGCCCGAGGCGGCCGTCGGGGACAGGGCACCGGAGCCCCACGAGGCGAACCTCGTGGACATCGCCGCCAAGTACGGCGACGTGGTCCCGCTCGACGCCGCCCTCGCCTACCTGGCGGGCACGGCGACCCCGCCCGCCTAACGGGCCTCCGCCATCGCTCGGAGCTCGCGCTTCAGCTCGTTGATCTCGTCTCGAAGGCGCGCCGCGTACTCGAAGCGCAGCTCCGCCGCCGCCTCCCGCATCTCGTCCTCGAGGCTCCGGATCAGCCGGCCGAGGTCGTCCGCCGGCAGGTCGAGGGCTTCCCGCTCCACGACCTCGCGGCGCCGCCGGTCGACGCTCGGCGCGTCGCCGCTCTGCACCAGCTCCAGGATGTCCGAGACCCGCTTGCGGATCGTCTGCGGATCGATGCCGTGCTCCTCGTTGTACGCCAGTTGGATGG